>NZ_LZZU01000086.1:0-381824 GCF_014170355.1 Cupriavidus sp. UME77
GCCCCCGCCGCCTCCCGAACCCCAGCCTATCGTACAAGCCCGTCCCGCGCCTCCTGCGCCAGCGGTAAGGTCTCGTGCCGAAGAGGACGCAGAGATTGCCCTGCAGCAGCAAAAGCGCCGCCAGGCCGAGGCCGCCGCCCGTGAGGAGGCGCGCCAGCAAGCCGACCTGCGCGCGCGCCAGGAAGCCGATCGGCAGGAAGCGGCCCGCAAGGAGGCTGCCCGCAAGGATGCCCAGCACAAGGACGACCTGCGCCGCGAAGAGCAACGCCGTGAAGAGCAACGCCGCGAAGAACAGAAGAAGGACGAGCTGAAGAAGGAAGCCCAGCGCAAGGAAGACGCTCGCAGGCAGGCCGCGCTGCAGGAGCAGCGCAAGGAGCAGGTTGAGCGCGAGCGCAAGGAAGCCGACGCCAAGGCCCGCGCCGAGGCCAAGAGCCGTGCCGAGGCGGATGCCAAGGCGCGCGCGGAGGCTGACGCCAAGGCAAAGGCAGCCGCCGACGCCAAGGCCAAGGCTAACGCCGAAGCCAAGGCCGCCGCCAACGCGAAAGCCAAGGCTGATGCGGATGCCAAGGCCAAGCGCGACGCCGCCGCCAATGCCCAGCGCCACAGTGAACTGGCGCGGCTGCAGGCCATGGCCGGGGGCGGGGCGGCAGTCGGCGGCGCCGGCGGTGTCGGCAGCAGCGCCGGCAGCGGTGCTGGTTCTGGCGGCAAGGCCTCGCCTGGCTACCCGGATCGCGTGCGTCGCCGCGTCAAGCCGAATATCGTGTTTACCGAAGACGTGCCTGGCAATCCGGCCGCGGTGGTGTCGGTTCAACTGGCGCCGGACGGCTCCTTGATGTCCGCGCGGCTGTCCAAGTCCAGCGGCAATTCGGGCTGGGACAACGCCGTGCTGCGTGCCGTGGAGCGCTCGGATCCGCTGCCCCGCGACGAAAACGGCAAGGCGCCAGCCAGCTTCACGATCACCTTCAAGCCTAAGGATTAAGAGGTACGGCGATGGCGATGGCACGGGAACATTCGAATTGCAACATATTGCAACCTACGTCGATGCACCGCAGTCCCAACGCTAGGATGACAGGTTGCCTGACGCAGCCGGCAAATGTGCCCGGGGCACGCGATACGGGCATGCGACAAGCCTTCAGCATGCTTGCCCGTTCCACGGCTCCCGTTTGCCGGCCGCGCTCGATGAATATTGATCTCGATTGAGGAGCAGCATGCGAAAGCTTTGGGCCCCCCTTTGGCTGGCCGCGCAGCGGCGCGGCACCCGCGCGCAGGCCCTGTTTGCCGGGCTGGCGGTGGTGCTGGCGTGTTCGGCCGGCAGCGCACAGGCGCAATTGAACGTTGAAATCACCGGCGTTGGCGCCAGCCAGTTCCCCATCGCCACGGCCAACTTCCAGGGCGAAGCTCAGGCCCCGCAAAATCTCACCGCCATCATCCGCAGTGACCTGCAGCGCAGCGGCCGCTTCCGCAATGTCGACCCGGGTGGCGCCACGGTGGCAGAGTCCGCCAATGCCGACCTTGGCAGCTGGAAGGCGCGCGGCGCCGATGCCTTCGTGGCCGGCAGCGTCACACCTACCGGCAACGGCCAGTATGACGTGCGCTTTCGCCTCTACGACACCGTCAAGGGCACCAGCCTGGGTGGCTTGGCCTTCACTGTCAGCGCAAACCAGCTGCGCGTGACCGGCCACAAGATTGCCGACTACATCTACGAAAAGCTGCTGGGCGAGCGCGGCGTGTTTGCCACGCGGCTGTCCTATGTCTCGCGGGTGGGCGGGCGTTTCCAGCTACTGATCTCGGACTCCGACGGCCAGAACTCTCAGGTGGCGCTGACCAGCAACGAGCCGATCATCTCGCCGTCGTGGTCGCCGGATGGCAGCAAGGTCGCTTACGTGTCCTTTGAGGCCAAGAAGCCGGTGGTCTACGTGCACGACCTGGCGACCGGCAAGCGCACGCTGGTGTCGAACCAAAAGGGCAACAACAGCGCGCCTTCGTGGTCGCCTGACGGCCAGCGCCTGGCGGTGGCGCTGTCGCGCGACGGCAATACCCAGATTTACCAGGTTGGCGCCGATGGCTCCGGGCTCAAGCGCCTTTCCCGCAGCAGCGCCATCGATACCGAGCCGCAATACGCGCCGGATGGCCGCAGCATCTACTTCACCAGCGATCGCGGCGGTGCGCCGCAGATCTACCGCATGCCGGCCGGCGGCGAAGAGGGTGGCGCGGCCCAGCGCGTGACCTTCAAGGGTAGCTACAACGTGAGCCCGCGCATTTCCCCCGATGGCAAGCAGCTGGCCTATATCACCCGCAGCGGCGGCTTCAAGCTGCAGCTGATGGATCTCGGCAACGGCGACGTGACCTCGCTGACCGACACCGCCAACGACGAGGCTCCGAGCTTCGCCGCCAACGGTAAGTACATTCTTTATGCCACCCGGGCGGGAGGTCGCTCGGTGCTGGCGGCAGTGTCCACTGACGGGCGTACCCGGCAGGTTTTGTCGCTCCAGTCCGGCGAGGTTCGCGAGCCGTCCTGGGGACCATTCATGCAATAAACGAGGAGTTCCTAGCTATGACCAATATGTTGACCAAAACCCTTGCCGTCGCCGCTCTGCTGGCCCTCGGCGCTTGCAGCTCCGGCGTCAAGCTGGACGACACCGCCAACGCCGGTGCCGGCAACAAGGGTACGCCTTCGACCGACGCCCGCGCCGTGGCGCCGGTGGACGTGTCGCGTGATCCGCTGAACGATCCGAACAGCCCGCTGGCCAAGCGCAGCGTGTACTTCGACTTCGACAGCTACAGCGTCAAGTCCGACTACCAGGGCATGCTGTCGGAGCACGCCAAGTACCTGGCCGCCAACAAGGGTCGCCGCATCCTGATTCAGGGCAACACCGACGAGCGCGGCACCAGCGAATACAACCTGGCACTGGGCCAGAAGCGCGCCGAAGCCGTGCGCCGCTCGCTGTCCTCGCTGGGCGTGCCGGAAACCCAGATGGAAGCCGTCAGCCTGGGCAAGGAAAAGCCCAAGGCAACCGGTCACGACGAAGCCGCCTGGGCAGAAAACCGCCGCGCGGACATCACGTACTAATCTGCGGACAGCCATCTCATGAAAGCACGCGTCTCCAAGTTGGTATTGCTTACTGCGATGTCCTGCGCCAGCCTGCTGCCGTTGGCGCAGGCGCGGGCCGGCGTGTTCGACGATGACGAGGCGCGCAAAGCCATCGTCAACATGCGGGACCAGTTCAACGGTTTCCAGGCGACGGCTTCGCAGCGCATCGACCAGAACAGCCGCGCCCAGCTCGACATGCAGAACCAGCTCGAAGGTCTGCGCCAGGAAGTAGCGCGGCTGCGCGGCCAGAACGAGATGCTGCAGAACGAGGTGACGACGCTGCAAAAGCAGCAGAAGGACTACTACGCGGACCTGGATGCACGCCTGAAGAAATTCGAGCCGCAACAGGTCACCGTGGATGGCCGCGAAGGGCTGTCGCAACCTGGCGAGAAGACCGAATACGATGCCGCGCTCAAGCAGTTCCAGACCGGGGACTTCAAGGGTGCCGGCAACGTGTTCGCGGGCTTCATCAAGAAGTACCCGCAGAGCCCGTACGTGCCGCTGGCGCAATTCTGGCTCGGCAACTCGCTGTACGCGCAGCGCGACTACCGCGGCTCGACCTCGGTGCTGCAGAACATGGTGCAGGCCTATCCGGATCACCCCAAGGTGCCGGATGCGCTGATCGCCATCGCCAACAACCAGATCGAATCGGGCCAGAAGCCCGCGGCCCGCAAGACCTTGGAGCAGGTGGTAGCCAAATACCCTGGCACCGAGGGCGCGCAGGCGGCGAGCAATCGCCTCAAGACGCTGAAGTGAGTGCCTGAGAGGGCGGGGGCTGCCAAGCGGCCCAGGTAGCAGTCAATACACTAAAGGCCCGCATCCGCGGGCCTTTAGTCTTGGGCGCGCTAAAATACCCGATTCGCCTCGAATTTTGCGTGGCGCCTCCAGGCGCCGCGCCGTGCCATCATGAAAAAACGCGCTATCGTCCTGCTTTCCGGCGGCCTGGACTCCGCCACCGTCCTTGCCATGGCCAATGCGCAGGGCTTCGAGACCTATGCGTTGTCGATGCGCTACGGTCAGCGCCACTCCTCGGAACTGGAGGCCGCAAAGCGCGTGGCCGCCGCCCTGGGCGCGGTGCGCCACGAGATCATCGACCTGGACCTGCGCCGCTTCGGCGGCTCCGCGCTGACCGACGATAGCCTTGAGGTGCCTACGGACGGCGCCGTCGGCGGCATTCCGGTCACCTACGTGCCGGCCCGTAATACCATCATGCTGTCGCTGGCCCTGGGCTGGGCCGAGGCCGTTGGCGGCCGTGACCTGTTCTTCGGTGCCAACGCGGTCGACTACTCTGGCTATCCGGATTGCCGGCCCGAGTACGTGTCCGCCTACGAGGCGCTTGCCAACCTGGCCACCAAGGCCGGCGTCGAAGGCGAGCGCATCCGTGTGCACGCGCCCATCATCGACATGACCAAGGGCGAGATCATCCGCGCCGGCGTCAAGCTCGGGGTGGATTACGGCATGACGGTATCGTGCTACAAGGCCGACGACGACGGCCGGGCCTGTGGCGTGTGCGACTCTTGCCGCATCCGCCGCGCGGGCTTCGAGGCCGCTGGCGTGCCGGATCCCACCCGCTACCAGGGCGCAGCCTGACGGTTGCCATTGCCACCAGCGCGCCTGCGCGCACCCACCCGTTCCGCTTTCCCCGCCGGACACCCATGCCCGAAATCGATATTGCCGCGCTCAGCCGTACCATACTGGCGAGCACCTTCATCCTGACCTTCCTGTTTGGGGCGGTGCTCCAGCGCACGCACTTCTGCACCATGGGTGCGGTCTCCGACGTCGTCAATATGGGCGACTGGACCCGCATGCGCATGTGGGGGCTGGCCATCGGCGTGGCCATGATCGGCACCGCCGCGCTGGCTGCGGGCGGCTACATTGATCCCACCAAGACCATCTATGCCGCCAGCAAGCTCAACTGGCTCTCCGCCCTGGTGGGCGGGCTGATGTTCGGTTTCGGCATGGTGCTGGCCTCGGGCTGCGGCAGCAAGACGCTGGTGCGTATCGGCGCCGGGAACCTTAAGTCGCTGGTGGTGTTCGTCTTCCTGGGGCTGTCGGCGTATATGACGCTGCGCGGCCTGTTTGGCGTGATTCGCGTAAACACCGTCGATGCCGTGGCGCTCACGTTGCCCACCACGCAAGACCTGCCCTCCGTGCTGGCGCACGCCAGCGGCTTGGCGCGCGCCACGCTGCAAGTCGGCATCGCGCTGGTGGTGGGCGGGGCGCTGGTGATCTGGGCGATGGCGGGACGCGGCTTCCGCACCTTCGATAACCTGCTTGGTGGCCTCGCGGTGGGCCTGATCATCGTGGCCATGTGGTACGTGTCCGGGCACCTCGGCTATGTCGCTGAGGATCCCAATACGCTCGAGGAACTGTTCGTTGCCAGCAACAGCGGCCGCATGGAGAGCCTGAGCTTTGTCGCTCCCTATGCCTACACGCTCGACTGGCTGATGATGTTCAGCGACAAGAGCAAGGCGCTGACCATCGGCATCGTCAGCGTGTTCGGCGTGGTGGCCGGCGCCGCTGCGTACGCACTGGTGACCCGCACCTTTCGCTGGGAGGGCTTTGGCAACGCCGAGGACGTCGGCAATCATCTGGTGGGCGGCGTCCTGATGGGCGTGGGTGGCGTGACCGCGCTGGGCTGCACCATCGGCCAGGGGCTGTCAGGCGTATCCACGCTGGCGATTGGCTCGTTTATTGCGCTGGCCGGCATCCTGCTTGGCTCGGTGCTCGGCTTCCGCTACCAGATATGGCGCCTTGAGCGCATGATCTAGCACGAGTAGTTCGTGTTCAAAGGTTGACTTTAGGGCCAAGATATTCCTATAATCGCGGCTTCAGTTTTTCCGGGTCGTTAGCTCAGTCGGTAGAGCAGCGGACTTTTAATCCGTTGGTCGCGTGTTCGAGTCACGCACGACCCACCAGCATTGCGAAAAGGCGTAGCGGGCAACCGCTACGCCTTTTTTGTTTCATGTGCCCGCGCCTGATGTTCGGGCGCGGAGCAGCCGCAAGTCAGCCTTCCCTGGCCAGATGCCTGGCGAGAAACGCTTCCATGGCTTCGTAGAAGTCGAAGGTGTTTTCCTCGTTGTGGAAGCCGTGGCCCTCGTTTTCCTTTAACAGGTATTCCACATCCACGCCGCGCGAGCGCAGCGCCTGGACGATCTGGTCGCTCTCCGCCTGCTTGACGCGCGGATCGTTGGCGCCTTGCGCCACCAGCAGCGGCGTGCGGATCTTGTCCGCGAAGAACACCGGCGAGGCATCGTGCAGGGCTTGGCGCTCGGCTTCCACGTTGGGGTTGCCGACCATCTCGTACAGCATGTCTAGCATCGGTTTCCAGTACGCGGGAATGGTCTCCAGCAGCGTGAACAGGTTCGATACGCCGACATAGTCGATGGCCGCGGCGTAGCGCTCCGGCGTGAAGGCTACGCCCGCCAGCGTTGCATAGCCGCCATAGCTGGCGCCGTAGATCGCAATGCGCTTAGGGTCCACGATGCCTTGCGCGACCAGCCAGTCGACGCCGTCGTCGATATCGTGCTGCATGGTTTTGCCCCACTGCTTGAAGCTCGCCTCCCAGAATGCGCGACCGTAGCCGGTAGAGCCGCGGAAGTTGATCTGCAGCACGGCATAGCCGCGATTGGCCAGCAACTGCACCTCGGGGTTGAAGCCCCATACGTCGCGCGTCCACGGGCCGCCGTGCGGGTTGACCACCAGCGGCAGGCCCTGCGGCGCAGGCTCTCCCGCGCTGGCCACCGGCAGCGTCAGGTAGCCGTGGATCTGCAGGCCGTCACGCGAGGTGAAGCGGATTGGCTGCATGCCGGCCATGTCGGCTTCATCCAGCCAGGGCTGCACCTTGCCTAGCGCGACCAGCTTTTGCGTGCCGCTGTCGTACAGGAAACGCGTGCCGGTGGTCTTGTCGCTCGACGCGGAGACGATCATGCGGGTCTCAATGCGCGTGATGCTGGTAACGTGGTGCTCGTAGCCCGGCAGTTGCCGTTCCAGGTCGGCATGGATCTGCTCGGCATGGGCGTCGAAGAAATGGCGGTGCGTCTTCCAGTCGGTGTACCAGGCGGCGGTCAGCACGCGACGATGCCGCGAGTAGGACAGGCCGCCGACATCGACCTCATCGTGCTCGAAGACCAGGCGGCCTTCCCTGGCGGTCTGCGGATCGAACTCGAATATCGCCGTCTTGTCGCGGCCGCGATTCGACTGCACATACAGCTGCTTGTCGTCGAAGGTGAAGAACAGCGGCGAGACCGTCTCGCGGAAGTCGGTGGTCAGGATCGGGCGGAAAGGCTCGTCCTCGGTATCGCGGTAGAGCAGCGTGGTGTTCACGCCGTCGCTGGCGGTGGCTACCCGCAGGCGGCCTGCGTGGTCGGTGCCCCAGCTCATCACGTTGCCCGGGTTTTCCGCGATCTGCACGGACTCGCCCGTGACGACATCGACGCGCAGCACGTCGAATACCTCCGGGTCGCGCCTGTTGTGCGACAGCAGGATATGGCGGTCATCGTCCTCGAGATCGTCGATGATCTCCGCGCGCACGCCGGGGTACGGGGTCAGGTCGACTGGTTCGCCGCCGTCGATCGGCACCGACAGCACGTGGAAGTTCTCGTCGCCGCCAAAGTCCTTCGCATACAGGATGTGCGCGTTGCCTTTCCAGGTGTGGAAGGGCAGGTCGCGCTCGCTCTCGTGGGTCAGCGGCCGGGCTTCGCCCAACACGTTGCCTTCGGTGTCGATGGCCTGCACGAAGACGTTCTGGCGGCCCTGGTGCCGGGCGAGGAAGGACAGGTGGCGGCCATCCGGCGAGATCGAGAACTGGGAACGGTCCGGTTTGCGGAACAGTTCACGCACGCCGTAGTGCTTTACCTTTGCCGGCGCCTGCGCACCGGATGATGGTTTGTCTTGACGCAATGCTCACTCCTTGATGTGTTTGGGGCCGGCAAACGGCGGCGCGGCTCAGTCCGTGCGCGCCGCCTCGGGGCCCGGTGCCTTGGCGCTGGCTTGCCCGGTTGCGCCTGTGGACGGTGCGGGCGGCGTCGGGTCCTTGTCGTGCGTGGCGTCCCGGCGCTCGATTTCTTCCCGCGTGGACGTGGACAGGTCCCAGCTGGCGATAAACAGCGCGGCGATCAGCGGGCCGATGACAAAGCCGCTCAACCCGAACAGCGCCATGCCGCCCAGCGTGGAGATCAACACCACCCAGTCGGGCATGCGAGTGTCCTTGCCGACCAGGATAGGGCGCAGCACGTTGTCCACCGCGCCGATCACCACCGCGCAGAAGCCGATCAGGATGGAGCCCTTGCCCACGTCGCCGGTCAGCAGGAAGTAGATCCCCACCGGTCCCCAGATCAGTGCGGCGCCTACCGCGGGCAGCAGCGACAGGAAGCCCATCAGCACACCCCACAGCAGCGAGCCCTGGATGCCGAGGAACCAGAAGGCCAGGCCGCCCAGCGCGCCTTGCACCGCGGCCACGGCGATGTTGCCCTTGACGGTGGCGCGGGCCACGGTGGTGAACTTGCGCAGCAGGTGCTGCTTGTGCGGCTCGCTCAGCGGAATCGCCCGCATGATGATCTTGGAAAGCTGCGGGCCATCGCGCAGCAGGAAGAACAGCAGGTACAGCATCACGCCAAAGCTGACCACGAACTGGAATGTGTTCTGCCCGATGCTGAGCGCCTGCGCGGCGATGATCTGGCTGGCCTGGGCGGCCCCCGCGGTGAGCTTTTGCTGCAGGTCGCTGATATCGGTCAGGCCGAAGCGGTCCAGCACCCTTGTCACCGACGGCGGCAGGGCGTGCAAGGCTTGCTGGAAGTAGGCGCCGAAATTGAGCTGGCCGGACTTGATCTGCTGGTAGACGGTGCTGCCTTCCTGGATCAGGGCGCCGGTGACAAAGATCAGCGGCAGCACGACGATCAGCAGGCATAGCGTCAGCGTGGTCAGCGATGCCAGGTTGCGTCGGCCGCCCATGCGCCGGGTCAGCCAGTTGTTGGGCGGCGTGAAGATGATGGCCAGGATGGCGCCCCAGAACACAGCGCCGAAGAAAGGTCGCAGGACGAAGCAGAAGGCTATCGACACGACTGCCAGCAGCAGGTAGAACGCCTTTTGCTGCATTTCCGCTCGTTGGGTCATTGGGCTGTCACCTTGCGTCGAATAAGCGTTGGAGCGCGCGCCGCGATGGTGGTGTACGGCGGCTCGCCGCGGCGAGTGGCGCTGATTGCCTTCATTGCCGTATGGCAGGCCCTCGGTAGGCAAGGCCGGCGCAGGTGGCGGCCTTGCATGGCGTATCGCGGTGCTAACGCACCAGCGGGTCGCGGAACCCTGTGTCGACGGTGTCGGACGGGGTCTTGCGGGCATCCTGGGCGGAGCTTTTCTGAAAAGTCTCGTAGGCCCAGTAGCCGGCTGCGGCCAGCGCGCCGAACTTGGACAGCTTCCAGCCCCAGCGCAGCACCGGGGTCTTGCGCAGCAGCGGCAACGCCAGGGACACGGCTGAGCTGAGCAGTGGGTAGTCCTTGGCGAGTCCAAGCAGCTTGAGCCAGGAGGCGGGCCGGGTCATGCGCGGCAGCCAGGTGCTGAAGCGGCCGAGGCGGGTCGCGCTGCCACGGACGTGATGGAGCGCCTGGGCGCAGTCGTAGCGCTCAAGCGCGGCGCGCGTGATCAGCAGCTCCTTGCGAATGGCAAGGGGCAGGCGCACCTCCCGCGCGAAACGTACGGGGCGCTGGTGCGAGCGAGGCGCTTTGGCGGTGGATGCGGTGCCGGCCGCGTTGTCGGCCGGCTCGCCTGGGGTGTGTGGTGTGCTCATCGGCGCAGGATCTCCCGGTCTTTGTCGATCTCGGCCAGCGTCGCTTCGAACAGGGGCGGGGCATTGCGCACCAGATGGCGGGCAACCGCGAGGCAGATTGCGCAGGCGGCCAGGTATAGCGCAACCAGCACGCCCAGGGCCTGCCAGCGGTAGGTGTCCCAGAACACGATGGCGATCAATACGGTCAGCGTCACCATGGCCAGGCCAAAGAACACCAGGCCGAAACAGGCCAGCAAGGCCATCTTCATCAGCCGGGAGCGTTCTTCCGCGAGTTCGACGCTGGCAAGTTCAAGGCGAGTCTGCACCATTGCCACCAGTGATCCTGCCAGGCTGCGCAGGGCATCCATAAACTTGGGGGAAGAGGTGGGGTCGCTCATTCAATTCCGGCGAAGGCGTGCAGCGGCGAAGCGCTGCACCTGCTGCAGACGGGGAGCCCCGCCAGCGGTGCGGGACCGCTGGCGGGGCGTTGCCCGGCACTGCGCCGCGACATGTGGCGACCCAGGTGCAAGGCGTTCGGGTTCATGCGCGAGGCCTGCGGCCTGGCGAATTACTTGCGGTTCAGCAATAGGCCGATCAGCAGGCCGACGCCGGCGGCAACGCCGACTGCGCGCCACGGATGGTCATGGACGTAATCGTCGGTGGCACGTGCAGCCGCCTTGCTCTTGGTGACCACGGCGTCCTGGAGGTCTTGGGCCTTTTCTTTGGCTTGTTTCAGCAGGCCCATGCCGCGCTCACGCAGTTCGGCAGCTTTCTCGCCTGTGGTCGAGGCCGCTTGCTTAAGCAGTTCTTCGGCATCGGACAAAACGGTCTTGACATCGCTCATCAGTTTCTCCTGTTGCGGGCGGTGGTTTCGGATTGTGACATTTTGCCTTCCCCGCACGTTGTCGGGCAGCTTCTCGCCCTCTTTACTAGCATATGCGGGGAACCGCCGTGGTTTCAACACCACGAGTCCGACACAGCGTGCAGGACTGTGACGCAGGACAAAGGTCTTAACAAAGGTCTTACTACAAAAAGGTGATTTTGTAGTGACTTTATATTCGTTTGGGTTGGATCGCAATCGGACTAGAGTGGTTCCACCCTATTTTGCCTCTTGAGGAGACCCGCATGGCTCTACGTCTGGGTGACATCGCACCGGATTTCGAACAGGATTCCAGTGAAGGCCCGATTCGCTTTCATGAATGGCTGGGCGGCAGTTGGGGCGTGCTTTTCTCGCACCCGGCCGATTTCACACCGGTCTGCACGACCGAACTCGGCCTGACGGCGAAGCTGAAGGGTGATTTTGCCAAGCGCCATGTCAAAGTCATCGCACTGTCGGTCGACCCTGTCGAGTCCCATCGGGAGTGGATCAAGGATATCAACGAGACCCAGGGTACCACGGTCAATTTCCCGATCATCGCCGATGGCGACCGCAAGGTTTCCGAGCTGTACGACATGATTCACCCCAATGCGAACGCGACCTTGACGGTGCGCTCGCTGTTTGTGATCGACCCGGAAAAGAAGGTGCGGCTGACCATCACCTACCCGGCCAGCACCGGGCGCAACTTTAATGAGATCCTGCGGGTGATCGATTCGCTGCAGCTCACCGACAGCCATAGTGTTGCCACGCCGGGCAACTGGCAGGACGGCGAGGATGTAGTGATTGTGCCCTCGCTGAAGGACGAGGACGTGATAAAGCAGAAATTTCCGAAGGGATACAAGGCCGTGCGGCCTTACCTGCGGCTGACGCCGCAACCCAACAAGTAAGCAAGCGGCCGGCCGGGGCGCGTAGCGCCGGGCCGGCGGACGGCGTTGTACAACGATGGGCTCGCCCGTCGTCTCTCCTTGGTAGTGTGCTTGGCCCGGCGTCGCAGCCGGGCCTTTTTATTTCTTGGGAGAGAGCAGAGAGCGGGCGGGCCCGGGCGGCGTGCTTTAGAAGAACGCCTGGATGCCGGTCTGGGCGCGGCCCAGGATCAGCGCGTGGATGTCATGGGTGCCTTCGTAAGTGTTGACCACTTCGAGGTTGACCACGTGACGGATCACGCCGAATTCGTCCGAGATGCCGTTGCCGCCGAGCATGTCGCGCGCCACGCGGGCGATGTCCAGCGACTTGCCGCAGGAATTGCGCTTCATGATCGAGGTGATTTCCACCGCGGCGGTGCCTTCGTCCTTCATGCGGCCCAGGCGCAGGCAGCCTTGCAGGCCCAGCGTGATCTCGGTCTGCATGTCGGCCAGCTTCTTTTGCACCAGCTGGTTGGCGGCCAGCGGGCGGCCGAACTGCTTGCGGTCCAGCGTGTACTGGCGCGCGGTGTGCCAGCAGAACTCGGCGGCGCCCAGGGCGCCCCAGGCGATGCCGTAGCGGGCGGAGTTCAGGCAGGTGAAGGGCCCCTTCAGGCCGGACACGCCCGGCATCAGGTTTTCTTCCGGCACGAACACCTGGTCCATGACGATTTCGCCGGTGATCGAGGTGCGCAGGCCAACCTTGCCGTGGATGGCCGGTGCCGACAGGCCCTTCCAGCCCTTTTCGAGGATAAAGCCGCGGATCGCTTCCTTGCCGTCGTCGCCGAGCAGCTTGCCCCACACCACGAAGACGTCGGCGATGGGCGAGTTGGTGATCCACATCTTGGCGCCGGACAGCTCGTAGCCGCCTGCCACCTTCTTGGCGCGCGTGATCATGGAGCCCGGGTCGGAGCCGTGGTTCGGCTCGGTCAGGCCGAAGCAGCCAATCCACTCGCCGGTCGCCAGCTTAGGCAGGTATTTCTGCTTTTGCGCTTCGCTGCCGAATTCGTGGATGGGCACCATCACCAGCGACGACTGCACGCTCATCATCGAGCGATAGCCCGAATCCACCCGCTCCACTTCGCGCGCGATCAGGCCGTAGGCCACGTAGTTCAGGCCGGGGCCGCCGTATTCCTCGGGAATGGTGGGGCCGAGCAGGCCCAGCTCGCCCATCTCGCGGAAGATCTCGATGTCGGTCTTCTCATTGCGGAACGATTGCAGTACGCGCGGGGCGAGCTTGTCCTGGCAATAGGCCAGGGCGGCGTCGCGCACCATGCGCTCGTCGGCGCTCAGCTGGTCGTCCAGCAACAGCGGGTCAGCCCAGTGGAATTCGGCGTTGGCAGCCATGTAGGTCTCCTTCGGTAGTGCAGGTCTAGTGCAGATCGGGATGGGCGGCCTCGGGAGCCAACCCTGAATTCAGGAAGTATCGGCGCATTCCGCGGTCCGCCGTGGTGCCTTTGCGGTTCCGCATTGCGGAACTTTGTTCCGATGATGTAGTATATCGCAATGCGCGATCCATGCAATAGGCCGCGCTGCCTCCATTCAAACCGCGGAGATCACTTTTGGCCACTGAATCGCAAGCCACGCCTGCGGCGGATGCCGCCAGCGCCACACCGCGCGAGAGCGATCCCAATTTTGTTGCCGCGCTGGCGCGCGGCCTTGAGCTGCTGCGTTGCTTTCGCACTGGCGAGTCGATGCTGGGCAACCAGGATTTCGTGCGCCGCACGGGCTTTCCCAAAGCCACCGTGAGCCGGCTGGCCGGCACGCTGGTGCAACTGGGCTACCTGCGCTACGACGATAGCCTGGGCAAGTACGCACTCGATGCCGGCGTGCTGGCACTAGGCTATTCCTACCTGTCCGCGTCCAATGTGGTGACGCTGGCACGTCCGCACATGCTGGCGTTCGCCCAGGCTTATGGGGTGTCGGTCTCGCTGGGCAAGCGCGAGCGCATGGAGGTGATCTATCTTGAATCGATCCGCAACGATGCCGGCGTGATGCTGGGGCTGGGCGTGGGGTCGCGGCTTTCGCTGGTATCGAGCTCCATGGGCCGCGCTTACCTGGCGGCCTTGCCGGCAGCCAAGCGCGAACGGGTGCTGGCAGAGTTTGCCCTGGCCTATCCCGAACAGTGGAAAACCCAGGAGGCGGCCATGCGTGCCACGGTGGAGCAAGCGTCTACCCTGGGCTATGCGGCGTCGTTCCGTGACTGGCACCCGGCCATCCATGCATGCGCGGTGGCATTCCGTCCGGTGGGGGAGAAGGAGCTGCACATGCTGAGTTGCAGTGCGTCCTATGGCTCGGTCGAGGAAGCGGTGTTCCACGACAAGCTGGCGCCGGCCTTGCGCGCGCTGGCGGCGCGGCTGTCCGACCCGGCGCTCTGAAGCGACGCGACACCGGCCTTGGCCGGTGTCGCGTCCGCTTTTGCGTGCTTACCTTTTGCCTGCTTACAGATCCGTGCGCAGCTTCCACAATTCCGGGAACAGCACTACGTCGAGCATCTTGCGCAGGTAGCTGACGCCTTCGGTGCCGCCGGTGCCGCGCTTGAAGCCGATCACGCGTTCCACGGTGGTGACATGGCGGAAGCGCCACTGCCGGAAAGCATCTTCCAGGTCGACGAACTTCTCGCCTAGTTCATACAGTTCCCAGTGCGCCTCGGGCTTGCGATAGACCTCCAGCCATGCCGCTTCCACCGAGGCGTTTTCGCCGGCCGGCTTGGTCCAGTCCCGCTCGATGCAGGCCGCATCGATGGCAAAGCCGCGCCGCGCCATCAGGCGGATCGCTTCGTCATACAGCGACGGCGTGCGCAGGGCTTCTTCCACCAGCGCCAGGTGTTGCGGCTGGTGCGCATGCGGGCGCAGCATGGCCGCGTTCTTGTTGCCGAGGATGAACTCGATCTCGCGGTACTGGAACGATTGGAAACCAGACGACATCCCGAGGTAGGGGCGCATCGCCGAGTACTCCGGCGGCGTCATCGTCGCCAGCACGCTCCACGCCTGCACCAGTTGCTCCATGATGCGCGAGACTCGCGTGAGCATCTTGAAGGCAGGCGGCAACTGGTCCTGGCGCACGCATTCGCGCGCGGCGCGCAATTCGTGCAGCGCCAGCTTCATCCACAGCTCGCTGGTCTGGTGCTGCACGATGAACAGCATCTCGTTGTGCTCGGGCGAGAGCGGATGCTGGGCGTTGAGAATCTGGTCCAGCGCCAGGTAATCGCCGTAGCTCATGTCCTTGGCGAAATCCATCTGGGCGTCGTGCCAGCTGGCATCGCTGGTCTCGGTGGCGCCTGCGCCCGACATCGGGCATCCCTTGTGGTTGCTCATGGCGTGCTCCTGCTCAGGTCACCAGGCCGCGCGTCTGGTGACGCTCGGCCTTGTAGGTGCCGCTATCGAGCACGTCGCGCAGGATTTCCACCGCATCCCAGACTTCGGTGAAGCTGGTGTACAGCGGCGTGAAGCCAAAGCGCGCGATGCGCGGCTCGCGGTAGTCGCCGATCACGCCGCGCTCGATCAGGGCTTGCACCAGGGCAAAGCCGTCCGGATGGGCAAAGCTCACATGGCTGCCGCGGCGCGCATGGGCGCGCGGGGTCACCAGTTCGAGCGGGTGCGCGGCGCAGCGTGTTTCCACCAGCGCGATAAAGAGGTCGGTCAGCATCAGCGACTTGGCGCGTAGCGCTGCCATGTCGGTCTGGGCGTAGATTTCGAGCCCGCATTCGATCATGGCCAGCGAGGCAATGGGCTGGGTGCCGCACAGGAAGCGCGCTACGCCTTCGCGCGGGCGGTAGCCGGGTTCCATCGCGAACGGCGCGGCGTGGCCCCACCAGCCGGACAGCGGTTGCCAGAAGGCATCGCGCAGCGAGGGCGCGACCCACAGGAAGGCGGGCGAGCCGGGGCCGCCGTTGAGGTACTTGTAAGTGCAGCCGACCGCGTAGTCCGCACCCGATGCCTTGAGCGCCACGGGCACGGCGCCGGCCGAGTGGGCCAGGTCCCACACCGTGAGCGCGCCGCGGGCATGCGCCATCTCGGTCACGCTGGCCATGTCGAGCATTTCGCCGGTCTTGTAGTTGACATGGGTCAGCATCAGCACGGCGGTGTCGGCGTCCACCGCCGCATCGATCTCCTCGGGCGCATTCACCAGGCGCAGCGAATAGCCTTGCTGCAGCAGGTCGGCCAGCCCCTGTGCGATGTAGAGGTCGGTGGGGAAGTTGCTGGCTTCCGATACGATCACCTTGCGTTTCGGGTCGCGGGTTTGCTGCACGCGCAGCGCGGCCGCCAGCACCTTGAACAGGTTGGAGGAGGTGGTGTCGGTCACCACGACTTCGTCCTCGCCGGCACCGACCAGCGGTGCCAGCATATTGCCCAGGCGCTGGGGCAGTTCAAACCAGCCGGCCGTGTTCCAGCTGCGGATCAGGCCAGTGCCCCATTCCTCGCTCACCACTTCGGCGGCGCGTGCCGCGGCGCTGCGCGGGCGCGCGCCCAGCGAGTTGCCATCGAGGTAGATCACGCCTTGCGGGAGCGCGAACTGGTCGCGCAGGTGGCGCAGCGGATCTTCTTGGTCGAGGGCGAGGCATTGCTCGCGAGTCAGTGCGGTCATGTGTGAGAGGTTTCCGGGGGAAGGTTGGGTTCGGGTCGTTCAGTGCGATCGTTCAGGCCAGGCTGCGCAGCACGGCACGCACCGGGCTTGCATCGAGTCCGGCAAAGCGCAGGGGCAGGGCAATCAGTTCGTAGTCGGCCTCGGCCACGGCGTCGAGCACCAGGCCTTCGAGGATGGCCAGGCGATGCCGGCGCACCATGTTGTGCGCGGCCATGGTCTTGGATTCCTGCGGGTCCAGCGAGGGCGTGTCGATGCCGACCAGCATGACGCCGTGCTCTGCGAGCAACGCGATGGTTTCCGGTGCGACCGCGCAGAAGTCCGGGTCCCACGTTGCCAGTGGCGCCTGCTGGTATGTGCGCAGCAGCACACGCGGCGGTACGCCTGCCAGCGCATGTTCGATGTGATGGGGCTCGACCAGCGGGGCCGCACCGATGCAATGGATCACCCGGCACGGGCCGAGGTAGGGCGCCAGGTCCACCGCGCCGATGGGCGCGCCGTCGGCGGCGTAGTGCAGCGGCGCATCGGCATGGGCGCCGGTGTGGGGCGACAAGGTGATGCGCCCGACATTGACGGGGCAGTGGGCGTCGATCTGCCAGTTGCGCTCGAGCTGGAACGGCGTGTCGCCCGGCCACACCGGCGTGTCGGGCGAGAGCGCGGGGCTGATGTCCCAGAGCTGGCGCGGCCTATCGTTGGTATCGGGGGTGGGGCGGTTCGTCATCGGGGGCTGACGCCTGGGAGCGGCGTTCCAAGGCTCTTCATCGAGCGGATGACGGCATGATAGTCAATATTACGGACAAGAGGCTTGCGAAATGACCAGTGGATTGCGGTGGTTTTCGCATAGAATTTCATCTATTAAGAGAATCATGGAAGAATCTGCGAAATGAACCTGGATCCCATCGATTTGCGCATCCTGACCTGCCTCCAGGAGAACGGGCGCATCAGCAACCAGGACCTGGCCGACCGCGTGGCGCTGTCGCCTTCGGCCTGCCTGCGGCGGGTGCGTTTGCTGGAGGAGGACGGCGTGATCGGCGGCTACCGGGCGTGGTTCGACGCCGAGCGGCTCGGCCTGGAACTGGAGGCGATCGTGCAGGTGTCGATGCGCCCCGAAACCGAGGGCTGGCACGATACCTTCAACGCGGCGGTGCAATCCTGGCCCGAAGTGGTGTCGGCCTACATCATCACCGGCGACAGCAATTACATCCTGACCGTGCAGGCGCGCAACCTCAAGCACTACTCGGATTTCATCGTGAACCGGCTCTACCGCACGCCGGGCGTGATGGATATCCGCTCGAACATCGTGCTGCAAAGGATCAAGACGGATGGCTCGCCGCTGGCGGTCGTCAAGGGCGAGCCGCGGTCCTGAACGCTGCCGGCACTCAGCGCGGCGCGTGCAGCGCGATCAGGCGGCGCAAGGTGTCCTTGAGCTGGTTGCCCTGCGCGACGCCAAAGTCATCCAGCACTTGTTGCTCATGGGCGGCGGCCTGGTCGAGCAGGGCGCGGGCGCGGCTGCGGCCGCGCGCGGTGATCGATACCAGCGCATGGCGGCGGTCCAGGGCGCCGTTGCGCCGCGTGACGAGACCGTCGGCGGCCATGCGGTCGATCAGCTTGGTCAGGGTGGGTTGCTTGGTGAGCGTGATATCGGCCAGTGCGCCGATGGTGCAGTCTGGCCGGTCGGCCAGCGTGGCCAGCACGCGCCATTCGGGCACGGAGAGCCCGGCTGCCTCGACCCGCCGGTGGAACTCGCCCGACACAAGGTGGCTGGCCCGCGCCAGCAGATAGGGCAGGTAGCCGTCTACAAAAGCGTCTGGGGCCGCCGGGGCCGGCTTGGGCGAATCCTTCATGGCTGCTGCGCCCGGACTTCAGTCCGTCAGCGGATCGGTGGTGGCAAAGCGGCCGTCGTGGAACACCAGCGGGTTGCCCGCGTTGTCGTGCACGCCGCAGCGCTCCACCTCGCCCACGAAGATGACGTGGTCGCCTTCGTCGTAGCGGCTGCGGTTGTGGCATTCGAACCATGCCAGCGCGTTGGCAAGGATCGGCAGGCCGTTCTCGGACAGGCGGTAGTCGACGCCCGCGAAGCGGTCGCCCTTGAGCGTGGCGAAACGCTGGCACAGGTCCAGTTGCGAGGCCGACAGCACATTGATGATGTAGTGCGAGCCGTCGCGGAACATCGGCAGGCTGTTGGCGCGCGTGGCCATGCTCCATAGCACCAGCGGCGGATCGAGCGAGACCGAGTTGAACGAGCTCGCGGTAATGCCCACGAACGGCGCGCCCGGCGGCGAGCCGGGGCCCGCGCGGGTGGTGATCACCGTCACGCCGGTGGCGAACTGGGACAGCGTGCGCCGGAAGTGCAGCGTATCGAAATCGGGAGAAGCGGCCTTGCCGATGATGCTTGGCGTGGCCTCAGGCATGCCCATAGCGCGGGCTCCACTGGGATCCATGAAATTTCATATATTATTTGCGCCAGCGACAAGAATCACAAGCACAAAGCTAATGCGTCCGGCGGGAGGCATCGGTGGGCTGGCGCACCAAGGCCATTCCCCCGGGACCCTGCCAGGATCGCAGCAGATCGCACCAGGAGGAGACCTATGCTCATCGAGCAAATCGAGCACCGCTGGCTGGCGGCTTTTCGGCGCACCCTTGAACTGTGCGCCCTGTCCGCCCAGGAAGTGGTTGGGATTGTAACGGAGTCCCAATCCCGACGCGTCAATGTGGAGTTGGCGGAACTGGCGGTGCAAGCGCTGGGCGCCACGCCCGTACGCATCCGGGTGCCGTCCCCGGCGCTTGCCGCGCCCGCGCCCGTGCGTTCCACCGGCGCCAGCGATGCCTTGCAGCAACTCGCCCCGGTGGTGGCCGCCTTGCAGCGCTGCCACCTGGTGATCGATTGCACCGTGGAGGGCCTGCTGCATGCGCCCGAACTCCCGCTGATCCTCAAAGGCGCCGATGGCATCGTGCCGCGCCTGCTGATGGTCAGCAACGAACATCCCGAGATCCTGGAGCGCTGCCTGCCCGATCCAACGCTGGAGAGCGGCGTGCGAGCGGCCATGAAACGGTTGCGCGGCGCAGGCGAGATGCGCGTGCATTCGGCTGCCGGCACCGAGCTGTGCGTCGGGCTTGCAAGCGCGCGCGTAGGCGGCGTCTGGGGCTACTGCAACAAGCCGGGCCAGGTCGCGCATTGGCCTGGCGGCCTGTGCCTGGCCTTCCCCGCCGGCGGGCAGGTCAACGGCACGCTGGTGCTCGCACCGGGCGACGTCAACCTGACCTTCAAGACCTACCTGCGCGACACCATCGTCTGCCATATCGAGGATGACTACATGGTCGGCATCGAAGGGCAGGGCATGGACGCCGACATGATGCGCGGCTACTACGCGGCGTGGGCCGACCGCGAAGGCACGCGCGACGCCTACGCGGTTTCGCACGTGGGCTGGGGTTTGAACCCGCAGGCCCGCTGGGATGCGATGACGTTCTACGACAAGCGCGACTGCAACGGCACGGAGCTGCGCGCCTTTGCCGGCAACTTTCTCTACTCCACCGGTGCCAACGAGGTCGCCGGCCGCCACACGCTGGGCCACTTCGACCTGCCGCTGCGCAACTGCACGATCACGCTCGATGGCGTGGGCGAGGTGGACGAAGGCCGGCTCGCCGGTCCGGCTACGCCCGAAGCGGCCCATGCAAACAACAAGGCAAGCGCATGAACGAGAACGTGAATCCTGGCACGACCCAGCCCCAGACCCAGACCCAGACCCAGACCCAGACCCAGACCCAGACCCAGACCCAGACCCATGCCAATGGCATCTCCACCCTCGCGCAGGGCACCGGCCCCGTGGCTGTCGTGATGCTGCATGGCATCGGCGGCGGCAAGGCCGCGTGGCCGGCGCAGATCGCTGCGCTGGTGCAAGCAGGCTATCGCGCGGTGGCCTGGGACATGCCTGGCTACGGCGACAGCGCCATGATCGATCCTTGTGATTTCGCCGGGCTGGCGCAAGCCTTGCAGCCGGTGCTGCAGGCCGAGCGCGATGCGGGCCGGCGTGTGGTGCTGCTAGGCCACAGCATGGGCGGCATGGTTGCGCAGGAAGCTTATGCAGCCATGCCAGGACTGATCGACGCAATGGTGCTGTCCGGCACGTCGCCCGCATTCGGCAAGGCCGATGGCCAGTGGCAACGCGACTTCGTGGCCGCGCGCACGGCGCCGCTCGATGCCGGCAAGACCATGGCGGAGATGGCCAGCGGGCTGGTGCGCGCCATGGTCGCACCGCAGGCCGAGCCTCGCGCGGTGGCGTTCGCCGCCAGCGTGATGGCGGCCGTGCCGCCCGACACCTATCGCGCCGCCCTGCAGGCGCTGGTGCGCTTTGACCGGCGCGAAGTGCTGGCGCGCATCACCGTGCCGGTGCTGGTGCTGGCCGGCGAGCACGACGCCAACGCCGCGCCTGCCGTGATGGAGCGCATGGCGCAGAAGATCGCTGGCGCCGATTACCTGTGCCTGCCCGCGGTGGGCCACCTGGCTTGCATGGAGCGCCCGGCGGATTTCAATGCCGCCGTGCTCGGCTTCCTGGGGCGGCATTTCCCGCTGCACTGAATTCACAAGAACATCGAGGCATCGGCCACGCGCGTGGCCGATGCCCGGGAGACACGATCATGCCACTGGACTTCATCCCCGCCGTCGGCAGTGCCGATTTCACCGAGGCGCAGGAGCGCCTGCTGACGCTCGCCAACCGGCTCGGCCGCGAGCGCTTTGCCCCGCGCGCGGCGCAGTGGGACCGCGAGGCCAGCTTCCCCTTTGCCAACTACGACGATTTGCGCGAGGCCGGCCTGCTGGCCTTGTGCGTGCCGCGCGAGTTTGGCGGAGAGGGCGCGGACTTCGCCACGTATTGCATGGTGGGCGCAGAGATCGGCCGCTTCTGTGGCGCCACCGCGCTGACCTACAACATGCACATCTGCTCCACCATGTGGACCGGCATGCTGGCCGACGGCATCGCCATGACGCCCGAGCAGCGTGCCGAGCATGAGTCCCGGCGCGAGCTGCACTTTGCGCGCGTGGTGAGGGGCGGCGCGATCTACGCTCAGCCCTTCTCGGAGGGCTCGGCCGCCGCAGCCGGGCGCGCGCCCTTCGGCACCAGCGCACGCAAGGTCGAAGGCGGCTGGGTGCTCAATGGCCGCAAGATCTTCGCATCGCTGTCGGGCGCCGCGGACTACTACGGCATCCTCTGCACGGAGGAGTGCGCGGACCATTCGCCCGATATGCGCGACACGCTCTATATCGCGGTGCCGGGCGAGGCCGAAGGCCTCACCGTGACCGGCGAGTGGGATCCGATGGGCATGCGCGGCACGGTGTCGCGCACGCTGCTGCTCAAGGATGTGTTCGTCGCCGACCAGGAGCAGCTGATGCCGCGCGGCGTTTATTACAAAGCGGCGCAGACCTGGCCAGCCATGTTCTTCACGCTCTCGCCGACCTATCTCGGCGTGGCGCAGGCCGCATACGACTTTACCGTGCAGTACCTGCGCGGCGAAGTGCCGGGCCAGCCGCCGGTGAAGCGCCGCATGTATCCCACCAAGCAGATCGCCGTGGCGCAGATGCGCATCCAGTTGGAGAACATGCGCTCGATCTTCTGGCGCGTGATTCATGAAGCCTGCGCCAGCCCGGGGAAGGATGCGCGCATGCGGCTGTACGCTGCGCACTACAGTGTGATGGAAGGCGCCAACGACATCGCCCGGCTGGCGATCCGCACCTGCGGCGGCCAGTCCATGCTCAAGGACCTGCCGCTGGAGCGGCTCTATCGCGATTCGCGCTGCGGCGCGCTGATGCTGCCCTGGACCGCCGAGCTGATCCTGGACCGCATGGGGCGCGAGACGCTGTACGAGTCGGGCGAGCGTGACGAATGAGCGAGCGCGCCAACCGGCTGTTCGCTGGCACGCCGGAGCCGGGCGCGCTGCTGCGCACGCTGCATGCGCACGTCAGCGCCGCACCCCTGCGCCCGGCGCTGCATAGCCTGGGCCATACCATCGACTACGGCAAGCTGTGGCGCCGCGTGGAACGCGTCTGCGCGCACCTGGCTGGCACCTGGGGCGTGCAGCCGGGCGATCGCGTGGGCACGCTGTGCCTGAACCACGATCTGCAGCTCGCCATCCTGTTCGCGTGCGCAAGGCTCGGGGCCATCTTCGTGCCGCTGAACTTCCGGCTGGCCGTGCCGGAGCTGGGCGCCATCGCCGCGCATGCGGGCATTCGCGTGCTGTTCCACGATGCGCCGCACGCGCAGGCCGCGGCGGCGGTGGCTGCCGCCCTGCCGGAGCCTGCCGCGCGGGCGCCGATCGATAGCCTGATCGACCGGCCGGCGCCGCTGGACACACCCCTGCCGGGGCCATCGCAGCCGCCCGGCGAGGCACCGCTGCTGCTGGTCTACACCTCCGGCTCCACTGGCCATCCCAAGGGCGCGCTGCACACGCAGGCTGGCCTGCTGGCCAACGCGCGCGCGAGCTGGTGGGCGCACGGCATGACGCGGCACGACCATGTTTTGTCCGTGCTGCCGCTGTTCCATGTGGGCGGCCTGTGCATCCAGACGCTGCCGGCATTGCTGGCCGGGGCGCAGGTGACATTGCACCAGCGTTTCGCGCCGGATGCCTGGCTCGATGCGTGCGCGCGGGCGCAGCCCACGCTGTCGCTGATGGTGCCAGCCACGCTGCGCGCGGTGCTGGAACATCCCGCCTGGCCAGGCGCGGATCTTTCATCGCTACGCGGCGTGATGGCTGGTTCCTCGCCGATTCCCCGTGCGTATATCGATGCCTTCCATGCGCGCGGCGTCGCGCTCGGGCAGGTCTACGGCGCTACCGAGACCGGTCCCGTATCGGTCGTGCTGCGCCTGGACCAGGCCAAGGCCAGGGCCGGCTATGCCGGCTGGCCCCAGCCGGAGGTGCAGGTGCGGCTAGCCGATGCGCAAGGCATTGCGGTCGCCGACGGCGAAGTGGGCGAGCTCTGGCTCGCGGGCGCCAACCTGATGCAGGGTTACTGGCGGCAGCCTGACCATCCGGATTTCCGCGATGGCTGGTTTCGCTCGGGTGACCTTGCGCATCGCAATGCCGATGGTTGCATCGAGGTAGTTGGCCGCAGCAAGGACATGATCATCTCGGGCGGGGAGAACATCTATCCGGCCGAGATCGAGAACGCGCTGCTGGGCCTGCCCGGCGTGCTGGATTGCGCGGTGGTGGGGCTGCCGCACGCGCGCTGGGGCGAGGTGCCGGTTGCCGTCGTGGTGGCTGCCGCCGGCGCGGATCGCGCCGCGCTGGCGCCAGAGGCGCTGCGTGAAGCGCTGGCGCTGTCGATTGCGCGGTTCAAGCTGCCGCAGCGGGTGGTGCTGGTGGACAGCCTGCCCAAGAGCGCGCTTGGCAAGGTGCTCAAGCCACAGTTGCGGGCGATGGTGGCGGCGTCGTTGCGCTAGCGTCCGGCTGGCCTTGCAGAGCCTCGGCCAGGAACGCCACGAACGCGCCCACCTTCCGTTGCAGGTGCCGGTGGCTGGCATAGAGCGCATAGATGCTCCGGCCGGCCAGCGCATGCTCCGGCAGCACCCTGACCAGCTCGCCGCGCGCCAGCAAGGGCAGCGCGATGAACGAGGGCAGCGCGCCGATGCCAAGCCCGGCCAGCAGCATATCGCTGAGCAACAGGCTGTTGTTGGCCGAGAAGCGCGCGGGCACTTCGATGCTGGTGCTGCCTTGCGGACCTTCCAGGTGCCAGCTGCCGGGATAGTCGGCCAACTGGTAGGCCAGGCAGTCGTGGCTGCGCAGGTCCTCGACGGTGCGCGGCGTGCCGCGCGCTGCCAGGTAGGCGGGGGCGGCGCAGATGGTTTGCTCTACCTCGCCGAGCCGCCGCGCGATGAGGGACGAGTCCGTCAATGCCGAGCGGATGCGCAGCGAGACGTCGAAGCCCTCCGACACCACGTCCAGCAAGCGGTCGTCCAGGGTCAGCTCGACCTGTACCTGCGGATAGCGCGCCATGAACGTCACCAGCAGGGGTGAGAGCACCTTGAGCCCGAACGATAGCGGCGCGTTCACGCGCAGGCGGCCGCTGATCTCATCCGTGCCAGCGGCCGTGGCCCGCTCCAGCGCATCGAGCTCGTCGAGCAGGCGGCAGCATTCGGCAAAGTAGGCGCGGCCGGTTTCCGACAGGCGCATGCGGCGCGTGGTGCGCTGGATCAGCAGCGCGCCCAGGCGCGCCTCCAACTGGCGCACCTGCTTGCTGACTGCGGCGGTCGACTGCCCGAGATCGGCGGCAGCCTGGCTGAAGCTATCGCGTTCCACCACGCGCCGGAAGGTGCGCATCGCCGCGAGCAGATCCATATATTTTCCCGCCAGTTGAATATGTTTGTCCGAATTCGCAGATTATCTACCATCGCGCGCCTAATAGGATGGCGGCATGCCTTCCACGTTGCTGTGGAAACCGCCAATCCAGTCAGGAGTCCCCTATGTCCTTTCGTCTCACCCCTGCCGCCAGCGCTACGCGCCGCCTGGCCGCTTTTTCCCTGCCGCTGTTGTTCGCGCTACTGAGCGGCGCCGCCGGCGCGGCGCCCCAGGTGGGCGTCAGCCCCTGGGGCCCCAAGGATGAGATCGGCCGCCTCAACCTGATTACCCCGGCCTCGCGCGCGGCCATCATGGCGCGGGTTTCCGGCACGCAGGCCTACGACCTGGCGGTGGACTACTTCATCGGCATGCCGAGCTGGCAGGCCGCCGGCGATCCGCCCTACCAGATGTGGATGACCCATACCCCGCACGGCAACCTGGTGGCCGATTCCATGCAGGTGGGCGAGGCGATGAACCGGCACGTCAGCTACAGCGGCTCGGCGGTTTCCATGTATGCCCACATGGGCACGCATATCGATGCGCTCAACCACTTCGGCCTGAACGGCAAAATCTGGAATGGCTATTCCGCTGCCGAGCACCTGGGCGATCGCGGCTGGAAAGTGACGGGCGCGGAGAAGCTGCCGCCGATCGTCGCCCGTGGCGTGCTGATCGACGTGGCCGCGGCCAAGGGGGTGGACATGCTGCCCGACAACTACCGCGTGACGCGCAAGGACCTGCGCGAAGCGCTGGACAAGCAAGGCGTGGCGCTGGAGCAGGGCGATGTGGTGCTGATCCGCACCGGGCGTATGCAGCACTATGAAAATGCCCAGGCCTATATGGCCAACCCGCCGGGCCTGGGACTGGATGCGGCCAGGTTCCTGGTCGAGGAAGGGGGCGCCATGGTGGTGGGGGCCGATAACCTGAGCTTCGAGACGTTCCCGGCGGAGGTGCCCGACAACTACATCCCGGTCCATACTTATTTGCTGGCGCAGCAGGGCGCACCGATCATCGAACTGGTGAACCTGGAGGCCTTGTCGCGCGAGCGCGTCTACCAGTTCGCTTTTATCGGCGCCTCATTGAAGTTCCGCGGGGCCGACGCCGCGCCAATCCGGCCGGTTGCTTTGCCGATCCGTTAGGCGCGGCGTCCATGGCAGTCTCCGGCGGCGCGGTGAGTGGCGAACGAGTATGCTACCTATAGTCATGAATAGTCATGAGCCGGAGAGATCAAGATGGACAACGAGCATGAGATTGCCACGCTGGGCGGTGGTTGCTTCTGGTGCCTGGAAGCGGTGTACCAGCAAGTCAAGGGCGTACGGGCCGTGGAGTCGGGCTATACCGGCGGCCACGTAAACCATCCGACTTACGAACAGGTGTGCGGCGGCGACACCGGGCACGCCGAAGTGGTGCGCGTGACCTTTGATCCCACGGTGATCAAGTACCGTGAGATCCTGGAGATATTCTTCGCCATCCACGATCCCACCACCCTCAACCGGCAGGGCAACGATGTCGGCACGCAGTACCGCTCGGTGATTTTCACCAACACGGAGCCGCAGCGCGCCATGGCCGAGTATGTGATGCGGGAGGTGGCGGAGCAAAAACTCTACGATGCGCCGCTGGTGACGCAGATCGAGCCCACGCAGCCGTACTGGCGCGCGGAGGAAGGCCACCAGAATTACTTTCAGAACCACCCGAACCAGGGCTATTGCTCGTTTGTGATTTCACCCAAGCTGGCCAAATTCCGGCAGAAGTTCGCGCATCACCTGAATCGCTGATGCGCCGGGCTTGCGCTCAGCTCGCTTCCAGCCGCTCGGCAATGGCCTCGGCCAGCCGCACGCAAGTCAACGGCGCCGAGCCTTCCGCCTTGTTGCTGACGATCACATAGGCGGGCTGGCCCGCGCGCAGCGTGCGCACCACCTGCTCGGCGATCACCGCGCGGGTATGCGGGTCTTCGTCGATCAGCCGGTCAAATGGCGCGTAGCGGGATTCGGCTTGCTCGTAGGCAAAGCCCGCATGCAACATCCACCGCAGCACCAGCGGTCCTGGTGCGCCCTCGTCCATGAGTGCTTGTGCCGGCAGTTGCCGTTCGGCCGGCGGCATGCGCTCGCGCGCGGACAGGCAGAAACGCACGCCGCGTGCGCGCAGCAGCTTGATGAAGCGCGGCGTGAGCAAGGCGGCATCGCGCAGCTCCACGCCGTAGCAGGCGTGCGGTGTCGTGGCGGCGTCGAGCGCGGGCAGGGCGCCCAGGAAGGCGTCGAGCCGCGCCAGGAAGCCGGCGCTGTCGGCGGCCATCGCGCCTAGCGGGGAAAGCTGGAACAGCAGTGGCCCACACTTGGCGCCAAGGCCCGCGGCGGCCGGCGCGACGAAATCGCGCGCGGCGATCTCGGCATCGAGGAAGCTGGCGTTGGCCAGCCGGCCGGCGCCCTCGGAGGTGCGCAGCCACGGATCGCAAACGCTGGCAGGTGCCTTGACCAGGAAGCGGAAGTGCGCGGGCACCTGGGCCGCGTAGGCAACGTAGTCGGCAAGCGGGATCGGCGCGTAGAACCCGCGATCGATGCCGGCGGCACGCAGCAAGGGATGCTGCGAGTAGGCGGCCAGGCCTTTGCGCGAGAGCAGGCTGTCCGTGTACTCGCCTTGATAGACCAATCCGTTCCAGCCGTTATAGGACCATGACGACGTGCCGAGATGCAGCCCGGCCGGCAGGCGTTGCGCCAATGCCAGCAGCGCGGGGTCCGGGGGCGGCGCCAGCACGCTCTTGCCACGGGATGGCTTGGTGCCGGCGGCATCGGTCAGTGTGGGTGAGGCAAGCGGTGCGGCATTGCCGGCAGCGGCCACCCCTGGCGGCTCCAGCAGGCCGCCGAACAGGTCTTCAGTCAAGCCGATTTTCAGTCAAGCGATTTGTCGTAGATGTAGCGGCGCGACCAGGGCAAGCTCTGCGATGAGAGGCCGGCCTTGTGGCAAACCACCTGGTAGATCGACATCTGGTCGGTATCGAAGGCATGGCCGCAGCCTGCCAGGTAGACGCGCCAGATGCGGTATTTCTTCTCGCCCACCATGGCGCGGATGGTATCACCCTGCGCTTCGAAGTTGTCCGCCCAATGTTGCAGCGTGCGCCGGTAGTGGCCGCGCATCAACTCCACATCGGTGGCCTCCAGGCCGCCGCGCTGCAGGGTGTTGAGCACCATGCCGATGTGCGGCAGCTCGCCCTGCGGGAACACGTAGCGGTCCATGAACTCGGAGCCGTCCATGGGCGTGGCGCCGCTGTCGGGGTCGGGCGACGTGATGCCGTGGTTCATGGCGAAGCCATCATCGGCGAGCAACTCGCGCATGTGGCCGAAATAGGCTTGCAGGTTGTCCTTGCCGACGTGCTCGAACATGCCGACGCTGGTGATGCGGTCGAAGGTGCCGGCCGTGTCGCGGTAATCCTGCAAACGGATCTCGATGCGGTCGGAAAGGCCCGCCTGCCTGACGCGTTCGGTTGCCAGGTCGAACTGGTTTTGCGACAGCGTGATGCCCACGCAGCGCGCGCCGAACTTCTCCGCCGCGCGGATGACCAGCGCGCCCCAGCCGCAGCCGATGTCGAGCAAGGTCTGTCCGGGCTGCAGCCGGATCTTGGTCAGGATGTGGTCGATCTTCTTGCGCTGGGCGGTGGCGAGGTCTTCATTGCCATGCTCGAAGTAGGCGCAGGAGTACACCATGCCCGGGTCCAGCCAGAGCCGGTAGAACGCGTTGGATACGTCGTAGTGATATTGGATCGAGGCCTTGTCCGCCGCCTTGGTGTGGGCGAAATGCTGGGCCACCCGTGCCAGTGCGCCACCGGCCTGCGCGCTGGCGGCAGCCGAGAAGCGGTAAGCCACGGCGATGATGTCGCTGAGCGTGCCGTCCAGATCGATCTTTTCCTGGACATAGGCTTCGCCGAGATTGTCGAGGCTGGGCGTGAGCAACAGGGGCAGGGCACCCGCCTCGCGTATGGTCAGGGTCACCGCGGGATGTTCGAAGCGGCCGAGTGGATACTCGTTGCCGTTCCATAGCCGCAGTCTCACAGGGAGATTGGCCCGGTCGCGCAGATCGGCGATCCAGTGGTCCAGTTGCTTGTCCAGTGCTTGCTTGAAAAACATGCGGCCTCCCTCCTGATGGTTGCGGCACACTCCTCGAACTACAGCACAGGGCAGGCGGGGCCTGCTCCTGATGGCCGCCTCCTCACAAAACCCGAAAGCGACCCTGACTTACTTTACGACAATTCCTAATTTTGTGCAGTGCGCGGCCTTGGCGGCCTGCGGCACCGCGCTCATGGCGCTCAGGGCGACAGACGCACGATCTGCCAGCTGCCATCCGGCGCCAGGCGGTAGGCGATCCGGTCGTGCAGGCGCGACGGGCGTCCCTGCCAGTACTCGATGCGGGTCGGCACCAGCCGGTACCCGCCCCAGTGCGCCGGCCGCGGCGGGTTATCGCCGAACTTGGCGCGGAAATCCGCTTCGCGCTGCTCCAGCACCGTGCGGTCCGCCACCTCGCGGCTCTGCTCCGAGGCCCACGCCCCGAGGCGCGAGCCGAGCGGACGCGTCGCGTAGTAAGCATCGCTCTCGCTATCGGTAACTTTTTCAACGCGTCCTTCCACGCGCACCTGGCGCTCCAGCTGCACCCAGTGAAACAGCAGCGCTGCGCGCGGGTTGGCGGCAAGGTCCAGGCCCTTGCGGCTTTCGTAGTTGGTGAAGAACGTAAAGCCCTTGGCGTCCATGGCCTTGAGCAGCACAATGCGTGCCGAGGGCTGGCCGTCGGCGTCGACGGTGGCCAGCGTCATGGCATTGGGTTCCGGGAGCTTGGCGTGGATGGCTTCATCGAACCAGCGCTGGAACTGGCTGATGGGATCGGACGCCACGTCGGATTCGGACAGCGATCCGAGTACGTAGGTGCGGCGGAGGTCGGCGAGTTGGGTCATGTCGGATGAGGTATCGAGTCAGCAGGCCGCGCGCGGGGCAAGCATGCACGGCGCCGGCGGCCTGTCTGATTTGAGTATAGCGAAAGCGCAGCGGACCGCATTTGCGCCTAAGCAACTCATGCGTGATGCCGTGGGCGCCTCAGGCCGGCGGCTGGGGCAGCTTGCGGGCCTGGCCGCGCGAGTAATAGCCGGCCACGCCCATCGCCCCTGCCATCGACAGGAAAATCGGCAGCATGCCAAGCGCCGTGCCGACCACGCCAAAGGTCAGCGGCCACACCACCTGGCTGGTATTGAGCACGGCCGAGCGCAATCCCAGTGCCTCGCCGGCGCGCCCGGTGGGCGAGGCCGTGTGCAGGATGTTCATGACGTTGGGCTGGGCGCTGCCGAGCGCCAGGCCCAGCAGGAAGGCCAGGCAGCACATCAGCCAGAACTCGGCCGCGAAGGGGTAGAGCAGGTAGGCCAGCGCCCCGACCAGCAGCGCGACCCGAATCACCTTCCACTCAGAGAGCCGGCGCGACACCAGCGGCATTGCCACGCGGATGGCGAAGGTGGCAATGGCGAAGGCGCCCAGCACCCAGCCGACCGACGACGGCGAAAGGCCAACCCGGGTGCCCTGGATGGGAATGAGGAAGGCGTGCAGGTCCCAGGCCGCCGACAGGACCGCGCTGGCGATAAAGACCGCGCGCAACTCCGGGTGGGCAAGCAAGCCCAATGTGGAGTTACGGGTGCCGTCCACGATGGCGCCGCGCGCGGCGCGCCCGCCTTGTGCCGGCAGCCGCCCGCGCATGAAGTACAGGCCGACCAGCCCTGCGGCCGCCACCGCCACCAGCACAAAGAAAGCCGGGCGGTAGCCAGCGTGCTCGATCACATAGCCCATCATCACCGGGCCCAGCGTGCCGGAGAACGAGAATCCAAGCGCCTGGAGCGTGTAGTTGCGCAGCCGCGTGCCATCGGTGGAAATCTGCCCGATCAGCAATTGCATGGCGACCTGCACCAGCATGAAGCCGACGCCGATCAGCGCGCAGGAAAGGTAGAGCGCCGCGATGCCCGGCCACACCGCCGGCAGCAGCGTGCCCGCGACTACCATCAAGGAACCTGCGGTCATCGGCTTGCGCGGCCCGATCTCGTCGATGCGCTTGCCGGCATGGATCGCCAGCAGCATCGGCAGCAACGCATAGAGCGACATCAGGATGCCGAGCGTGACGGTCGAGGCTTTGAGCGAGAGGGCAAACAGTGAAACCACGACGCGGCTGGCATTGAAGGCTACGTGGTTGCACACCGTTAGGGCGATCAGGCAGCTGATCGGCGGGACGGTGGCATGTAGCGGCGTCATGCAGGGGCGGGGGCTGGAGGGGAAATCGGGAAAAACAAGTGCGGCCGAAACCGCACCCTGAGAAGGACGCCAGCCTCGAAATGCATCGGAGCCAGACATCCGCTTCATGCCACGTATTGGAAACTTCGTTGTAAATGGCCGTTTAATTATGCGGCCGAATGTGGGCGATGCACAACGATGCCTTGCGTTGCAATGCACCAAAGTGTTGCGTAATTGCGTCGACGGCGGGAGGGGGCGCAAGGCGTCGCAAGCAAGCAACGACCGGCTTGCAACCGCGCGGCGCACCGCCGGTCAGCCGCCCTGATAGAGCGTATTGCCTGGCGCTGGCCGATCGGATGCGGCGGGGCGCGGCGGTGCAGTGGGCTTGACGGGTGCCGAAGCGCCGGGCGCGGCTTGCGCGTCCGGCGAAGGGGCAGGGCCGGCCGCCTGGCTGGTCATGCCGGTCTTCGGGTCGCGGTAGGCCTGGCCCGGCGCCGGCGCGGTCGGGCGCGTGCGAATCTCCGCCAGCAGCTTGCCGCACTGGCTGTCGGGTGCGGTCGATAGATCGATCAGGGGCAGGACTGCCGTGGCCACCGGCGCGACCAGCGCCAGTGCCACCACGCCGCCAGCGCGCAAGGCCAGCACGCCGATGTCCGGGCTGACCGAGGGCTTCTTCAGCGTGCCGCCCACATAGAGCGGCGAGCGCAGCGAGAAGATGCGCAGCCCCTTGGAATCCGGCCGCACGGTGAGCGCCAGCCGCTCGCTGCCAAGGTCGATGGCGCCGCTGGTGTCGATCACGGCGTCCTGGGTGTCGATGACGAAGACGCGCGAGCGCGCCACGCCGTTGGTGAAGCTGAAATCGCTGACGCCGCAATGGATCTGCACCGGCTTGTCGCCGAACAGCTTGGAGATCACCACGCTGCCCACGTTCAGGCCCATGGCCTCGAGCAGAAACTTGCTGACGGTGCCGTTTTCCACCAGCAGCTTGGCCTCGCCATTGGACGAGCCCAACAAGGCCGCCACCGAGTTGCCGGTGGCGCTCAGCTTGGCGCTGCCATTGACCTCACCCACGCTGGCGCGCATCGACTCGAACTTCGGGAACAGTTGCTTGAGCTGGAGGTGGCGCGCCTTCATGTCGATGGTGGCGGCGAGCGGCTCGCGCTTGCCGTTGAGTTGCAGCGACGACATCAGGTTGCCGCCGGCCACGCCAAAGTTCAGCGGATCCAGTGTCAGCACGCCATCGTCGAGCTTGAGGTGGGTGACGAGGTCGGTGATCGGCAGGTCGGCGGTGCGGATGATGCGCTTGCCGGTGAACTTCACGTCGGCGTCGATGCTGTCCCAGCGCTCGGTGCGGAACGGCGCCACCGGCAGCGCTTTGCCGGCGGGCTGGCGCACTGTGCTGTCGGATGCTGCCTGCCCGGGCTTGGCGTCCGCACCGATCAGCGGGGCCAGGTCCTCAAAGCGCAGTTGCTTCGATTCCAGTTCGCCTGACAGCAGGGCACGTGGCTGGCGCTGCGTGTAGGTGAGCGAGCCGCTCAGGTCGCTGCCGCCGACGCGCCCGGAAAACTTGTCGTACCGGTAAACGGAAGCCCCTTTGCGCAAGGTGGCAACCAGCCGGCCGCGGGTCTCGTAGGGCGGGGTGCTCGGCAGCACGATGCCGGTCAGCGCGTACAGCTGGGCCATATTGTCGCCGGACAGCTGCAGGTGCATGTCGAGCGCGCCCAGGTGGGCGGGGTTGGTCAGCGTGCCCTCCACCACCACGCGGGTGTTGCCCACCCGCATATCGGCCTGCAGCGGGAAGGGGTCCTGGGTGTCGCGCAGGCTCAGCACGGTGCCGGCCTTGCCGGTGGCGTTGATGGTGGCCTGGTTGTAGCGTCCCGTGGCCTTCCAGCGCAGGCCATAGCGCTGGCTGGCGTTGCCGGCGGCGCCAGCGCCGCCAGGCTGGCCGACCGCGCTGGCCGTGCTGGATGCCGGGGGCGCGATCAGGGTGCCGTCGCGGGTCTTGTCGTAGAGGGCAGCGTCGCCGATGGTGTCCAGGCGCGCCTGCAGCTCAATCTTCATGGCCTGGTCGTTCAGCGCCAGGTCGCCGCGCGCCAGCGAGATCTTGCCGATGTCGAGCCGCCATGGCGATGGCGCCTTGCCGGCGGGCGTGACGAAGGTCCAGTTGTTGCGCTGGTCGGCCAGCCGCTCCAGCCAGACCGCGGGGCTGTCGACGGTAATGCTGGGGATCGAGATCTGGTGGGAGAGCAGGGGCAGCGGGCGTAGCACGAAGATCAGCTCGCGCACGGTGGCAAAGTTGGCCTCCTGTGCCCATTCGGGGTTGCCGACGGTGATATCCCGGGCAGACAGGCGTGGCCAGGGGACCCAGGTGTGCCAGCCGGTCTCGCCCTCGGCGCTGCGCCAGGTCAGGGTGAGGTCGCCATTGACGGCAAAGGGCCGGCCGATGGCCTCGGTAACCTTCTGGTTCAGCCACGGCTTGAGGCGATTCCAGTCGAAGGTCAGAATGATCACGACAAGCGCCGCGATCAGCACCAGCGGTGTCAGTACACTCCAGAGAACGGCCTTGTGGCGCAGGGGCATGGGATCGGTTTCCTGGTTGGCGCCGGCAGCCGCGCGCGCTCTGCGAGACAATGCGGCGATCGAACCACTGCTGTGGGTATTGTATAGTTGCGCGCCCCGCTCCCCTGTCGGCGCTTGGCTGACAAGGTGCGGCAACGCGCGCTTTTCCCCCGCAGTGTCCTCCAATTCAGCCAGCTTCGAGCGTAGAAATGAGCAACCCCGTCCCCGCAACCTCCACCCAGCCGGAACCGGAGCTGGCGCAACTGCCGCCGGCCCTTACCCACGAGAGCCCGGAGGATGACGATTATCACCGGCGCTTCGGCGGCGTGGCGCGCCTGTACGGCGCGGCGGGCCTGGCGCGGCTGGAGGCGGCCAGCGTTTGCGTGGTCGGCATCGGCGGGGTGGGCAGCTGGGCGGCCGAGGCGCTGGCGCGCAACGCGGTCGGCCGTGTCACGCTGATCGACCTGGACCATATCGCGGTGTCCAACACCAACCGCCAGATCCACGCGCTGGGCGACGCCTATGGCCGCGCCAAGGTGCAGGCCATGGCGGAGCGCATGGTGCAGATCAACCCGCGCTGCCGGGTGACCGAGGTGGACGATTTCGTGACCCCGGAGAATCTGGTCGAACTGCTCGACGGGCACGACTACATCATTGATGCGATCGACTCGGTCAAGGTCAAGATCGCCATGCTGGGCTGGGCCCGCCGCGTGGGCCGGCGCATCATCACCTGCGGCGGCGCCGGCGGCCAGCTCGACCCGACCCGCATCCGCGTGGTCGACTTTTCCCGCACTGTGCAGGATCCGCTGCTGGCCAAGGTGCGCTCCACCCTGCGCAAGGACTGGGGCTGGCCGCGCAACCCCAAGCGCAAGTTCGGCATCGACGCGGTCTTCTCCGACGAGCCGCTGCGCTATCCCGAGCCCGAGCAGCAGTCCTGCGAGATCGACGAGGCCCCGCAAGCCGCGCCAGGCGCCTCGGCCGAGCCGCCGGCCGGCCCGCAGGGACTGGCCTGCGCCGGCTTCGGCTCCTCGGTGGCGGTCACCGCGGTGTTCGGGATGGTGGCGGCGTCCAGCGTGCTGGCCGCCCTCGCGGCGCCGGACGTTTCCACGGCGCCGGAATGAGCATGGCCGCGGATGGCTACGCCGCGAGCGTGGCGAGCAGCGCGTTCAGCGCGGCGTCGTCCGGCGCCGTATTGTCGAAGTAGGCCAACTCGGGGTACCGCGCCGGATCGGGCATGAAGCGCCGGGTGCGGTAGTCGTCCCAGTGCGCCAGCTTGTAGGCATCGTTGGGATTGGCGCGCTTGACGATGCGCGCATGCGCCTCGTCCTCCGGCAGGTGCACCCACAGGGTGCGCACGATGGTGCCGGCGGGCACGCGCAGCCATTCGGGATCGTGCAGCAGGTGGTCGCGCACCTCGCGCGATAGCGGGCCCACCACGATCACGCTGATGCCCAGGGCGAGGTTCTCCCGCGCGGTATCCAGCAGGCCATGATATTCCGCATTGCGCAGGTACTTGAGATAGGTCGGGCTGTCACGGTCGTTCGGGTCGCCGGTGAGCGCGCCCATTGCCGCGGCGCTGTAGCCGCCGTAGAGCGTGTCCTTGTCGAGCAGGCAGAACGGCTCACCGGTGGCCTGCATGAGTGGGCCGATCAGGCGGTGGGCCAGGGTGGTCTTGCCGGTGCCGGCATGGCCGCAGAAGAAGAGCAGTCGGGGCATGGGAAGCCAGGGATCAGCCTGGTGCGGTGATGGAGCCAGCCCTGAGCATACCCCTCGCGTGCCGCCGTCCTTGGCGGCGCTGCGGTTTGTCCTGGATCAGCCCGGGCCGCCGCGGATTCGGTATCCTTGCGGTTTTCGCGATGTTGTCCCTTCCGATATGACCGATTCCTCTTCGCCTGGCACCGCCACGCTGGCCCCCGACCTGCTGTTGGGCGAGCCGGTCACCGATGCCACCCACGCCGAATTCGTCCAGCTGCTGGATGCCGCCACGCGCGCCGACGATGCGGGCTTCCTGGCAGCCCTGGACGAGTGGATCGACCATACCCGCCATCATTTCGGCCAGGAGGAAGCGTGGATGGAGGCGATGGCCTTCGGCCCGCAGCACTGCCACCGCGGCGAGCACGAGCAGGTGCTGGCGGTGGCCAGCGCGGTGCGCGACAAGGTGGCCGAGGGCGACCTGGCGCTGGGCCGGCGGCTCTTGTCGGAGCTGCCCGGCTGGTTCGACCAGCACGTGAAGGCGATGGACGCAATGATGGTCAACCACATGCGCGAGAACGGCTTTAGCCTGATCGAGGCACCGTCGGAGCAGGCGGGCTAAATGGCCCGGATGGCCCGGATGCCCCCTGGATGCCTTAGATTGCGTCGGCGGCAGCCCGGTCCAGCACGACAAAGTGCTTGCGCACCGGTTCGAGCACCTCGAACAGGCCGGTGAAGCCGGCCGGAATCACGCAGGCGTCGCCGGGGCCGAATTCACGGGCGTTGCCCGCGTCGTCGCTGATGCGCAGGCGGCCGCTGATGACATGGAAGAACTCCTCCTTGCCAGCCGGAAACGCAATGCGCCACGCGCCCGGCTCGCAAGCCCAGATGCCGCAATCGAAATCGCCCTGGCTGGCGCTGTAGTGCGTCCAGGTGGTGCGGTCCGGGTTGCCGGCAACCAGCCGGTCCGGGCGTGGGCGATCGTGGCTGGGCAGCGGTTCGGGGTTGGTCTGGAAGTCGATCAGGCAGGGTGGGGAGGCAGTCACGGCGGAACAGGGCGGTTGCAGTGAAATAAAACGGCGGGCCCGGCCCGCCGCGTTCACCCGCCAGTTTAATTGAGCGCCGAGGCCAGCAGCCGGCGATAGCGCGACACCACGTCGGGCTGGTCGCTCATCAGCTTGAATACCGACAGCATGGCCGTGCGGCCGATATCGTCCTCGAAGGTGCGATCCGTGCGCGCGATGGCCAGCAGTTGCTCCAGCGCCGGCTCATATTGCCTGTGCGCAATCAGCGCGCGCGCCAGGTCCAGCCGCGCCTGCAGGTCGCCGGGGGCGTCGGCGACACGGGCCGCCAGGGTGGCCGCATCGGGCAGGTCCGAGGCACCGCGCATGGCCTCGATCCGGGTGGCGAGCGCCGCGTACCCGTCCTCCTCGGCCGCCTTGGGGGAGAGCATGCCGAACTCGGCCTGGGCCTGGTCCAGTGCGTCTTCATCCAGCAGCAAGCCGATGTATTCAAGGCGAGCCGCATCGAAGCCGGGGTCGAACGCCAGCGCCGCCTGGAACGCCGACCTGGCCGCCTCGCGGTCGCCCGCGCTGGCAGCGTCGCGGGCAGCACGCAGGGCCACCCTGCCCGGGTCTGGCATCACCCGGGCAATGAACTCGCGCAGTCCGGATTCCGGCAGCACGCCGGTGAACTGGTCCACCGCCTGGCCGTCGGCGAATGCCACCACGTGGGGAATGCTGCGCACGCCGAAATGCGAGGCCAGTTCCTGGTTCTCATCCACGTTTACCTTGGCCAGCCGCCATTTGCCGGCCGCCTCGCCCTCAAGCTTTTCCAGCATCGGCCCCAAGGTGCGGCAAGGGCCGCACCACGGTGCCCAGAAATCCACCAGCACGGGGATGTGGCGCGACGTCTCGATCACGTCGGCGTCAAAATTCTGCAGGGTTACGTCGCTCATGGCTTGGCCTCGGAGTGGGGAACGCCCGCGCGAAAGGCTCCACTCGCGCAAAGACGTCTTCTCTTGCATATTGGGACCGTGCGGCCGAATGCAACCTTTGCACGCCGCGCGGCATGATGCCGGCGCAGGCAAGGGTAAGCGATGGATTGAAAAAAGAACGGTCGTTCGGTTATATTGCTTGACTGATTGCTGGTTTCGACAAATTCATCTCTCGCCTCGCATCCAAGACCAGGTCGGATAGACCGCACAGGAGACCTTTATGCAGACCCCCCAGCCCGCGCGCCCGCATTTCCAGTTCTGGCCCAAGCGCGTGCCCACCGAGATCGTGCTGCCGGAGACCTCGCTCTGGTACAACCTGGTGGTCTCCGCCCATCGCTACGCCGACAAGGCGGCCATCCGGTATTTCGGCAACGCCATCACCTTCCGGGCGCTGGAAGCCCAGGCCAGCGCCATGGCGGGCTGGCTGCAGCAAAAGGCCGGCGTGAAGAAGGGCGACCGGGTGCTGCTGTATATGCAGAACTGCCCGCAGTTCATCATTGCCTATTACGCGATCCTGCGCGCGGATGCCGTGGTCGTGCCGGTCAATCCGATGAACCGGTCCGAGGAGTTCAAGCACTACATCACCGACGCGCAGGCCAGCGTGGCGATCTGCAGCGCGGATCTGGCCATGGGCGCCGAGCAGGCCAACAACGAGTTGCCGCCCGAGCAGCGCCTGCAGCACCTGCTGGTCACGCAATACAGCGATGCGCTGCCGGCCAGCTACGAGAACCCCGAAGACGCTCCGGGCGCCTGGCTGACCACGCAGCATCCGCTGCCGGCCGGCGCCACCCCCTGGGCCGATGCGCTTGCCGCGCAACTGGTGCCCGGCCCGCATACCGCGGGCCCGGACGATATGGCGGTGATGCCCTACACCTCGGGCACCACCGGCTTTCCCAAGGGCTGCATCCACACCCACCGCTCCGTCATGCATAACGTGATCGGCGGCGGCATCTGGAGCGGCAGCGGCGCGGAATCGACGATTCTGGCGGTGCTGCCGTTGTTTCACGTGACCGGCATGCAGTACGGCATGAACGGCCCGATCTACAGCGGCGCCACCGTGGTGATGCTGCCGCGCTGGGACCGCGAAGTCGCGGGCCGGCTGATCTCGCGCTTCCAGGTCACGCACTGGACCAATATCCCGACCATGGTGATCGACTTCCTGGGCAGCCCGAACCTGGACCAGTTCGACCTGTCGAGCCTGCGCTATATCGGCGGCGGCGGCGCGGCCATGCCGCAGGCGGTAGCGGAGCGCCTGAAGCAGCAGTTCGGCCTTAACTACATTGAAGGCTATGGCCTGTCCGAGACCATGGCGCCAACCCACAGCAATCCGGGCGACCGGCCGAAGCTGCAGTGCCTGGGCGTGCCCACCTTAAATACCGACGCGCGCGTGATCGACCCGGTCACGCTCAAGGAAGTGGCGGTCAACGAGACTGGCGAGATCATCGTGTGCGGCCCGCAGGTGTTCAAGGGCTACTGGGGCAAGCCGGATGCCACGCGCGATGCCTTCATCGAGTTCGATGGCAAGACCTTCTTCCGCACCGGCGACCTGGGCCGCATGGACGAAGAGGGCTACTACTTCATCACCGACCGGCTCAAGCGCATGATCAACGCGTCGGGCTTCAAGGTATGGCCGGCCGAGGTGGAGAACCTGCTGTACAAGCATCCCGACGTGCAAGAGGCCTGCATCATCGGCACGCGCGATGCGTATCGGGGCGAAACCGTGAAGGCGGTGGTAGTGCTCAAGACGCATGCCAAGGGCAAGACCACGCCCGAGGACATCATCGAGTGGGCCAAGGAAAACATGGCGGCCTACAAGTACCCGCGCGTGGTGGAGTTTGTCGACGCGCTGCCTAAGTCGGGCACGGGCAAGGTGATGTGGCGCGCGCTGCAGGAGAGCGAGAACGCGCGCAGCGCGGAGTCGAAGCCAGCGGCCTGAGTGGCCTGAGTGGCCTGAGTGGCCTGAGCGGCTAGCGTCGCCTCAGCGGGATGCGCGGGCACATCCGTGCCCGCGTCAGTGCCCGCGCACGCGCACCAGCATCTTCACCATGGTCTTGTAGCTGCGCTCGCGGGCGTGCCGGGTCGGGGTGGTGCCATCCCGGTCGGCAAGGTTGGCGTCCGCGCCCGCGTCCAGCAGCAACTGCACCGTATCTTCATACCGCGCGCTGCCGTCGCCCATGACGATGGTCTCCAGCAAGGCGGTCCAGCCCTGGCGATTGACATGGTCGACCGCCACGCCGGCTTTCAACAACACCTTCACCACTTCGGTGTTGCCATGCTCGCACGCGGCGATCAGGGCGGTGTTGTCGTAGCTGTCCGTGCTGTTGAGGTCGGCCCCATGCGCCAGCGCCAGTTGCACCAGCTCGAGCTGCCCGGTGGCCGCGGCCAGCAGGAAGGGGCTGTTGGATTCCATGTCCTTGCGGTTGACATCGGCACCGGCCGCCACCAGTGCCTTGGCAACCTCGGTATGGCGGCTGTAGACCGCCACCAGCAAGGCACTGCGGCCGTGCTCGTCGGCGGCCTGGGCGGAAGCGCCCGAAGCCAGCAAGCGCTTGACCAGTTCGAGGTCTCCCAGCGTTGCCGCGGCAAGGAGATTGCGGTCGAGTCCGCCAACGCTATCGTGCGCGCCAGCGGTGGAGCCGGCAGCGCCGTGCCCATGCGAGCGCGGCGATGACTGGGCCGCGCCGCTGCTGGCAGGGCGCGCGGCCAGCGTCGATCCGCCGGGTCCGGCCAGTAGCGCGCCGCCCATCAGCAATCCGGTCAGCCCCAGCACTTCGGCAAGCACCAGTCGGCGGGGGCGGGCAGCAGGGCGTGGCATCCTGGTCGATCCTGGGTCAGGCGGGTTCGCTGACAGCTTGTGCGGCCGTGGCATCCGTATCTTGCAGCCGGCGCCAGAGCCGGCCCAGGTAGGGGTCGTCGACCCCGTTGGTGGCAAGGCCAAGCAGCGTCTGCTGCAGGTACTCGCGGGCCGGGCCGTACAGGCCACAGGCGTGGCGCAGGCAGGCCACCACGCGGTCGTCCGGCAAGCGTCCGGCATAGGCTTCGTGCTCGCGATTCATCACGAAGGCCAGGGCGCGCTGCCGCGGGCTGCCGTTCATCTTCACATTGAGCCAGCGGGGATGGTAGGCGCCGGTCAGCATCTCGCGGCGCCACAGCAGACGGAATTCCTGCTCGATCATGTGATGGGGGATGCGGAAGACGACGCCCTGGCACGAGCCGCCGCGGTCCAGCGCGAGCACCAGGCCCGGGTCGTCCCAGGTGCCGCGGTTGATGCGCGAGTACAGGTAGAAGCCGCGGTGGTAGCCATGCACGGTAGCCAGCTGGCGGTCCGTGTGAATCACCATCGGGTTCCAGATCAGCGAGCCATAGCCGAACAGCAGGACATCGCCGGCCAGCCCGGGCGAGTCCGGCCGCTGGTCCAGCGTAGCGCGCAGAGAACGCTCGAAAGCTTCTTCGGGAAGTAGCGAGGAAGCCACCGGCGTGCTGCAAAGAGAAGCACGCAGCCGATCTGTTTCGAGATCTTGTCGGGTGATGGCCATGATGCAAGCATAATCCAAAGCTGCGTGGCAGGCGGCATGGAAACCACATGGCACGCAGAAATGTCTGTAAGGTCCGGCAGGCTGTATGCGACTGACAACGGTCAGGCAGCCTTCGGAGGTCCAGCATGCACAAGCATCTCGAACAATCGGCCCAGGCCGATGCCATCGCGCACCGGGAAGCCGGGCCGCGCACCCCATCGCGCAAATCCTGCAAGCCCAGGTCTTGGCCAATGCGCTGGGCGCCGATGCTGTTGCTCGCTGCGCTGGCCGGCCCGGTGCGCGCGGCGGCCAGCGCCGTGCCGGCCGCATGCCTGCATGACAGCCCGCCCCAGCGGCTAGCGTTGATCGAGCTCTACACCTCGGAGGGCTGTAACAGCTGTCCGCCTGCCGATCACTGGCTCGGCACGCAGGCCGCTCGGCTGCCAGCCTCGCAGGCGCTGGCGTTGGCGCTGCACGTCGACTACTGGGACAGCCTGGGCTGGCGCGACCGCTTTGCCAGCCCGGTGTTTACTGCCCGCCAGCGCGCGCTGGCGGGCGCCGTCGGCAGTCATACGGTATATACGCCCGAGGTGTTTGTCGGCGCGCGCGAGCAGCGCCGCTGGCACGACGCAGGCGAGGTCGCGGCGCGCGTGGCCGAGATTAACGCGCAAGCGCCCGGCGCCTCGCTTCGGCTGGGCTGGCAGGCGCTCTCCGCCGGGCAAGTGCAGGTTGCGCTGAGCGTGACGCCGGCGGCCCGCTCAGGGCCACTGCAGGCCTATGCCGCGCTGGTCGAGGACGGGCTGGTGTCGTCGGTGAAGGCCGGCGAGAACCAAGGCGCCACGCTGCATCACGAGCGTGTCGTGCGGCTCTGGCTGGGCCCCTTCGCGGTGCCGGCCGAGGGGCTGGCCTGGTCGGGCAGCGTGCCGCTGCCAAGCGGGGCCGACCCGCGCAAGCTGGCCTGGGTCGCCTTCGCGCAGCAGCCAGGCGCCGAGGTGGCGCAGGCGGTGCTGGCGCCGCGCTGCGAATTGTCCGGGTGACGCAGGGATTCCTGTCGCGGACTGGCACTATCTGCTGGGCAAGGTGGCGGTTTCGCCTGCTATGTCTTTACAATGGGGCATCAACCAGGAGAACAGGCTATGGCGCGCACGCTCACGGTAGTTTTCGGTACCGGCAAGGAATTTGGCTTCACCATTGGCGACGCAGAGTTGGCTGCGGTCACCGAGGATGCTGGCTGGCGCTGGTTCGACCGCGAGTACGCCGAGCTTGATTGCCAGGCCTCCAGTCCGGTCGGCAAGGTGCTGGTGATCGACAAGATCCTCAGCGTGGCCAAGTTCTCCGGCGAGCAGCGCTTCAGCGGCGATGCCGCGTGGGCCCAGGACTACGCCCGCCATGCCGCCCGCCTGCTGGACCGCGACAAGGTCCGGGTCGACGTGGGCAACGCCGCGATCAGTTTCTGATCGCGGCCTGTCCGCGGCGCAATACACGCAATGCAATGAGGGGCGCCCGTGGGCGCCCCTCATTCTTGTGCGATCCGCGCAAGGCGCGGACGGATGCGATTGGCCGCCGCCGTAGCGGCGGCCAGGCGATCAGACTGCCAGCAGTTCCACTTCGAACAGCAGCGTGGCGTTCGGCGGGATCACGCCGCCCGCGCCGCGCGCGCCGTAGCCCAGCTCGGCCGGGATCACCAGGCGGCGAGTGCCGCCAACCTTCATGCCTTGCACGCCTTCATCCCAGCCGCGGATGACGTGGCCGGCGCCCAGCGGGAACACGAACGGGTCGTTGCGGTCCTTGCTCGAGTCGAACTTGCGGCCGGCTTGCTCGTTCTCGTAGAGCCAGCCGGTGTAGTGCACCGTGACATGCTTGCCTGCCGTGGCTTCGGCGCCTTCGCCGGTGACGGTGTCTTCAAATTGCAGGCCGGAGGGAGTGGTATTCATGGATGGCTTCCTTGTGCTGTATCAGCGAGGGTCACGGGTTCGATGAGGCTGGCGGCAAACCGGCCGCACCGGGCGGATTGGTTGAACGGGTTTGGCTCAGCCCGCGGGCTGTTGCAGGACTTCGAGCGTGATGCGGACGTTGTGGTCGTCGTCGCTGACCCAGATCTCGCTATCCTGGATCGTCACCGACAGCCGCATGGCGCGCTGGGCCAGGGCGGCAAGTGCTTCTACCGCCTCGGCCGGCACATTGTAAATGGTCACGTTGCGCAGCTTGCCAGCCTTGCCGGCCATGCCCTTCCACCATTCACGCGCGCTCGCACCATTGTAGGTGAACACGGTGACGCGATCGGCACGGGCCGCGGCGCGCTTCAGGCGCGATTCGTCGGGCTGGCCCAGCTCGATCCAGTGTGCGACGTCGCCGGTGAGGGTCTTCTCCCACAGGTCCGGCTCGTCGGGCTCGTCCAGGCCGCGGGTGAAGGTCAAGGTGTCGCTGGCTTCGCAGGCAAAGGCCAGCAGCCGCACCATCATGCGCGCGTCGTTTTCCGACGGGTGCTTGGCAATGGTCAGGGCGTGGCTGCCGTAATAGGGCCGATCCATGTCGGAGACGGACAGTTCGGCCTTGTAGATGGTGGATTTAAGAGCCATGAAGGAAGCGGGGGCGGCAAAGGCTGCGAGAAGCGAAAGGCCGCATCATACGTGAATCGGGCAGGGCGATCTCGCGCCGGACTTTCAAGTGCCCGCTCAGGCGCCCACGGCGCGTAGCGCGATCGCACTCAGCCTGTTGGCAAAGCCGGGCTGGTTTTGCCAGGCCTCGCCCAGCAAGTGGCCGGTCTCCGGCAGGTCGATCACCTCCACGCGCTCGGCCAGGCCGGCGCGCTCGGCGAGCGTATCGGCGATGCCGGGCGGAATGACCGCATCCTCGGCGCCGCGTACCAGCGTCAGGCGGCCGCGGAACCCGGCAATGAGGTCGAAGGCGAGCGAGGCGCGCCAACTGCCGGGGGTGCGCAGCACTGCAGTAAAGGCCGGGCCGAAGGGAAGCTCGAACGCGGCGGGGTCATAGGCGGCACCCACCAGCGTCAGCAGCCGACCGATATGGTTGCGCGGGTCCGCGGCCAGCCGCACGGCGATTTCCCCGCTCATGCTGATACCGATCACGGCCCGCGGGGCGGTGCCGTCAAGGTGCGCCAGCGCCGCCCGGGCTTCGCGCAGGCGCTTGGCCAGCGAGTTGGGCGTGCGCGCAGAGCTTTCGCCGTGGCCGGAGAAATCGATGGCAACGCTGCCCACGCCCCGCGCGGCAAGCGCCTGGCGCAAGGCCAGCCAGCGTGCGCGGTGGCTGTTGCCTGCGCCGTGCAGCAGCAGGCAGCTCGCGCCGTTGCCGGTGTCGATGCGGTCGGCAGCCAGCGTTTCGGCGCCGGCCTCGATGTCAAAGCGCAGGGGCGTGCTCATGGTGGGCCTGGCGGCGTTTCAGCGGGATTTCTTGTAATCGCTCAGGTAGTAGCGCAGCAGCGCCGACGCCAGCGTCAGGCAGAGAAACGCGATGGCGATCACCATGGCGTGCCCGGCGGGGCTGTCGATCTGTCCCGACAGGGCCAGGCTGGCCAGCCAGCTGCCTACCGGCAGGATCAGCAGGGGCACCAGCACCGCGCGGCGCCCATAGGTGCGCAGCGCCCACGCGGGGAAATTGCGCAGGAAGGCCATCGGGATACTGCAGATCAGGCAGGCGCCCGCGGCGGCTAGCGAGGCCGCCACCACATCCCCAACTTGAATCGTGATCATTGTTCTCGGGTTCCCCGTTCAGGCGGAGGCCGGGAAAGGGCCGGCCGGAAAAATGCAAACCGCTGATTCTACAGAAGAATTTCGGCTTTCAGGTGTCGCGGGGCCGACATGTCGCGGCGGCAGGAAGGCGAGCGTGGCGTGGCTGTCACTCCAGCGCCGGCAGGGCTGGCGTGGCTTCCACCGACAGGGTCAGAACCACGGTATCGCCGACATCTGGCAGGAAGCGGGTCATGCCAAACGCGCTGCGCGAGAGCACGGCGCGGAAGTCTCCGCCGCACACGTGGCGCTTGATGCCGAACAGGGAGATCTCGCCGCAGCTGAAGCGCTCGGCCTCCAGCCGCAGCGGCTGCGTAACGCCATGCAGGGTCAGCTCGCCTTCCACGGCCACCAGCCGGTCCCCGTCCCGCACGAAGCGATTCGCGCGCAGCCGGACCACGGGAAAATTCTGGGCATCGAGAAACTGGGCCGAGCGCAGGATGCCGTCCAGCGTGCGGTTGCCGGAATCGACCGAGTCGGCATCGACCGTGAAATCGATCGCGCCGCTGCCGCTGGCTTCGTCAAAGCTGATGCGGCCATCGATCTTGCCGAAGCGCCCGCGCACCGAGGTCCGCTCAAAGTGGGTGGCGGCGAAATACACCGTGGTGTGCGTCGGGTCCACCGTGAAGTTGACGGGCTCCGCCTGCGCCATGCCGGGCAGGCACGGCGCCAGCAGGCAGAGCACGCAAGCGACGGTTGTCGAAAGCCGCATGATGCGTGTCCTCAGTGGACGAACACCGGCAACAGGAAGATACCGATCACCGACAGGAAGCCGATGGTCCAGCACAGCGTGCGCAAGGTGGCGCGATCGGCCAGGTAGCACACGGTGTAAAGGATGCGCGCGGCAAGGAAGACCAGCGCCAGTTCATCGATGCGCGCCGCCGGTGCTTGCAGGTGCGTGGCGCACAGCACGGCCGCGGCGAAGAAGGGGAAGGCCTCGAAGTGATTGCGGTGCGCCATGTCGGCGCGCCGCGCGCGCCCGGCCTGCTTTTCCAGCCAGCCGCGCGGGTCGTGGTTGTCGTAGGCGCGTCCGCTCGCCTTGGCCACGCCCACCGTCACGACGGGCAGGATCCCCGCCAGCAGCACACACCAGAATGCGATCGGCATTGTCATTTCCTTTGCTTGGAGGAAAACGCCCGGCGACCGGACTGGCCGGGCGCCGGGCGTGCATGCGAAGGCGACGGCCTCAGGCTGCCACCACGCGGATTTTCACGCCAGCCACGCTGACCACCTGGCCGGCGCGGATCTTGGCGGTCTTGCGCGATTCCACCGCGCCGTCGACCGAGACTTCGCCGGCCGCCACCAGCGCCTTGCCGGCGCCGCCGCTGTCGCACACGCCGGCGACCTTGAGCAGGTCGTTCAGGGCGATATGCTCGCCCTCCAGCGGGAAGGTTACGGTTTGCATGGGCCTATTTCCCCCAGCTGTCGCGCAGCCCGACGATGCGGTTGAAGACTGGCTTGCCCGGCTTCGAATCCACGCGGTCGGCCACGAAGTAACCCTGGCGCTCGAACTGGAAGCGATCCTCCGGAGCGGCTTGCGCCAGGCCGGGTTCCAGGTAGGCCGTGACGATCTTCTTCGAGTCCGGGTTCAGCGCGTCGAGGAAGTTCTTGCCGCCGGCGTCCGGGTTCGGGTCGTTGAAGAGGCGGTCGTACAGCCGCACTTCGGCTTCATAGGCGTGCGCCACACTGACCCAATGGATGTTGCCCTTGACCTTGACGCTGTCCGCGCCAGGCGTGCCGCTGCGCGTCTCGGGCAGGTAGTTGGCGTGCACGGCGATGACCTTGCCGTCGGCGTCGCGGTCCACGCCCGTGCATTCAATCACGTAGCCGTGGCGCAGGCGCACCTTGCTGCCGGGGGTGCCGTCCTCCTTGGGCGCGAACAGGCGGAAGTAGCCCTTGGGCGGCGCTTCGCTGAAGTCGTCGCGCTCGATCCACAGCTCGCGCGTGAGCGGGAAGACGCGCATGCCCAGTTCCGGCTTTTTCGGATGCACCGGCGCCGTGCAGTCGTCGCTCTGGCCTTCCGGGTAGTTGTCCAGGATCAGCTTGAGCGGATCCAGCACGGCGGCGCCGCGCGCGGCGCGCGCGTCGAGGTCGTCGCGCACGGCGCCTTCCAGCGTGCTCATGTCGATCCAGCTATCGGACTTGGCCACGCCGATGCGCTCGCAGAACAACTGGATCGATTCGGGCGTAAAGCCGCGGCGGCGCACGCCCACGATGGTGGGCATGCGCGGATCGTCCCAGCCGTCCACGCGGTTTTCAGCGACCAGTTGCAGCAACTTGCGCTTGCTGGTGATGGCGTAGGTCAGGTTCAGGCGGGCGAACTCATACTGGTGCGGCAGCGGCTCGCTGAACACGCCGCATTCGCGCAGCTGCGCCAGCACCCAGTCGTACAGCGGGCGGTTGTTCTCGAACTCCAGCGTGCACAGCGAATGCGTGATGTTCTCCAGCGCGTCCGAGATGCAGTGGGTGAAGTCGTACATCGGGTAGATGCACCACTTGTCGCCCGTGCGGTGGTGATGCGCGTGGCGGATCCGGTAGATCACCGGGTCGCGCATCACGATGTTGGGCGCGTTCATGTCGATCTTGGCGCGCAGCACGTGCTCGCCGTCGGCGTACTTGTCGTCGCGCATGTCGCGGAACAGCTGCAGGTTTTCCTCGACGCTGCGGTCGCGGAACGGCGAGGGCGTGCCCGGGCGGGAGAAGTCGCCGCGGTTGGTGGCGATCTGCTCGGCGCTCTGGCTGTCCACGTAGGCGACGCCGCGCTCGATCAGCTTTTCGGCGAAGGCGTAGAGCTGGTCGAAGTAGTCGCTGGCGTAATACAGGTGCGGCTGCTTGCTGCCGTCCTTGGCCGTGGTGTCCCAGCTGAAGCCGAGCCAGTGCACCGCGTCGATGATGGAATCGACGTATTCGGTGTCTTCCTTGACCGGGTTGGTGTCGTCGAAGCGCAGGTGGCAGCGGCCGCCGAAATCGCGCGCCATGCCGAAGTTCACGCAGATGCTCTTGGCGTGGCCGATATGCAGGTAGCCATTGGGCTCCGGCGGGAAGCGGGTGATGACGGGGGGCAACGGCTCGCCCTGGGCATCCTGGCGGCCGGCGTAGGTGCCGGCGGTGAGGTCCTGGTCGATGATGCTGCGCAGGAAATTGGATGCGGCGGTCGTGCTGTCGTTGGCTTTGGGGTCGTTGCTCATGGTGGCGCCGGTGGGCGGTTAAGTCAGGAGGCGGGGCGGCGGCCGGAGTCTGGCGCGCAGCCTGCCGCGCTGCTCGATTGCATGGCGGAATGCCGGATCGGGTGATTTTACCGTGCCGGGGACCAGAGTCGTGCAAACTCCGCGCACGGGCGCAAAAACACCCGGCACGGCCTAGGATGGAGAGAGCGCACCCGCCCTGTGGAGCCTTGCCGCCATGCCGACGCCAACGATTTCCCAAGCCACCCGCCCAACCCCGCTTGAGGCCGTAGCCGGGCTCTGGCTGGCCGCCGGGCTGCCAGCCGCCGCCCTGGGCCGGCTGCAGCTCAGCGGTGCCGATCCGGTGCTGCCGTCGTCGTTCGCGGTGGGCACGGCCGCCCAGGCCAGCCTGGGCGCCTCGGCGCTGGCCGCCGCCATGCTGTGGCAGCAGCGCAGCGGGCGCTGGCAGGACGTGGCCGTCGACATGCGCCACGCCGTGGCGGAGTTCCGCAGCGAGCGCTACCTGCGCGTGGGCGGCGAGCCCGCGCCGGAGTTCAGCGACAAGGTGTCTGGCCTCTACCGCTGCGGCGACGGCCGCTGGGTACGCGTGCATGCCAATTTCCCCCATCATCGGGACGGCGTGCTGCGCATCCTGGGCTGCCCGCACGATCTTGCCGCGGTGCGCTCGGCCTTGCAGAAATGGGATGCCGAGGCCTTCGAGGCCACCGCCTCCGACGCCGGCCTGGTCGTGGCCGCCCTGCGCAGCTTCGACGAGTGGGACCGCCATCCGCAGGGGCAGGCGTTGCACGGCATGCCGCCACTGACCATCGAGCGCATCGGCGAAGCGCCGCCGCAGCCGCTTGCCGCGCTGCCCACGGACGGCGCGCGCCCGCTGTGCGGCGTGCGCGTGCTGGATTTCACCCGCGTCATCGCCGGGCCGGTAGCCGCACGCACGCTGGCCGCGCACGGCGCCGATGTGCTGCAGGTGAGCGCGGCCCACCTGCCCAGCATTGCCCCGCTGGTGATCGACACCGGGCGCGGCAAGCGCGCCTGCCAGCTGGACCTGCGCGATCCCGACGACAAGCGCGCCCTGCACAAGCTGCTGCACGGCGCCGACGTGCTGATCCAGGGCTATCGCCCGCAGGGGCTGGCGGAGTTGGGCGTGGGGCCGGAGGCGGTGGCCCGCGCCCGCCCGGGCATCGTCTATGTGACGCTAAGTGCCTATGGACATGTGGGTCCTTGGGCTGGCAAGCGCGGCTTCGATTCGCTGGTGCAGACTGCCAGCGGTTTCAATCAGGCCGAAGCGTTCGCAGCGCGCAGCGAGGAGCCGCTGCCTCTGCCGGCGCAAGTGCTGGATCATGCCGCCGGCTACCTGCTGGCGCTTGGCGCCATGGCCGGGCTGCATCGCCGTGCGGCCGAGGGCGGCAGCTGGCATGTGCGGGTGTCGCTGGCGCAGGTTGGCCAGTGGTTGCGCGGCCTGGGCCGGGTCGAGGGCGGGTTGCAGGCGCCGGACCAGTGCTTTGAGGACGTGGAAGACCTGCTGGTGACGTTGCCGTCGGGCTTTGGCGAACTGCGCGCGGTGTCGCACGCGGGACGCTTGTCCGAGACGCCCGCGTACTGGGCGCTGCCATCGGTGCCCCTGGGCACGCACGCGCCTGAGTGGCTGCCGCGCGCCTAGCCAGAACCGCTTCGCTTCATGTTGAAGCAGCCTCTAAGTGGCGCGCGGCTGGGGATTGCTGCGGGTTCAGGTGCCCATCATGCGCCGGTCATGCGCGCCATCCACGCTGCCATGTCGCGCTCGATGGGGCTGCCCTCCTGCTGGGCCGCGAGAATGCGGGCACGGTCGCCTGCCGGGCGGTTCTGGCTGAGCTTGAACTTGGCTTCGATGCGCGTGGGCACGATGCGCAGGCCCACGATCGCGCCCAGCATTTTCTGCTGGAAATCCTCCGGCAGCGCGCGCCACTGCGCAGCGTAGCCAGGCTCGTTCTGCGCGATCAAGCGCTTGAGCAGCGCATCCTTGGCGTCGGCGTCATGGATGGTGGCGATCTCTGCGTACACATGCACGGCCACGTAGTTCCAGGTCGGTACCGACAGCTTTTGCTCGTACAACGCTGGCGACACATAGCCATGTGGCCCCTGGAACACCAGCAGGGCGCTGGGCGTCTGCTCCAGCCAGCGCCAGTGCGGGTTGGCACGCGCCATATGGCCGTCGATCTGCCAGGCGTCGCCGCTGCGCTGGGCCACCACCGGCAGGTGGGTGGCGAACGGCAGCCTGTCGGCGTCGTTGCCGATCAGCGTGGCAAAGGGGTAGCGGCGCATGACCTCGTCGATGGCGTCGCTTTCGGTGCTGGCGAAGTGGCTTGGCGTGTACATGGGATCAATACAGGGTTTGCTTCATCCGCGCGGGCTGTGACTCGTCGTAGGCGACGCCGTCGAAGGGATCCCGGCTCACGGCGGCAAGGATGGTGCCATTGCTCGGCAGGCTGGTGCGCGCCACTTGTGTTTCCGGGGCCCACAGCTTGGAACGTACCAGCGCGCGGGCGCACTGGAAGAACACCGACTGGATCGAAATCACCAGCACGGTGGCCGGCGCCTTGCCATCCACGATGCAGCGCGCGATCAGCGCCGGGTCCACCGAGACATGGGCGGTGCCCGCCACGCGGATGGTCTCGTTGACGCCCGGGATCACGAACAGCAGGCCCACGCGCGGGTCGGCGATGATGTTGCGCAGGCTGTCCAGGCGGTTGTTGCCACGCCGGTCCGGCAGCAGCAGCGTGCGCTCGTCCAGCACCTGCACAAAGCCCGGCGCGTCGCCGCGCGGGGAGACTTCCGCGTACTCTGCGCCCACCGTGGACAGCAGGCAGAGCGGGGCGGCTTCGACAAAGGCACGGTAGTGCGGGTGCAGGTAGTCGACTTCCTTGGCGAGCGAGGCTTCGCCGGCTTCGGCGTAGTGGGCCTCCAGCTCGGCCAGCGTGGTCAGGGCGTGCGGCGTGGTCATGTCGGGTGGCGGATGTGGGAGGCGCATGTGGGGGCGCTCGTCAGGGCGCTGGGAAGGCCGGGCAGACGTTCACTGTAACGCAGTAGCGCACCCTTTGTCGCGTTGGCGCCGCAGTCCTGCGCGTTAAAGGTTGATGGTGCCGCGTCCCAGCTCGATCACGCGCCCGCCCACCCGGATGGCCTGCCCGCCGGTGACTTCCAGGCGCAGCGTGCACGGCCGGTCGACCGCCTCGCCCTGCGAGACCTGGTAGGCGGCCGGCAGCGCGTGGTCGTTGGCGATCAGCCAGCCGCCCAGGTTGGCGCAGGCCGAGCCGGTGCCCGGGTCCTCGGCCACGCCGCCACCTTGCTTGGTGAAGAAATAGCGCGACACCACCTGGCCCGGCCGGGTCGGGTCGAACGCGAAGACGTAAGCCGTCTTGCGGCCCAGGCTGCTCTGCGGCCAGGACGCCAGGCGTGCGCTGTCAGGCTGCGCGCGGCGCACCGCATCCACGCTCTTCACGGCCACCATCAGCTGGTCGGCGCCGGTGTCGACCCAGATCGGCGCCGCCAGCAGGTCGGTCTCGGCGAGCCCGAGCAGCGATGCCATCTGCGCGTCCGGCAGGCCCGCCGGCGCCGTCCTGGGCGCACCCGCATGCGGCGCGGTGAAGGTCCACACGTCGCCCTGCGCGGTTACCGGCACCACGCCCGCCTTGAACTCCAGCGTGAGCGCATCGCCGGTAGCGGCCAGGTCGCGCACCACATGGGCGGTGCCCAGCGTGGGATGGCCGGCAAAGGGCATCTCGTAGCCCGTGGTGAAAATCCGGACGTACGCGCTGGCCTGCCCGGAGGGGAGGATGAAGGTGGTTTCGGACAGGTTGAACTGCAGCGCCAGGGCCTGCATGGTGGCCGTGTCGAGCCCGCGCGCATCCTCGAACACGCACAGGGGATTGCCGCCGAAGGTGGATTCGGCGAAGACGTTGAGCAGGCGGAAAGCGTAGGTGGTCATGGCGGTCGGGGCGAAAGCAAAGGCGAAGGCCTCAGTGTAGTGCCCTACGCGGCGCACGCCATGCACAGTCGTCGCCTTGGCAAGCAGGCCAGTTGCAGACAGTTAGGTGAAGCGCCTGGCTCAGCGCCGGCCCGGCGTGCAGGCGCCGTCCGCGCAGCCATAGCCCAGCAGCCGGCTGGCGCGATAGCGGTTGCGCGCAAACCAGCGATAGAGGTGCTGCCACGCCGGGCGGGTAGCCTGCAGCCTGAGCGGCCACACCAGCCAGCCCAGGCCGATCAGCGCATAGCTCTCGGCGACGCAGTCAATGCCAACCAGCAAACGCCCGTCGGCACGCACGCCATGCAGTTCCGCATCCATGGCGGTGAAGGTGGTGCCGTAGGCCGCGGGATCGAAGCCCTCGCCGCGCATGTCGAGGTATCCCAGCCGGCCGTGGCGGTCGAGCCTGGCCATGCGGCGCATTTCGGCAGAACAAAGCGGGCAGCTGCCGTCGAAGAACAGCGTCAATGCGGGCGTGCTCATGTCATGCTCTCCTCGCGTGGTGCGATCCGTCTTGCGTTTTATCAGTAGTTTCTGTCAATACAGAAATTTAAGGTGAGGTCGGTCGCCACGTCAAGGTGATCCGCACTGGCAGTGCACAGGCAAAAAACGCCCACCTTGCGGTGGGCGCTCCCAGTACTACCTATGGGTACTCAAAACCCTACGGCCTGTCCGTCGCGCCGGCTGTCGCTGGCGGCCACATAGCCATGCTCGGCATCTTCCGACAGGCGCCAGATAAACTGCCCCGAGCCGAAATCCATGTACGGGTCGTCGACCGACTTGAGCTGGTGGCCGCGAGCCTTCAGGCCAGCAACGACCGCCGGATCCATGGTGGATTCAACGTCCAGCGTGAAGTCGCGGTTGACCTTCCAGCGTGGCGCGCAGCAGGCCGCCTGCGGCTGCTGGTTGTAGTCCACCATGCGCACCACGGTCTGCAGATGCCCCTGCGGCTGCATGTCGCCGCCCATCACGCCGAAGCTCATCACCGGCTGGCCGTCCTTGGTCAGGAAGGCCGGGATGATGGTGTGGAAGGGGCGCTTGCCGCCGGCCACCACGTTGGGGGATTTCGGGTCCATCGAGAAGCCCACGCCGCGGTTCTGCAGGCTGATGCCGGTGCCCGGCACGACCACGCCGGAGCCGAAGCCCATGTAGTTCGACTGGATGAACGAGATCATCATGCCGTTCTCGTCGGCGGCGGTCAGGTAGATGGTGCCGCCGACCTTGGGCATGCCGAAATCGAAGTGCGTGGCGCGCTCCATGTCGATCAGCTTGGCGCGCGACTTCAGGTATGCGTCGTCCAGCATCTGCTCGGGCGTGACTTCCATGCTGCCCGGGTCGGCCACGTAGCGGTAGAGATCGGCAAAGGCCAGCTTCATTGCTTCGATCTGCAGATGCTGCGACTCGACCGAGTCCACCGGCAGCGCGGCCATGTCGAACTGGTCGAGGATGCCCAGCGCCACCAGCGCGGCGATGCCCTGGCCGTTCGGCGGGATCTCGTGCAGCTCGTAGCCGCGATAGGCCTTGCTGATCGGCTTGACCCAGTCCGGCTTGTAGTTGCGCAGGTCGTCGGCGGTCATGGCGCCGCCGCATTCCTTGCTGAAGGCGACGATCTTCTCGGCGATCTCGCCTTCGTAGTAGGCGCGGCCATTGCTGGCGCCGATCTTGCGCAGCGTGTCGGCGGCAGCCTTGAGCGTGAACTTCTCGCCCACGTTGGGTGCGCGCCCATTGGGCATGAAGGCCTCGGCGTAGCCAGGCTGGTCCTTGAGTTCCGGCACGGCGGCGGCCCATTTGTGCGCCACCACCGGCGGCACGGCGTAGCCGCGCTCGGCGATCTCGATGGCGGGCTCCATCAGCTCGGCAAAGGGCAGCTTGCCAAAGCGCTCATGCAGCGCGGCCCAGCCGGCAATCACGCCCGGCACGGTAACGGCGTCCCAGCCGCGCACGGGGCGCTTGGCGATGCCGTTGGCATCCGTGCCGTACTTGTTCTTGAAATACTCGGGGCTCCATGCCGCCGGCGCCACGCCCGAAGCGTTCAGGCCGTGCATTTCCTTGCCATCCCACAGGATCGCGAAAGCATCGCTGCCCAGGCCGCACGAGACCGGCTCGACGATGGTGATGGCCGCCGCCGCCGCGATGGCTGCATCGACCGCGTTGCCGCCCTTGAGCAGCATGCGCAGGCCGGCCTGCGCCGCCAGCGGGTGCGAGGTGGACACCACGTTGCGCGCGAACAGCGGGATGCGCACGGAAGGGTAGGGATTGGTCCAGTTGAAGTTCTGCATGCTTGTCTCGGTTCGATGCGCTGGCAGCGCCTGGCCGCAATGCCGCGGCGGGCTTGCCAGCGTTCGTACGTTATTCCACGGTGATCTTGCGATCCTTGATCAGCTTACCCCAGCGCGCGCTGTCCTTTTTGACCATCGCGGCGAACTGGGCCGGCGTGCCGCCAACGGGTTCCGCGCCCAGCTTGCCCAGGCGCTCCTTCACGTCGGGCGCCTGGATCGCCTTGTTGAACTCGGCATTGAGGCGGTTCACGAGATCGGCCGGCATCTGCTTGGGGCCATAGATGCCGAACCAGGTATCGGACTCGAAGCCGGGCAGGCCGGACTCGCTGGCGGTCGGGATCTCGGGCGCCAGCGGCGAGCGCTTCAGGCTGGTCACGGCCAGCGCCTTGAGCTTGCCGTCCTTCACGTGCGGCAGGCCCGAGACGATGCTGTCGAACAGGATCTGCACCTTGTTGGAGATCAGGTCGGGCACGGCCAGCGCGGTGCCGCGATACGGGATGTGCGTGATGAATACGCCGGCCTGCGCCTTGAAGGCTTCGGCGGTCAGGTGCACCACGGTGCCATTGCCGCTGGACGCATAGTTCAGCTCGCCCGGATGCTTCTTGGCGTAGTCGATCAGTTCCTTGACGTTCTTCACCGGCAGGCTGTTCGGCACCACCAGCACGTTGGTGGCGATGGCCACCTGGCCGATCGGCGTGAAGTCGGTCTCGGTGTTGTACGGCAGGCGCGTGTTGATGTACGGCCCGATCGAATGCGTGCTGGTAGTGGCGATCAGCAGCGTGTAGCCGTCGGCCGGGGCCTTGGCGGCCATGTCGGAGCCGATGGCGCCGCCAGCGCCGGGCCGGTTGTCGACCACGATCTGCTGGCCCATGTTGGTGCCCACTTTCTGCGCGATGGCGCGAGCCAGCAAATCGGTCGCGCCACTGGCCGGGAACGGCACGATCAGGCGGATCGGCTTGTTCGGGTAGGTGTCGGCGAGTGCCGGGACGGCGCTCAGCGCGAGTCCCGTGGCGAGGCTCGTGCCAAATAGGCGCAGCCAGTGTTTCATGGTGATCTCCGGATCGGGGAAGCAAGGCAAACGCAGGCCGGGGCCGGCCGTCGGGCAACACCCCCCGCCGCGGATGCTGCCAGGCGGTGCTGCGGATCAATTATTCCGTGCAGGTCATCATAATGAAAGCTAATATTTCTTTCTTATGTCTAAAGGTTTTCTTAAGTATTGATGCGCCGTATTGGTGCGCTGGACGTGCGCCGGACAAGACATAGGCCAAGCCACACACCACACCAAGCCGCACATCATGACGTTCTCCCCATGAGCACCATCCGTTTCCTGCGCACCTTCGTTGCCGTGGCCGACCACGGCTCCTTTGCCGCCGCCTCCGAGAGGGTGGCCCTGACCCAGGCCGCGGTCAGCCTGCAGATGCGCGCGCTGGAGATGGAACTGCGCCGCGAGCTGTTCGACCGGGGCGGCCGGGTGGTGGCGCTCAATGCCGGCGGGCGCGAGCTGCTGCCGCAGGCGCGCCGCATGCTCGCGCTCTACGACGAGATGCGCCTGCCCCCGGAAGCGCCGGACGCGATGGCCGGCGCGGTTGCGGTGGGCGCGGTGGTGTCGGTCATGGGCGGCCTGTCGCATGTGGTGGCGCGCATGAAGCGCGAATACCCGGCGCTGGACGTGCGCCTGGTCGGCGCCAAGTCGATCGAGCTGGCGGCGCAGGTGGAATCCGGTGAGCTGGACGCGGCGATGCTCGTGCAAGGGGCGGGCCGCCTGCCCGGCACATTGGTGTGGACGCCGCTTTACCAGGAGCCGCTGGTGGCGATTGCCGGGCGCGATAGCCCGGGGGCGAACGCACGCGAAGCGCTGGCGGCCAACCCCTTCCTGCGCTTCGACCGCGGACAGCGCACCGGCATGCTGGTTGAGCGGGCGCTGCGCCGCGCGCATCTGCGCGTCAATGAGTTCCTCGAGCTGAACTCGATCGAGGCGCTCGTCGAACTGGTGCGCCAGCAGGTCGGCGTGACCGTGGTGCCATTGCTGCAGCGTGCGCGCTGGCTGGAGGACGAGGCGCTGCGCATCCTGCCGCTGGAAATCGGCGGCGCGCCGGTGCTGCGCACCATCGGCATGCTGGAGCGGCGCGACCAGGCGCGCCGCCACGTCACGGCGGCCGTGCGGGACGCCTGCGCAGGCCTGTTCGATGCCCCTGGCACCGGCGAACGGCACCTCGGGGGGGCTTGACTCTGCCCCTAGGGGCAAGCCTTACCCTGTGAAGCGCGTGCGGCAAGGTTCGCGCCCAAGGTTCGCGCCATAAGCCAAGCCAGGGCAAGCCGCCGGATGCCGCTGGCGTTTCATACTTTCGTACCAATGCAAGGAGGATCGGGGATGTTCATCGGAGAAATTGCCAGGCGCACGGGCGCGTCGCCGAAGGCGATCCGCCACTACGAATCGCTTGGCTTGCTAGGGCAGGTCACGCGCGCCGGCTCATACCGCGTCTACGCGGACGACGCGGTCAGGCAGGTCGGGTTGATCCGGCAGGCGCAGGCCCTGGGCTTTCGCCTGGCCGAGCTGCTCCCGGTGATGGATGCGGGCGCTGGGGAGCCGGACTGGCACCGGCTCGTGCAGCAGGTCGACAGCAAGCGTGCGAGCCTGCGCGAGGAAATCCAGAGGTTGTGCAAGCTGGACGCCGAGCTTGGCGAGATCGGCGCGGAAATCCGTGCGTGCCTTGGCCGTGGCGAAGCACGCGAAGCGGCCAGCGATCCGCCGCACGACGCAGTGGCGTGCCCGCGGCCTTGACTCTGCCTCCAGGGGCAAGCCTTACCCTCGCGGCGTCAACCTTTTTTGGAGAGCGTAGCGATGCGGCAGCGAATACTGGTGATCATGGGTCACCCTTCGAACGATGGCTTGTGCGGCGCCATCGCCAGTACCTATGCGGCCTCCGCCGAGGCCGCGGGGCACGAAGTCCGGCTGCTCAGGCTGGATGTGCTGAAGTTCGATCCCATCCTGCATGCGGGCTACAACGCCATCCAGGGCCTCGAGCCCGATCTGGTCGAGGCACAGGAAGCCATGGCATGGGCGGGGCACCTTGCGTTCGTCTTCCCGATCTGGTGGGGCGGCCCGCCCGCCTTGCTCAAGGGCTTCCTTGACCGCGTGCTGCTGCCCGGCTTCGCCTTCAAGTACCGCGCCGGCAAAGCGTTTCCCGATCAGCTCCTGAAGGGCCGCTCGGCGCATCTGCTGGTGACCATGGATACGCCGCCCTGGTATTTCAAATGGATCTACCGCATGCCGGGCATCCGCCAGATGCGCAATACCACGCTGGAGTTCTGCGGGATCAAGCCGGTCAGCACCGTGGCGTTCGGCCCGGTACTGGGCTCGCAGCCCGCGCAGAGGGATGCCTGGCTGGCGCGAGCCGGCGCGCTTGCCGCCAGCATCCGGGCACCGGCGGGCAAGGCATGAAAAAAAGGTGCCTTGCGGCACCTTGAGGTTCTGCTCTGGCAGCGTCGCTCGCGGCCGGCACGGATACCGGCCGCGGGACCTGCTCTCTTATTCTTCCTGGAAAGCTTCCTCGCGCTTGTTCTTGATCGACGGCAGCGCCACGATCAGGACCAGCACGGCGGCCGCGATCAGCAGGCCGAGCGACAGCGGGCGGGTCAGGAACACGCTGAACTCGCCGCGCGACAGCAGCAGGGAGCGGCGGAAATTCTCTTCCATCATCGGCCCCAGCACGAAGCCCAGCAGCAACGGCGCCGGCTCGCACTTGAGCTTGATGAACAGGTAGCCGATCACGCCGAAGGCCGCGGTCTGGAACACGTCGAACGTGGTGTTCTGGACCGAGTACACGCCGATGCAGCAGAACACCAGGATGGCCGGGTACAGGTAGCGGTAAGGCACCTTGAGCAGCTTGACCCAGATCCCGATCAGCGGCAGGTTCAGGATGATCAGCATGAAGTTGCCGATCCACATCGAGGCGATCAGGCCCCAGAACAGCGCGGGGTTGCTGGTCATGACCTGCGGGCCCGGCTGGATGTTGTGGATGGTCATCGCGCCCACCATCAGCGCCATCACGGCGTTGGGCGGAATGCCCAGCGTCAGCAGCGGGATGAAGGAGGTCTGCGCCGCGGCGTTGTTGGCCGATTCCGGACCTGCCACGCCTTCGATGGCGCCCTTGCCGAACTCATGCGAGAACTTCGAGGTCTTCTTTTCCAGCGAGTAGGCTGCAAACGAAGCCAGCGCCGCACCGCCACCCGGCAGGATGCCCAGCGCGGAGCCCAGGAACGTGCCGCGAAGCACTGCCGGGATCATGCGCTTGAAGTCGTCCTTGGTCGGGAACAGGTTGGTGATGTGGTCCGTGAAGGTTTCGCGGGCATCTTTTTGTTCCAGGTTCGCGATGATTTCCGCGAAGCCGAACACACCCATGGCGACCGAGACGAAGTTCAGGCCGTCGGTCAGCTCCGGCACGTCGAACGAGAAGCGCGCTGCGCCCGAGTTCACGTCGGTGCCGACCAGGCCCAGCAGCAGGCCCAGCACGATCATGGCGATGGCCTTGACCAGCGAGCCCGAAGCCAGCACCACGGCGCCGATCAGGCCCAGCACCATCAGCGAGAAGTACTCGGCGGGGCCGAACTTGAAGGCCAGTTCCGACAGCGGCGCTGCGAACGCGGCCAGGATCAGGGTTGCCACGCAGCCGGCGAAGAACGAGCCTAGGCCGGCGGTGGCTAACGCCACCCCCGCTCGCCCTCGCCTGGCCATCTGGTAGCCATCGATGGTAGTCACCACCGACGACGATTCACCCGGCAGGTTGACCAGAATGGCGGTGGTGGAGCCACCGTACTGGGCGCCGTAGTAAATACCGGCCAGCATGATGAGCGCGGCCACCGGCGGCAGCGTGTAGGTCACCGGCAGCAGCATGGCGATGGTGGCCAGAGGCCCCAGGCCCGGCAGCACGCCGATCAGGGTGCCCAGCACGCAGCCCAGGAAGGCGTATGCGAGGTTTTGCAGGGTCAGGGCGGTCGAGAAGCCCAGGCCCAGGTTGGCTAGTAGTTCCATATGGCCGTCTCCTTATCCTGCCAAGAATGCCGGCCACACCGGCATCTGAAGATTGATACCGTAGACGAAGGCGCCCAGGCTGATGATCACCAGGACGATGGCGTTGACAACGGCACCCTTCCAGCTGAATTCATGGCTGGCCATCGACGACACCAGCACCAGCACCAGCACCGACAGCACCATGCCCAGCGGCTTGAGCATCAGGCCGAACAGCACCACCGAACCCAGGATCCACAGCAAGGTCTTGATGTCCCAGCGTGCGAGCTGGTCTTCTTCCTTCTTGGCGGACAGGGAACTCCACAGCACCAGCGCGCCCAGCAAGGCGAGCACGATGCCGAGCCAGAACGGGAAATACCCGGGGCCCATCTTCGCGGCTGTACCCATGGAATACCCGCGTGCGACCCAGGAAAAGCTGAATCCGACCAGGATGAACATCAGGCCGGAGGCAAAGTCCTTTTGGCTACGAATGCGCAAAATGATTCTCCTCGAAAAAACTGCTTGAAATCCGTGCGGCTAGGGATGTTGCGGTGCGTCAAAAACGCGCGCGCAACCGTCCCGCCGCTGGCAGGGAGGAAATTAAGGGGAAGACCTTTCAGCTACCTTTCAGATGTCTGCAAAAATGGTCAATCTGCGGGTATCTCCCTAGGAGACATCCAGGGGCCGCCTGCTCCGTTGCCGAGTGCCGCTTTCACGTCTGCGCGGCAGAGTGGTCATAGGGCTGCGCTATCATCAACGGCTGCACTACCGTTGCCGATGCGGCACGGCATGGAAAAGGGAAAAAGGGAAAGCCGTTTTGGAAAGCATTGACCATGTCATCCTGATCGGCGCCGTCGTGATGTCGCTGGGCATTGTGGTGGGCGCCTTCTCGGCGCGCGTGGGCGTGCCCTTCCTGCTTGTCTTTTTATCGGTCGGCATGCTGGCCGGCGTGGATGGCCCCGGCGGCATCCGCTTCTCCAATACCTGGCTGAGCTTCCTGGTCGGCAACCTCGCGCTGGCGGTGATCCTGCTCGATGGCGGCTTGCGCACCCGGCTGGCCACCTTCCGGGTGGCGCTGAAACCCTCGCTGTCGCTAGCGACCGTGGGCGTGTTGGTCACCACCGGCCTGGTGGGCCTGTTTGCCGCCTGGGTGCTCGATATCGACTGGAAGCTGGGCCTGCTGCTGGGCGCCATCGTCGGCTCGACCGATGCCGCGGCGGTGTTCTCGCTGCTCAATACCAGCGGCATCCGGCTCAAGGAGCGGGTGGCGAGCGTGCTGGAGATCGAATCCGGCATCAACGACCCGATGGCCATCTTCCTGACCCTCACCCTGATCGACTGGATCGCCGCGCCCGCGGGCCTGAGCCCCGGCGCGCTGTTGTGGCGCCTGGTGGTGCAGTTCGGGGTCGGCGGATTGCTCGGATTAGGCCTGGGCTACTGCATGGCCAACGTGATGGAGCGCATTCGCGTGGCCGAAGGCCTGCAGGCCATCCTGCTGTGCTCGGGCGGCGCCATGGTGTTCGCCATCGTGCAGACGGCGGGCGGCAGCGGCTTCCTGGCCGTCTACCTGACCGGCATCCTGGTGGGCAACCGCGACCGCGCGGTAGGCCCCGACACCATGCGGGCGATGGACGGCATGGCCTGGCTGTCGCAGTCCGCGATGTTCCTGTTGCTTGGCCTGCTGGTGGCGCCCCACCGGATCTGGGAAGTGGCGCTGCCGGCGGTGGCGGTGGCGGCATTCCTGATGCTGGTGGCGCGCCCGGCGGCGGTCTGGCTGGCGCTGCTGCCGTTTCGCTTCAGTGCCCGGGAGAAGGGCTTCGTGGCCTGGATGGGCTTGCGTGGGGCGGTGCCCATCGTGCTGGCGCTGTTTCCAATGCTGCAGGGCATGCCCGATTCCGGCTTGCTGTTTCGCGTCGCCTTTGCGGTGGTGCTGACCAGCCTGCTGCTGCAGGGCACCACCGTGCCGCTGGCCGCGCGGCTGGCGCGCGTGCTGCGTCCCGCCTATCCGGAGCCGCTGGCCCGCTCGCGGCTGCAGGGCACCCATGCGCCGGCGCTGGAGGTGATGCAGTTCAGGGTCGAGGGCGATTCGCCGGCTGAAAACCTGCGCGCCGACCAGCTCGAACTGCCGCCCCGTTGCCGGCTGCTGACCGTGGTGCGGGACAAAGCGCTGGCTGCGCCCGATCAGACCGTGCTGCGGGCTGGGGATATGGTGTCGATCCTGGCGCCGGGGACCAGCGTGCCGATGCTTGCACTGTTGTTCCATCGGCCTGGGCCGGCACCTGCCTGGGGCAAGGCTAGCCATGATTTCCTGCTATCCGGGGAGGCCATGCTGCGGGATGTGGCCGGGCTTTACGGGACGCGGGAGTTGAGTCCTGCCGAGGCGGCACGGACACTGGAGGCCGCTATGCAGAAGGCCTTTACATCACCACCGGTGGAGGGCGACGCCGTGGAGATCGCCGGGCTGAAGCTGACGGTGACGCGGATGGATGGGCCGCGGATTATTCAGGTGGGGTTGTTGTTGCCGCGGGATGGGGAGGCTTGATGTGGTGGCTGCAACTGCAACTGCAACTGCAGTTTCACCCCCCCTGCGGGGCGGCGACCTACTTTCTTGTCTCGCCAAGAAAGTAGGCAAAGAAGGCGACCCGGATGCGGCGAAAGACTCCTCGTCGCCGGACGAAAAGAGCGGCCGGAGGCCAAACTCGCATCGCCTTATGGCGATACTCAAACATGGCCTCCTCGTTTCCGCTCTTTTCGCCCGGCAACGAGGCGCCGCATAACGGGAAATTCAAACCTTCACGGCTCGCTTTGCATCGCGCCGGGGTGTTCCCCGCCCGGGGGCGGGTCACACGGCTACAACCGTTGGTATATCAATCCACCTTGGCGCCCGACACTTTTACGATCTGCGCGTACTTCTTCAGCTCGCGCTGCACCAGTTGGCCGAACTGCTCCGGCGTGGTTGGTGCCGGCTGGGCGCCGATGCGGGCCAGCTTTGCCTTCATGTCGTCGGTCTTGAGAATGGCGACGATCTCGTGGTTGAGGCGGTCGACGATCTCTTTCGGGGTGTTGGCCGGGGCGAACACGCCGAACCACGTGGAGATGTCGAAGCCTTCCAGGCCGAGCCCCTTGCCGGCTTCCGCGATAGTGGGCAGCTCGGGCAGGGCGGCGGCGCGGGTGGCGGTGGTGACGGCGAACGCCTTGAGCTTGCCGGCCTTGATGTTGGCCGAGGCGGAGGCGAGGTTATCGAAGATCATGTCGGTCTGGCCGGACAGCACCGACAGCTGCGCGGGCGAGGCGCCGTTGTAGGGAATGTGGACCATGCTGACCTTGGCCATGCTCTTGAACAGCTCGCCGGATAAATGTCCAGCGCTGCCGTTGCCGCCCGAGGCGTAGTCCAGCTTGCCGGGGTTCTTGCGCGCGTATTCCACCAGCTCTCGCACATTGCTGATATGCAGCTCGGCGGCCTTGCCGGGGTGCATGACGAGTACGTTGGGCACGTCGGCCACCAGCGTGATCGGGCTGAAGTCCTTCACCGGGTCGTACGGCATCTTGGCGAAGAGGCTGGGGTTGATGGCGTGGGTGGCCACGGCGCCCATCACGATGGTGTAGCCGTCGGCCGGCTGCTTGGCCACGTAGTCGGCGCCGATATTGCCACCGGCGCCCGGGCGGTTTTCCACCACCACGGGTTGGCCCAGGCTGTCCTTGAGCTTGTCGCCGATGGCGCGCGCCACCGTGTCCAGCGGGCCGCCGGCCGGGTAGGGCACGACGAACTTGAGCGGCTTGGTCGGGTAGGCGGCTGCCGCTGCGGCGGCCGGCGCGGCGCTAAATGCGCTAAATGCGATAAGGGTGCCGATAGCGGGCAGGGCGGCGGCGAGCAGCGCCGCGGCAAGTTTTTTCTTGAGCATGGAGATACGTCGGGTTGGATCGGGAATCTGGGTGCGCCAGGCGCCCTGGGGCATCTGGCGGCGAGGGTGCTGCGGCCTATTTCATGCCGATGCCGCGCGCCATCATTACCGCGCACAGCGGCAACAGGATCAGCAGGTGGGCCTGGATCATGACCCAGCGCCGCGCGGACTTCAGTTCGGCGGGCATGGGCACGAAGTCCGGCAGGCTGCGCGCCTGGCGGCGCCACCGCTGGATGGCGAAGGTGGGCGGCAGCGAGCACAGCGCGATCACCACGAACACGGTGATCTTGGCGTGGAACCACGGGTTGTGCAGGTAGAACTGTGCGCCCTTGGCGCCGTAGAACAGCCGCAGCAGGCCGGTTGCCAGCACCGCCATGGCAGTGAGGAAGTAGAGCAGGTCGTAGATCGACAGGCGCTTGAGCACGGGCGGCGTCATGCCGGGGCGCAGCACGACCGCTTCGGCGGTCATCAGGGCGATCAGCAGGAAGATGAAGGTGTAGTGCAGGAAGGCCAGCAGGGCGTCGGTCAGCATCCAAACTCCTTTTGTGGTCAGGCATGCGCCGTACGCCGGCGCGCGCGGGGTCAGGGTTCTTGCTTTTTCTCGCTACGGCAACGGCTATGGGAACAACGACGACAAACTTCAGCTTGCCGCCCGCGCGCCGCCACTGCAGGCACACAGGCGGCCAGCACCCTACAGCACGCCCTTGGCGCGCAGCGCGGCTATCTGCTCCGGCGTGTAGCCCAGCATGTCGCCAAGCACCGCGTCGGTGTGCTCGCCCAGCAGCGGCGGGTGGCGCACGGCCTCGGGCGGCGTCGCGCTCATCTTGATCGGGCTGCCCACCAGCTTGACCTCGCCGGCGCTCGGGTGCGGCAGGTCCACGCGCAGGCCGCGCGCCTTGACCTGGGCATCCTCGAACACGTCGTCCAGTGTGTTGATGGGGCCGCAGGGCACGCCGGCGGCCTCCAGGTCGAGGATCCACTGGGCGCGGGTGCGCGGCCTGACCATGTCGGCGAGGATCGGCACCAGCACATCGCGATGCGCAACCCGCTGCGGGTTGGTGGCGAAGCGCGGGTCGTCGGCCAGTTCGGGGCGCCCGCCCGCAGCGACGAACTTGCGGAACTGGCCGTCGTTGCCCACCGCCACGATGATCCAGCCGTCGGCCGCCTGGAAGGTCTGGTAGGGGACGATATTGGGGTGGGCGTTGCCCCAGCGCCTGGGCGCTTCGCCGCTGGCCAGGTAGTTGGTGTTCATGTTGGCCAGCATGGCCACCTGCACGTCGAGCAGGGCCATGTCGATGTACTGGCCTTCGCCTGTTCGCTCGCGGTGGGCCAGCGCGGCCAGCACGGCGATGGTGGCGTACTGCCCGGTCATCAGGTCGGAGATGGCCACGCCGGCCTTCTGCGGGCCGCCGCCGGGCAGGTCGTCGCGCTCGCCGGTCAGGCTCATGAAGCCTCCCATGCCCTGGATGATGAAGTCGTAGCCCGGGCGCGCCGCGTAGGGGCCGGTCTGGCCGAAGCCGGTCACCGAGCAATAGATCAGGCCCGGCTTGATCGCCTTGAGGGAGTCGTAGTCCAGGCCGTACTTCTTCAACTGGCCGACCTTGTAGTTTTCCAGCACCACATCGCTCTGGGCGGCCAGCGCGCGCACCAGTTCCTGGCCCTCGGGCGTGCTGATATCGCAGGTCACCGAGCGCTTGTTGCGGTTGGCGGCCAGGTAATAGGCAGCTTCCGCGGTATCGCGGCCCTCGCCGTCCTGCAGCCAGGGCGGACCCCAGGTGCGGGTATCGTCGCCGGCCCCGGGGCGCTCGATCTTGATCACGTCGGCGCCGAAGTCGGCAAGGTTCTGGGCGCACCATGGCCCGGCGAGAACGCGGGTCAGGTCGAGGACGCGGAGGTGGCTTAAAGCTCCCATGGGGTGTATTGCGGATCCGGCAAGGGGTGGGCGAGGGAAGGCCGGGCGGCCCCGCCGTCTGGTCTGGGTGGCGGCTTGCAGGGCAATCGGAGGCTGGCGCGAAACCAGGCTCGGGGGCGTCCGGCTGGGACAGCCAGCACTTTACCACCGGCAGGCCGCCGGGAGCACATCGCGGCCGGCCCGGATCGCGGCGGGGCGCGGTGTTGCGGGCGGCGCGAGGCGAATCCCCGGCGGAATGCCGCGCGCTCAGGCTTCCCCGTATAATCAACGGTTTGCAAAACCATCTTGACCGACAGCGCCCTGCCACGACGTGGGACGCCCTTGCCCAGAACATGAAAGTCTCCGACATCCGCAGCAAGTTCCTGCAGTACTTCGAATCGAAGGGCCACACCGTGGTCCGCTCGTCCAGCCTGGTGCCGGGGAACGATCCGACGTTGCTGTTTACCAACTCCGGCATGGTGCAGTTCAAGGACGTGTTCCTGGGCACCGACAAGCGCCCGTACACCCGCGCGACCTCGTCGCAGCGCTCGGTGCGCGCCGGCGGCAAGCACAACGACCTGGAGAACGTGGGTTACACCGCGCGTCACCACACCTTCTTTGAAATGCTCGGCAACTTCTCGTTTGGCGACTATTTCAAGCGCGAGGCGATCCAGTACGCGTGGGAGCTGCTGACCAAGGTCTACCAGTTGCCGGCCGAAAAGCTGTGGGTCACGGTGTACGCCGAAGACGACGAAGCCTATGACATCTGGGCCAAGGAAGTCGGCGTGCCGCCCGAGCGCATCGTGCGCATCGGCGACAACAAGGGCGCGCGCTACGCCTCCGACAACTTCTGGCAGATGGCCGACACCGGCCCCTGCGGACCGTGCTCGGAAATCTTCTACGACCACGGCCCTGACGTGTGGGGCGGCCCCCCGGGATCTGCCGAGGAAGACGGCGACCGCTACATCGAGATCTGGAACCTGGTGTTCATGCAGTTCAACCGGGACGAGCAAGGCAATATGCCGCGCCTGCCCAAGCCCTGCGTCGACACCGGCATGGGCCTGGAGCGCATCGCCGCGGTGCTGCAGCACGTGCACAGCAACTATGAGATCGACCTGTTCCAGGCACTGATCAAGGGCGCTGCGCGCGAGACCGGCACCACCGATCTCAACAACAATTCGCTGAAGGTCATCGCCGACCACATCCGTGCGTGCTCCTTCCTGATCGTCGACGGTGTGATCCCCGGCAATGAAGGCCGCGGCTACGTGCTGCGCCGTATCATCCGCCGCGCCATCCGCCACGGCTACAAGCTGGGCCGCAAGACCCCGTTCTTCCACAAGCTGGTGGGCGATCTGGTGGGTCAGATGGGCGAAGCCTATCCGGAACTGTCCGACGCCGAAGCGCGCGTCGTGGAAGTGCTCAAGGCAGAAGAGGAGCGCTTCTTCGAAACCATCGAGAACGGCATGTCCATCCTTGACTCGGCACTGGCCGACGTCAAGGCCAAGGGCGGTACCGTGCTCGACGGCGAACTTGCCTTCAAGCTGCATGACACCTTTGGCTTCCCGCTGGACCTGACGCAGGACGTGTGCCGCGAGCAGGAGATGACGGTGGACGAAGCCGCCTTCGACGCGGCCATGAACCGCCAGCGCGAGCAGGCCCGCGCCGCCGGCAAGTTCAAGATGGCGGCCGGCCTTGAGTACAAGGGCGACAAGACCACCTTCCACGGCTACGAAAAGCTGGGCGTGGACGGTGCGAAGATCACCGCGCTGTATGTGGACGGCGCATCCGTCGACACGATGCAGCCCGGCCAGACCGGCGTGATCGTGCTGGATAACACGCCGTTCTACGCCGAGTCCGGCGGCCAGGCCGGCGACCAGGGCGAACTGAAGAGCGGCAGCGCGGTGTTCAGCGTGGTCGATACCACCAAGGTGCAGGCCGATGTGTTCGGCCACCAGGGCACGCTGGCGGGCGGCGCGCTCAAGGTGGGCGACAGCGTCACCGCGCAGGTGGATGCGCAGCGCCGCGCGCGCACCGTGCGCAACCACTCGGCCACCCACCTGATGCACAAGGCATTGCGTGAAGTGCTGGGCAGCCACGTGCAGCAGAAGGGCTCGCTGGTCGACGCGGACAAGACCCGCTTTGACTTCTCGCACAACGCGCCGATGACCGACGAGCAGATCCGTCGCGTCGAGGAGATCGTCAACGCCGAGATCCTGCAGAACGCAGCCACCGGTGCCGAAGTCATGCCCTTCGACGACGCGGTCAAGAGCGGCGCGATGGCGCTGTTCGGCGAGAAGTACGCCGACGACGTGCGCGTGCTGTCGATCGGCAGCTCCAAGGAACTGTGCGGCGGCACCCACGTGACCCGCACCGGCGATATCGGCGTGTTCAAGATCGTGGTGGAAAGCGGCGTGGCAGCGGGCATCCGCCGCGTCGAAGCCATCACCGGCGACAACGCGCTGCATTACCTGCAAGCGCTGGATGCCAAGCTGAACGAAGCCGCCGCCGCGCTCAAGGCGCAGCCGTCCGAACTGGTGCCGCGTATCGGGCAGGTGCAGGAGCAGGTGCGCGCGCTGGAGAAGGAGCTGGAGCGCCTCAAGAGCAAGCTGGCTGCCTCGCAAGGCGACGAGCTGGCGGCGCAGGCCATCGACGTCAAGGGCATCAAGGTGCTGGCCGCACAGCTCGACGGCGCCGACGTCAAGACGCTGCGCGAAACCATGGACAAGCTCAAGGACAAGCTGGGCACCGCGGCCATCGTGCTGGGCGCAGTGGCCGACGGCAAGGTCAGCCTGATCGCTGGGGTGACCGCCGATGCCACCGCCAAGGTCAAGGCTGGCGAGCTGGTCAACTTTGTCGCGCAGCAGGTCGGCGGCAAGGGCGGCGGCCGTCCGGACATGGCGCAAGCTGGCGGTACGGAGCCGGCCAACCTGCCCAAGGCGCTGGCTGGCGTCGGCGAGTGGGTGGCGGGCAAGGTCTGAGGCGGGGCCAACACCATCTGCCATGACGACGGCTGTCTCTCCCTCTCCCCTCAGGGGGAGAGGGGAGCAAACTGGCAGGAGTCTGACTCCTCCCCGTAGCATCCCAAAGGCGCCCCAGGCGCCTTTTTTCACGTCGACTCGCGGCTCAGCTTTCCCACCAGCGTGAGGATGTCGATGGGCAGCGGAAACACGATCGTCGAGCTCTTGTCGCCGGCAATCTGCGTCAGCGTCTGCAGATAACGCAGTTGCATCGCCTGCGGTTCCCTTGCCAGCATCTGCGCGGCTTCCAGCAGCTTCACCGAGGCCTGCAACTCGCCCTCGGCATGAATCACCTTGGCGCGCCGTTCGCGCTCGGCCTCGGCCTGGCGCGCGATGGCGCGGATCATCGTTTCGTTGAGGTCGACGTGCTTGATCTCCACGTTGGAGACCTTGATGCCCCAGCTATCGGTCTGGGCATCGAGCGCTTTCTGGATGTCGATGTTGAGCTGCTCGCGCTCGGCCAGCATCTCGTCGAGCTCATGCTTGCCCAGCACCGAGCGCAAGGTGGTCTGCGCCAGCTGGCTGGTGGCCTCGAGGAAGTTCGCCACCTGGATGATGGCGCGCTCCGGATCGATCACGCGGAAATACACCACCGCATTCACCTTGACCGACACGTTGTCGCGCGAGATCACGTCTTGCGGCGGCACGTCCATCACCACCGTGCGCAAGTCCACGCGCACCATCTGTTGCACCGCCGGGATCAGGATCACGAGCCCCGGGCCCTTCACTTTCCAGAAGCGTCCCAGCATGAACACCACGCCGCGTTCGTACTCGCGCAGCACGCGGATCGAGGAAACAATGAGCAAGGCAATGATGAAGACCAGACCGCCAGCGCTGAATCCGAATGCCATGATCATGCTCCTTGAGTGGATGGGGGAATCGGGGTGGTGCTTGCCTGTGCGCCGTCCATGGCGCGGACCTCGAGCAGCAGCCCGTGGCGTCCGATGACCAGCACGCGCTGGCCGTGCGTCATCGGCATGGCACTGTGCACCTGCCAGCGTTCGCCGCGTATTTCGGCCCAGCCGTCATCCCACAGATCCTCCAGCACCACGCCGGGCATGCCGATCATCGCGTCGCCGCCATTGATCGAGGGCATGCGACGGGCGCGCCAGAGCAGCGTCCAGACGGCGAACAGGAACACCGCGCTGGCCAGCGCCAGGCTGCCGATCAACCACAGCGGAATGCCGAAGCCGGGCACATTCGTATCGATCAGCATCACCGCCCCGAAGATAAAGGCGATGATGCCGCCCACGCCCAGCGCGCCAAAGGTGGGCAGGTATAGCTCTGCCACCATGCAGCCGATGCCCAGCGCGATCAGCCCCAGGCCTGCGTAGCTGACGGGCAGCATATGCAGCGCAAACAGCGCCAGCAGCAGGCAGATCGCGCCGCCAATGCCGGGCACCACCATGCCCGGCGTGGAGAACTCGAAGATCAGGCCGTAGATGCCGGCCATCATCAGAATCAGCGCCACGCTGGGGTCGGTGATGACCCCCAGGAAGCTGTCGCGCCAGTCCGGCTCCAGCACCTGCACCGGCGCGTGCGCCGTGCGCAGCACGCGCTCCGCGCCGGCGGCCTGGATGTGCTTGCCGTCCACGGCGCGCAGCAGTGCAGGCAGGTCGGGCGCGATCAGATCCGCGACCTTCTGTGCGACCGCCTCGCTGGCCGACAGGCTGACCGCTTCGCGTACCGCGCGTTCGCCCCACTCGGCATTGCGCCCGCGCAATTGCGCCAGGCCGCGTATATAGGCCGAGGCGTCGTGCATCTGCTTGCGCTCCATGGTGTCCTGCGGCGGCGCGCCGGCAGGGGCGGAGGCTGGGGCGGCCTCCGGTTTTTGCGGCCCGCCAATGCCGATCTGCACCGGGCTGGCCGCGCCCAGGTTGGTGCCGGGCGCCATCGCGGCGATATGGCTGGCGTAGAGGATGTAGGTGCCGGCGCTGGCCGCGCGCGCGCCGCCCGGATAGACATAGCTCGCCACCGGCACCGGTGAGGCCAGGATGCCCTGGATGATCTCGCGCATCGACAGATCCAGCCCGCCAGGGGTGTCCATTTCCAGCACGATCAACTGCGCGCCGGCATCGCGCGCGCGCGCCATGCCGCGCTCGATGAAGCTCGCGCTGGCCGGGCCGATCGCGCCTTTGAGCGGGATGACGAAAACGGGGGGAACGGCGCCGGCGGCCGCGGGCGCGCTCGCCTGCGCATTGGCCGGCGTGGCGGGGACCAGCGGTGTCGCCAGCAAGGCAACGAGGGCTAGCCAGAAGGCCGTTGCAAGCCATCGCAGGAGCATCGGGACATGCTTCATGGCAATGACGCCGGCACGTGGAGTGCAAACGCGGCGCCACTTCCAGTGTAGGCGACCGGGCACATCTTGCCCGGCGTGGCGGCGCCTGGCGGACTCAGGCGGCCGCGGCCAGTCCTGGCCGTGGGGCGCGGAACGTATCGGCCAAGGCGCCCAGCGCGGTATTGGCCATGGCCGGATGCCAGGCCAGCAACGTGGTGACTTTGCCGGCCTGGCCGAGGTCGTGGAGGCTGATCTTGGGCAGGTCGCGGTACAGGCCAAGTACCGAGCGCGGCACAATCGCCACGCCAATGCCGGCTGCCGCACAGGCAATGATGGCGTGATACGAGCCCAGCTCCAGCACCCGGCGCGGCGGGCTGCCGCTGGCGCCGAACCAGGCTTCGAGCCGGCCGCGGTAATTGCAGCCGGACTCGAACGACAGCATGGTGCGGGTTTCCAGGTCGGCCGCGCTGTGGATGGGGGCATGGCGCTCGCGCGCGATCAGCACCAGCTCTTCCTCGAACGCCGGCAGCCACGCCAGCGCCGGGTCGTCCAGCGGCTGGGCCACAAAGGCGCAGTCCACCTCGAAGCGCGCCAGCGCCTGCAAGGCCTGGCGCGTGGGGCAGGTCACCAGCTCAAGCTCCACGTCCGGCCACGCCTGGTGATACGTGGCCAGCACGGCGGGCAGGCGGCTGGCTGCCGTGCTCTCCATCGAGGCGATGCGCAGGCGGCCTTGCGGCCTGGCCGGCAGCACGGCCTGGCGGGCTTCTTCGGCCAGGTCCAGCACGCGGCGGGCGTAGTCGAACAATGTCTGTCCGGCCGGCGTCAGCACCATGCGCTTGCCGTCACGCAGGAACAGATCGACCCCGAGCGAGGCCTCCAGCTGGCGGATGCGGGTGGTGACGTTGGACTGCACGCGGTGCAGGCGGGTGGCGGCGCGGGTGATGCCGCCTTCCTCCACGACGCAGCGAAAGATTTCCAGGGAAGCCAGGTCCATTGCGATCCCCTTGCCGGGTGTGATGATGAAGTGACGACGAACAAACGATCATCTCTGGAAAAGATGATTGAGTTCTCAATTATTCATTTTTCGGTTCGCTGATCGGAGCGTAGCATGCGCCTATGAAATCCACATCCACACTGGCGCCCCGCGACGCCGCCGCGCCGGCACAGGCACAGCCTGGCGTCTGGGCCGTGGCCCTGGCGGGGCTGGTGGCGCTGGGCGTGGCGATGGGCGTTGGCCGCTTCGCCTTTACGCCGCTGCTGCCCATGATGCTGCACGACGGCAGCGTCACGCTGGGCGAGGGCGGCTGGCTGGCCACGCTGAACTACCTGGGCTACTTCGCCGGCGCGGCCGCTTGCCTGTTCATCCGGCCCGACCCGGCGCGCATGGTCCGGCTCGGCATGGTGGCTACCGTCATGCTGACGCTTGGCATGGCTGCGCCCGGCGGCATGGCGGCCTGGGGCCTGTGGCGCGCCGCGGCCGGCGTGGCCAGCGCGATGGTCATGGTCTACGGCTCGGCCTGGTGCATGCACCGGCTGGCCGAACTGGGCCGGGCGTCGCTGGGTGGCGTGATCTTTTGCGGGCCGGGCATTGGCATCGTCATCACGGGCGTATCCGTCTTTGCCATGGTGAGCGCCGGCTGGCGGGCCAACTGGGGCTGGCTGGCCTTCGGCGCGCTGGCGGTGCTGCTGGTCAGCGCGGTCTGGCATGTCTTTACGCCCGCGCCGCGCACCGCGCACGCAGCCGGCCCCACCGCGCCGGCGCAAGCGGCGCCCCGGCTGGGCCGCGAGACCTGGCTGCTGACTTTTGCCTATGGCCTGGCGGGCTTCGGCTACATCATCACGGCCACATTCCTGCCGGTGATCGCGCGCCAGGCCATGCCGGGCTCGCTGTGGGCAGACCTGTTCTGGCCCATCTTCGGCGTGGGGGTGACCATTGGCGCCTTCGTGGCCTCGCGCGTCAGCACGGAGCGCGACAATCGCCGGCTGCTGGCCTTTACCTATGTGATGCAGGCGATCGGCGTGGCCATCGCGGTGGTCTGGCCGACGGTGGCGGGTTTCGCGCTCAGCAGCATGCTGGCCGGGTTGCCGTTCAATGCGCTGGTGTCGTTCGCCATGCGCGAGGCGCGCCGGCTGTGGGGCGCACAGGCGCAGCGCCTGATGGGCCTGATGACCGCCAGCTACGGCCTCGGCCAGATCGTCGGGCCGCCGCTGGCCACGGCGCTGGTGGCACGCACCGGCGGCTTCGCCGCCTCGCTTGGCTGCGCAGTGGCGGCCCTGTTGCTGGGTGGCGCCATCTTCGCCTGGATGAGCCGGCAACAGCGCAGATAATCCGGCCTCCCCAAGGTGCCGGGGCACGTCCTGACGCAGCGCCTGCCTTGCGCTACAGTATCGCCTTTGCCGCCCCCGGCGCCGGTTGGCTGAACCGGCGCGCGGCACCCGCGCGGCGCAGGAGCCGAACCATGTCCTTTGCCTTGCAGCCCGCCCGTGCCGCGGGCGCCACTCAACCCGTCACGCAAGCCGAGTCGCGCATGCGCGTCGACCTGGCGGCGGCTTACCGCCTGTGCGCCCGGCAGGGTTGGGACGATCTCATCTACACCCATATCTCCGCAGCCGTGCCGGATGAGCCCGGTCACTTCCTGATCAATCCGTTCGGCTTCGCCTTCGACGAAATCCGCGCCAGCGACCTGGTCAAGATCAATGGCCGCGGCGAGGTGGTGGGCGACAGCACCCATGCGGTCAACGTCACTGGCTTTGCGCTGCATGGCGCGGTGCATGCGGCACGCCCCGATGCGGTGTGCGTGATGCACCTGCACAACAGCGCCGGCGTGTCGGTATCGGCCCAGGCCTGCGGCCTGCTGGCGCTCTCGCAGCACGCTTTGCGCTTCTATGGCCGGCTGGCCTATCACGACTACGAAGGCCTGGCGTTCACGCCCGCCGAGGGCGCGCGGCTGACCGCGTCGCTCGGCCGGCATCCCGCCATGCTGCTGCGCAACCATGGCACGCTGACGGTTGGCCGGACCGTGGCCGAGGCGTATGTGCTGATGGCGACGCTCATCAAGGCCTGCGAGATCCAGCTTGGCGCGCAGGCTGGCGGACAGGTCGTGCAGCCGCCGCATGCGTTGGCACAACGGGCGTCCGAACAGCTTGACGACGGCGGCGCCGTCGAGGGCGAACTGGAATGGCCGTCGCTGTTGCGCAAACTCGATAGAATCGATGTTTCGTACCGCGATTGACTTTGACGGGTGCTGGCAGATCCCTCCGCGCATCGCCAGGGCAATCCGCAACGGACCACGAAAGACAAAACGACAACAGGAAACAGGAAACCAGCCATGCCGACTTACCACGTAGAACTCTTCGAAGGCCGCACCATCGAGCAAAAGCGCAAGCTGGTCGAGGAAGTCACCCGCGTCACCTGCGAGACGCTCGGCTGCTCGGCCTCGGCCGTGGATATCATCATCACCGACATCAAGCGCGAGAACTGGTCCACCGGCGGCCAGTTGTGGGCCGACAAGAAGTAAGCCACGCGCAGCTACGCAACAGGCAGCCCCATACCAAGACCGCCCCGGGCCAAAGGCCACAAGCCCCGACGCCCATGGCACGCGCCAAGCCACCCGCCACGGATCTCCCCATGCAGCATTTCGCCTCCGACAACTACGCCGGCTTCTGTCCGGAATCGCTCAAGTATTTCCTTGAAGCCAACGGCAGCGGCCACGAGCAGGCCTATGGCGACGATTCGTGGACGCAAAAAGTCTGCGACCGGATCCGCGACCTGTTCCAGACCGATTGCGAGGTGTTTTTCGTCTTCAACGGCACCGCGGCGAACTCGCTGGCGCTGGCCGCGCTGTGCCAGTCCTACCACTCGGTGATCTGCCATGAGCTGGCACATATCGAGACCGACGAGTGCGGCGGCCCGGAGTTTTTCTCCAACGGCTCCAAGCTGCTGACCGCCCCGGGCGCCAACGGCAAGCTCACGCCCGATGCGGTGGAAGCGCTGGTGACGCGCCGCGCCGATATCCACTATCCCAAGCCCAAGGTGGTGTCGCTGACGCAGTCGACCGAGGTCGGCACGGTGTACACGGTGGAGGAAGTGCGCGCCATTGCCGCCATCGCCAAGCGCCGCCAGTTGCGCGTGCACATGGACGGCGCGCGTTTTGCCAATGCCGTGGCGTCGCTCGGCGTGCATCCGTCGGAGATCACCTGGCGCGCGGGGGTGGACGTGCTGTGCTTCGGCGGCACCAAGAACGGCCTGCCGGTGGGCGAGGCGGTGGTGTTCTTCGACCGCAAGCTGGCCGAGGACTTTGCTTACCGCGTCAAGCAGGCCGGGCAACTGGCTTCCAAGATGCGTTTTATCTCGGCCCCGTGGCTGGGCTTGCTCGAGAACGATGTCTGGCTCGGCAACGCACGCCATGCCAACGCCATGGCGCAGTTGCTGCATGAGCGCATCGCCACCATCCCCGGCGTGCGCATCATGTTCCCGACCGAGTCCAACGCCGTCTTTGCCGAGCTGCCGCTCGCGGCCATCGAGGCGCTGCGTGCCAAGGGCTGGCGCTTCTATACGTTTATCGGTGCCGGCGGCTGCCGCTTCATGTGCTCATGGGATCTGCAGCCGGAAACCGTCGAGGCGCTGGCCGCGGATATGCGCGTGGCCTGCGGCGCGTGAACGCCGCCGCCCTTATAAAATGACAACATAACAAGACGACAAAAACAGGAGCTCCCGCATGGCCGTTTACCGATACTGTCCGCAATGTGGCTCGCCGCTGGAATTGCTGCCGCATTCCGGCCGCGAACGTGATGCCTGCATCCAGCCAGAGTGCGGCTTTGTCCACTGGAACAATCCGCTCCCCGTGCTGGCCGCGGTGGTGGAATATGAAGGCAAGCTACTGCTGGCGCGCAATGCCGCGTGGCCGGAAAAAATGTTCGCGCTGGTGACCGGCTTCATGGAACGCGACGAGACGCCGGAGCAGGGCGTGGCGCGGGAGCTCAAGGAAGAAACCAACCTGGACGCGCACTCGGTATCGCTGATCGGCGTGTACGAGTTCATGCGCAAGAACGAGCTGATCATCGCCTACCATGTGCAGGCGAGCGGCACCATCGCGTTGTCCGAGGAGCTGGCCGACTACAAGCTGGTGGCGCCCGAGGACATGCGGATCTGGTCGGCGGGCACGGGCTTCGCGGTGGCCGACTGGCTGGCCTCGCGTGGCCATCCGGTGCGGTTCTTCGATCGCCAGACTGGCGAGGACATTCCCGACCCGCGCCGGCGCGATGGCCTGGGGCAGCCGGGCGTTTCGCTACAATACCGGCCATAATCATCAGTCATCGATGCGACAGCGGCAGGCACGGTCCCAATGGGTCATGCCGGGCCCTGAGCGCACAGAACCAAGGAAGAGAGGAATGGAGTTCCAGAAAGAAGTGGATGCGCGCGGCCTGAACTGCCCGCTGCCGATCCTGCGCACCAAGAAGGCGCTGGCCGACATGCCCAGCGGCGATGTTCTCAAGATTCTCGCCACCGATCCCGGCGCCACGCGGGATTTCCAGGCGTTTGCCAAGCAGACCGGCAACGAACTGCTGTCGCACCAGGAAGTGGACAAGGTCTTCGTGTTCTACATGCGCCGGCGCTAAACCGACGACAGCTCGATGCGGGCTCGCCCCGCGCCAAATGAAAAAAGCCGCATTTCTGCGGCTTTTTTCATGGTTCCAGATCTTCAGGCATCTCAGATGCTATTAGCGCGCGCGCGCAGGTAGGTGCTGAATTCGTCCATCACCTCCGGGTGCTTGAGCGCAAACTCCACGGTGGCCTTCAGGTAGCCCAGCTTGCTGCCGCAGTCGTAGCGCACGCCCTTGTAGCGGTAGGCCAGCACCTGTTCCTGGCTGAGCAGGGACTGGATGGCATCGGTGAGCTGGAACTCGCCGCCCGCGCCCGGCTTGAGGCTGCGGATATGGTCGAAGATGCGCGGGGTCAGGATGTAGCGTCCAACCACGCCCAGGTTGGACGGTGCATTTTCCGGCGCCGGTTTCTCGACGATGTCCGACACCTTGATCACGCCTTCGTCCCATTCGCGGCCAGCCACCACGCCGTAGGAGCGGCTCTGCTCCGGCGCGATCTCTTCCACGCCCAGCACCGAGCAATTGTAGTGGCCGTACAGGTCCACCATCTGCTTCATGACCGGCGGATCGCCATCCAGCAGGTCATCGGCCAGCATCACGGCGAACGGTGCGTCGCCCACCAGCTTTTCCGCGCAGAGCACGGCATGGCCAAGGCCGAGCGCCTCGGGCTGGCGCACGTAGAAGCATTCCACGTGCGACGGCTTGATCGAGCGCACCAGGGTGAGCAGGGCCTGCTTGTTCTTGGCCTCGAGCTCCGCTTCGAGCTCATAGGCCTTGTCGAAGTGATCTTCGATGGCGCGCTTGGAGCGGCCGGTGACGAAGATCATCTCGGTGATGCCGGCAGCCATGGCTTCTTCCACGGCGTACTGGATCAGGGGTTTGTCGACCACCGGCAGCATTTCCTTCGGGCTCGCCTTGGTAGCCGGCAAAAAACGAGTGCCGAGACCGGCTACCGGGAAGACAGCCTTGGTGACGCGGGTTTCCATATCGGTTTTCCTTATCAATTCGGTGTAGACAACCCTGCTGGTGATGCAAAGCTCATGCCGGCAAACGCTGTAGTTGATCCTGCAGCTTGACCAGGGTCTGTTCGAAATCCGACAGACGCTGGGTTTCTTGCGCGACGACGGCGGGCGGTGCCTTGGCGACGAAGCTCTCGTTGGACAGCTTGCCACGGCACTTGCCGAGTTCGGCGCTGATGCGCTCTATTTCCTTGGACAGGCGCACGCGTTCCGCGGCCACGTCGATTTCGATTTTCAGCAGCAGGCGGTTGCCGCCGACGATGGCCACTGGCGCGCCGGCACCTTCGGCCATCAGGGCATTCTGATCTTCGAAGACCTTGACCTCCGAAAGTTTCGCCAGCGCCTGCACATAAGCCTGGGCCGACGTCAGGAACGCGCTGTCGCCTTCAGCGTACAGCGGAATGCGCTGGGCCGGCGAGATGTTCATTTCGCCGCGCAGGTTGCGGCAAGCGTCGACCACGGCCTTGAGCTGCGCGGTCCATTGCTCGGCGGCCTCGTCGATCTTTGCCATGGCGGGCAGGGGATAGGCCTGCAGCGCCAGCGTCTCGCTGCCGTCGCCCTTGGCGCGGCCGGCCAGCGGCGCTACCTTCTGCCACAGCTCTTCGGTGATGAAGGGGATGATCGGGTGGGCCAGGCGCAGCACGGTTTCCAGCACGCGCAACAGCGTGCGGCGGGTGGCGCGCTGCTGCGCTGGCGTGCCGTTCTGGATCTGGACCTTGGCCAGTTCCAGGTACCAGTCGCAGTACTCGTCCCAGACGAACTTGTAGATGGCGCTGGCGATATTGTCGAAGCGGTACTCGGCAAAGCCCTTTTCCACTTCGGCTTCCACGCGCTGCAGCAGCGACACGATCCAGCGGTCCGGCTGCGAGAAATGCAGGTAGCCGTCGGGGCCGCAGTCGTTGCTGCACGGGCCCATGCCGCAGTCGTGCCCTTCGGTGTTCATCAGCACGAAGCGCGTGGCGTTCCACAGCTTGTTGCAGAAGTTGCGATAGCCTTCGCAGCGGCCGGTGTCGAAGTTGATGTTACGGCCCAGCGTGGCCAGCGAGGCGAAGGTGAAGCGCAGTGCATCGGCGCCAAACGCCGGAATGCCGTCGGGGAATTCCTTCTTGGTCTTTTTCTCGATCTTGGGCGCGTCCTTGGGACGGCGCAGGCCGGTGGTGCGCTTCTTGAGCAGCGGCTCGAGCTCGATGCCATCGATCAGGTCGACCGGGTCCAGGGTGTTGCCCTCGGACTTGCTCATCTTCTTGCCTTCCGAGTCCCGCACCAGGCCGTGCACATAGACGGTATGGAATGGCACCTTGCCGGTGAAGTGCTTGGTCATCATGACCATGCGCGCCACCCAGAAGAAGATGATGTCGTAACCGGTAACAAGTGCCGACGACGGTAGAAAATGTTGCAACTCCGGCGTCTCGGCAGGCCAGCCCAGCGACGAGAAGGGCACCAGGGCCGAGGAGAACCAGGTGTCGAGCACATCGTCCTCGCGGCGCAGCGGCCCGGTGCTGCCGGCCGCGCGCGCCTGGGCCTGCGCCTCTTCCTCGCTACGGGCGACGAAGCACTTGCCGGCCTCGTCGTACCAGGCCGGGATCTGGTGGCCCCACCACAGCTGGCGCGAGATGCACCAGTCCTGGATGTTCTCCAGCCACTGGTTGTAGGTGCTGTTCCAGTTATCGGGGATCAGCTTGATCTCGCCGCTCTGCACGGCGTCCAGCGCCACTTCGGCAATCGAGCGGCCCGGGTGAAAGGTGCCTTCCGGCGCCGGCTTGCTCATGGCGACGAACCACTGGTCGGTCAGCATCGGCTCGATGGCGCTGCCAGTGCGCTCGCTGCGCGGCGTCATCAGCTTGTGCTTCTTGACCTCGGCCAGCAGGCCCTGGGCATCCAGGTCCGCCACGATGCGGGTGCGCGCCTCGAAGCGGTCCAGGCCGGCATAGGCGGCGGGCGCGTCGGCGACGATCTTGGCGTCGAGCGTCAGGATGGACAGCTGCGGCAGCTTGTGGCGCTGGCCAACCGCATAGTCATTGAAATCGTGGGCGGGCGTCACCTTGACCACGCCGGTGCCGAATTCGCGGTCGACGTAGTCGTCGGCGATCACCGGGATATCGCGGCCGGTGAGCGGCAGGCGCACAAACTTGCCGATCAGGTGCGCATAACGCTCGTCTTCCGGGTGCACCATCACGGCCACGTCGCCCAGCATGGTTTCGGGGCGGGTGGTGGCCACCGTCAGGTGGGTCAGGCCGTGCACGGTATCGGCTTCGGCCAGCGGATAGCGGATGTGCCACATCGAGCCATCTTCCTCGACGTTGTCCACCTCCAGGTCGGACACTGCGGTGCCCAGCACCGGGTCCCAGTTGACCAGGCGCTTGCCGCGGTAGATCAGGCCTTGCTCGAACAGGCGCACGAAGACTTCGGTGACCGCCTTGGACATCTCCGGCGACATCGTGAAGTACTCATGGCTCCAGTCGATCGAGGCGCCCATGCGGCGGATCTGGCGCGTAATCGTCGAGCCGGACTCTTCCTTCCACTCCCACACCTTCTCGACGAACTTCTCGCGGCCTAGCTCATGGCGCGATACGCCTTGCGCTTCCAGCTGGCGCTCCACCACGATCTGGGTGGCGATGCCGGCGTGGTCGGTGCCTGGCACCCACAGGGTGTTGGCGCCGCTCATGCGGGCATGGCGGGCCAGGCCGTCCATGATGGTCTGGTTGAAGGCATGGCCCATGTGCAGCGTGCCGGTCACATTGGGCGGCGGCAGCTGGATGCAGAAGTCCGGACGGTCCGGGTCGAGGGTCGGCTTCGCGATGCCGCGCTTCTCCCACTCTGGGCCCCACTTGGCCTCAATGGCGGCGGGTTCGAAGCTCTTGGCAAGGGACTGGTCTTGGGCGGTCATGCTCGGATGTCGATGATTACGTCGGATTCTGCGGGCCAGGCGGGCAGGGGCAACGCGCCGGGAAAACATCAAATTATAGGGGAGGCGGGTGGGGGGCGCGCGATTTCGGCCCGGGCTCGGCCGCGCGGCGTCATTTTGCCGGTGCTTTGCCCCGCCTGAAAGTGCTCTGCTTACCTCTCGCGAGGGGATCCGCCATGCTTTTTTGTGCCATTTTGCGTGGTTCGCGGCGCACTGCCGGACGATCCCCCTGTCCGGCGGCCGGGGCCGCGCGGGTACGGGGGGCGCCCCGGTATAATTCGGGGCACTCCACAAGGCCTCCCCGATGTCCGACCTGCTTGCCAATCTCAATGCTGAACAACTAGCCGCCGTCACTTTGCCTGACGAGCCGGCGCTGATCCTGGCTGGCGCGGGCAGCGGCAAGACGCGTGTGCTGACCACCCGCATCGCATGGCTGATCCAGAACGGCCGGGTGTCGCCCGCCGGCCTGCTGGCGGTGACCTTTACCAACAAGGCCGCCAAGGAAATGATGACGCGGCTCACGTCGATGCTGCCGATCAACACGCGCGGCATGTGGATCGGCACCTTCCACGGGCTGTGCAACCGCATGTTGCGCGCGCATTACCGCGACGCCGGCCTGCCGCAGACCTTCGCCATCCTCGACAGCCAGGACCAGCTCTCCGCCCTCAAGCGCCTGCTCAAGTCGCTGAACGTGGATGACGAGAAGTACCCGGCCAAGAACCTGCAGTACTTCATCAACAACGCCAAGGAGCAAGGCCTGCGCCCGGCCGACGTGGAGGCCAACGACGACTTCAACCGCCGCTTCGTCGATCTCTACGCCGCCTACGATGTGCAGTGCCAGCGCGAAGGCGTGGTCGACTTCGCCGAGCTGCTGCTGCGCTGCTACGAGCTGCTGCGCTACAACGACGCGATCCGCCAGCACTACCAGCACCGCTTCCGCCATGTGCTGGTGGACGAGTTCCAGGACACCAACGTGCTGCAGTACCAGTGGCTCAAGATGCTGGCCGGCTTCGGCACGCAGAACCCGGCCGCGGTGTTCGCGGTCGGCGACGACGACCAGAGCATCTACGCGTTCCGTGGCGCCAATGTCGGCAACATGCGCGACTTCGAGCATGAGTTCCGCGTGCGCCACATGATCAAGCTGGAGCAGAACTACCGCTCCCACGGCCACATCCTGGATTCGGCCAACCACCTGATCGCCCACAATTCGCGCCGCCTGGGCAAGAACCTGCGCACCGATGCCGGCCACGGCGAGCCGGTGCGGGTGTACCAGGCCGGCACCGACGGCCAGGAGGCCGGCTGGATCGTGGAGGAAATCCGTGACCTGATCGCGCAGGGCATGAGCCGCTCGGAGATCGCCATCCTCTACCGCAGCAATGCGCAGTCGCGAGTGATCGAGCACGCGCTCTTCTCGGCCAGCATTTCCTATCGCGTGTATGGCGGCTTGCGCTTCTTCGAGCGTGCCGAAATCAAGCACGCGCTGGCTTACCTGCAGTTGCTGGAAAACCCGCGCAACGACGCTGCCTTCGGCCGCGTGGTGAATTTCCCCACGCGCGGCATCGGCGCGCGCTCGCTGGAGGCCCTGCAGGATGCGGCGCGCCAGTACAACTGCTCGCTGGCCGAAGCCGTGGCCTTCGTGCCCGGCAAGGCCGGCAGCACGCTGGGCGCCTTTGTGCGGCTGATCGAGCAGATGCGTGCCGAGACGCGGCGCATGACGCTGCCGGAAACCGTCGAGTACGTGACCAACACCAGTGGCCTGATCACGCACTATCGCGCTGAAAAAGAAGGCCAGGACCGCATCGAGAACTTGCAGGAACTGGTGACGGCGGCGCAGGCGTTCGTGACGGAGGAGGGCTTTGGGCTGGACGCGCTGGCTAGTGCGATTCCGGTCGGGCGCGATGGCGCGCAGCCGCTGCCCGCGCTGGGCGAGGGCGACCAGGCCCAGCAGGTGCTGGATCCCGAGGCGCTGCCGGTGGTGATGACCCCGCTGGTGGCCTTCCTCACCCATGCCTCGCTGGAAGCCGGCGACAACCAGGCGCAGGCGGGCCAGGACGCCGTGCAGATGATGACGGTGCATGCCGCCAAGGGGCTGGAGTTCAACGCGGTCTTCATCACCGGGCTGGAAGAAGGGCTGTTCCCGCACGAGAACAGCGCCACCGAGGCTGACGGGCTGGAGGAAGAGCGCCGCCTGATGTACGTGGCCATCACGCGTGCGCGCGAGCGGCTCTATCTCTCGTTCGCGCAAAGCCGCGTGCTGCACGGGCAGATGCGCTACCACGTGCGCTCGCGCTTCTTCGAGGAGCTGCCCGAGGAATCGCTCAAGTGGCTGATGCCGCCTGCGCAGGCCTATGGCGGCGGCGGTTCGCAGCGCCGCCAGCAGAACGAGGGCGGCTGGGGCCGCGACTGGTTCAAGAAGGCGGAGGACGTTCCCTATTCGGGCACCCAGCCTACCGGCGGCATGGACACCGGCAACGGCTATGCCGACGCCAAGCGCCAGGCCGGCTCCGGCTTGCGCATCGGCCAGAGCGTGTTCCACAACAAGTTCGGCGAAGGCGTGATCGCCGGGCTGGAAGGCGAGGGCGATGCCGCCCGCGCGAATATCAAGTTCAAGCGCCACGGCGCCAAATGGCTGGTGCTGTCGGTCGCCAAGCTGGACCCGATCGACTGAGCGGACGGGCGCCCAGGCGCCCAGGCAGAGGGATCAGTCCAGCTGGATGTTGCCTTCCTTGATCACCTTGGCCCATTCGGTGGTCTGGGCCTGGATGAACTTCGCCGCCTCGGCCGGCGTGCCGGCCACGATCTCCCCGCCCAGGCTCGTTACGCGCTCGCGATTCTCTGGCAGGTTGATGACCTTGCGGATCGCATCCGACAGGCGCTTGACGATTTCCGGCGGCGTGCCCGCCGGCAAGAACACGCCATTCCACTCGTAGACCTCATAGTGCGGCACGCCTGCCTCGGCCAGCGTTGGCGTGTCCGGCAGGATGGCCGTGCGCTTGGCGCCGGTCACGCCCAGCACGCGCAGCTTGCCCGCGCGCACATGCTGCAGGCCCGACGCCGTGTTGGCGAAAAACACCGGCACCTGCCCGGCAATCACATCGGCCATGGCCGGGCCGCCGCCCTTGTACGGCACGTGCAACAGGTCCAGTTTCATGCGCTGCGCGAACAGCGCGCCCGCCAGGTGCTGGGCCGAGCCGTTGCCCGAGGACGCATAGGCGATGCTGCCCGGCTTGGCGCGTGCCATCGCGATCAGCTCCTGCGTGGTCTTGGCCGGGAACTGCGGGTTCACGACCAGCATGTTGGGATACAGCGCCAGCACCGAGACCGGGATGAAGGACTTGACCGGGTCGTAGGGCAGTCGCTTGTAGAGCGAGGGGTTGGCGGCAAACGAGGCAGCGTCGAGCAGCACTGTATAGCCGTCCGGGGCGGACTTGGCGACCAGGTCCGTGCCGATCTGGCCGCCCGCGCCGGGCCGGTTGTCCACCACGATGGTCTGGCCCAACTCCTGGCCCAGGCGCGGCGAGATCAAGCGAGCCATGGTGTCGGCGCCGCCGCCGGGCGCGTAGGTGACGATCAGCCGGATGGGCTTGGCCGCGGGCCAGGCCTGTGCGTGCGCAAGGCTGCTGGTGCCGGCGGCGAGCCAGCACAGGGCGGTGGCGCAAAGTCGGATCGGGAATCGCATGGGTCTCCTCGGAATGTGTAGGTCTGGGTGCTTGCGCCGGCCCGCGCTTGCGGTGGCGTCGCGCGCGGGGCTCAGCGAACCTCGGCGCGGTAGTGGAAATCGTCGGCATTGCCCAGCGTCTGGCGGAACTCCACGCGCCGGCCCGCCAGGTCAAACGCCACGCGGCTGACCGCCAGCGCGGGATGGCCCTCCGGCAAGCTCAGCTGGGCGGCCTCGCGTGCGCCAAGCCGGGTGAAGCGCAGGTCGTCGACAGCGCGGCCGACCGTGACGCCGCAACGCTCGGCATACATCGGGTAGAGCAGGGGCGCGAACTCGGCCGGCTTGAGCGTGGCCAGCGCGCCGAACAGCAGCGCCGGCAGCCAGATGGTCTCGAGCAGGCGGACCTGGCCTTCCCAGCCGCGCTGGCGCAATACGCGCAACACCGGTGTGCCCGCAGCCAGGCCAAGCTGCACGGCGACATCCGCTGGCGCCGCCAGCGTGCGCAGCGACACGATGCGCGACTCGGGAATCTCCGAGCCGGCATCGCCAAAGCGGAAGAACCGCGCCATGGTGGCGCCGGTCAGCGCGCCGCGCACAAAGGTGCCGCGGCCATGCACGCGTTCCAGCAAGCCTTCGTCCACCAGTGCCTGGATGGCGGCGCGCATGGTGCCCAGCGCCACGCCGTAGTGCTCCGCCAGTGCGCTCTCGGCCGCAATGGCGGTGCCGGAAGCCCATTCGCCGGCCAGGATGCGGCCCTTGAGCGCGGTCGCGATGCGGGCCCAGCGCGGCGCCGCCAGGCTGGCTGGCGAGGCGTCGAGGCCGGCTCCCGTCGGGTCGGGCAGGGCGGAACGGTCTGGCATTCGTGTCTCCATGCGTGCCCCGGCAGCGGTGCCTGTTCGGGGAGATAGGTGGGCTCTAGTCATCTATAGGACTAGAGCATAGAATGGAGGGGCGCAGGTGTCAACCGGCGCTACCATTCATGGCGGCATGCGCCGTTCCTTGGGCCAGAACATGTTCCAGATCGATTCCCATTTCCACGTGTTTTCCGCCGAGGCTCCCGCCGTGGGAGGGGCGCGCTACCGGCCCGCCTACGGCGCCAGCCTGGCGCAGTGGCAAGCCATCTCCGGGGCGCATGGCGTGCGCGCGGGCGTGGTGGTGCAGCCCAGTTTTTTCGGATGCGACAACAGCGAGCTGGAAGCAGCGCTGGCGGCCTCGCCCGCGCTGCGTGGTGTTTGCGTGGTGGGCCCGGAGGCATCCGCCGGCGAGCTGGCGCGGCTGCACGGGCTGGGCGTGCGCGGGCTGCGCTGGAATATGGTGGGGCGGCACGACGACGCATCATGGCGCGATGCGCGCTGGCCCGCGCTGCTGGAGGCGGCCCACGCGCTGGGCTGGCACCTGGAGTTGCACACCGATCCAGGCCGGCTCAACGAGCTGCAGGGCTGGTTGCCGGCGGTGCCGATCGCGCTGGTGCTGGATCATTTCGGCAAGCCCGCGCCCGGCGCGCAGGCAGACGCGCCGATGCTGGCTTGCGCCGCACACTGGCGCAGGCAGAGGGAGGTCTACGTCAAGCTGAGTGCGCCGTATCGCGTGGCGGCGGACCTGGCCGGCGTGGTGGCTGGCTGGCACCACTGCCTGGGCGAGCAAGGCTTGCTATGGGGATCGGACTGGCCTTGGACCAATCACGAGGCCGAGGCCGGCTATGCCGGCCTGCAGCGCAAGGTGTGGGAGTGGCTGGGCCCGCTGTGCGAGGCGCCGGACCGAAACGCGGCCCGGCTGTTCGGCCTGTGAGCCGCATGAGCCGCGTGACGCCGGGTGACCGGCGTGACCTGCCTTCAGGCGGCCAGGTCCGGCCTGCCGGCGGCTTCTTCCGGCACGACATTGAAGCAGCCGCGGTAAGTGGCGTAGAACGAGCAATACATGATCGCCAGCATCAGCAGCGAGTACGGTGTGACCAGGAAGGACAGCACCGCTTCAGCCCCCAATGCGCCGAACAACGCCTCCAGGAAGAACGGCACCGCCACCAGCAGGACCGCGAACACCACGCCATAGGCCAGGAACGCGCCACGGTTGCGCCAGCACGCGGTCCAGCTGAAGAACAGGGCTTTGACCGGCGGCACGTTGTGCCACGCTGTGAGCAGCGGCGCAAACCAGAACAGCATGGCAATTGGCGTGTACAACGCGGCCCCGATCATCAGCGCGAAGTAGAGCTGCCGCACGGATTCCGCCGACGGCGCTTCTTCCTTGAGCAGGATCGGCACCAGCGTGCTGATGTCCACCAGGCTGCCCGCGATGAGGCTCAGCACGAAGACCAGGCCTGCGTAGATGCCACCCAGCACCAGCAGGTTGCGGCTTGCCTGCTTGCCATTGCCGCGAAACCCAGCCAGTAATACGGTCGGCAGCACGCGCTTGTTCAGGATCACCTCGCGGCAGGCGGTCATGATGCCGACCGACAGGCCCGGGGTGACCACCAGCAGCGCGATGACGCCGATCAGTGGCACGAACACGGCCAGTTGCGCGGCGATCAGGTAGACAAACAACAGCATCAGGAAGGCGAGCGGGTTCTTGCGGAACAGCCAGACACCCTGGCGGAACCAGACATAACCTTCCTTGGCGGAGACTTCCAGTAATTGCATGACGGTCAGGTCCAGGGCAGCGCGGCGGCTTCGATGCGCCGGCGCAGGATGCGTTCAAAGTGGGTCGGGTCATGCGGTTGCAGCATGTCGGCCTCGCGTGGCAGGTAGAAGTCCCACAGGCGGGAAATCCAGAAGCGCAATGCGCCGGCGCGCAGCATGTCGCGCCAGTGCTGCGCCTCGATGGGGTCCAGCGGCCTCACGGCATGATAAGCCCGCAGCAGGGCCTGGCCGCGGGCGGCGTCGAGCGCGCCGCTGGCCAGGTCGATGCACCAGTCGTTGACGGTGACGGCCAGGTCGAACAGCCACTTGTCGTTGCCGGCGAAGTAGAAATCGAAGAAGCCCCCCAGTTTCTCCTGCCCGGCGGGGCCGTCCTCGAACAGCGCGTTGTCACGGAACAGGTCGCAATGGCAGGGGCCGCCGGGCAGCGCCGCGTAGTCCGCGCTGCCGAAGAAAGCGGTCTGGTGGACCAGTTCCTCGCGCAACAACGCTTGCTGGCCGGCATCCAGGAAGGGCAGGATCTCGCCTTGCGTTTGCTGCCACCACGGCAGGCTGCGCAGGTTGGGCTGCTGGCGCGGATAGCTCTGGCCGGCAAGGTGCATGCGGGCCAGCATGTCGCCCACTTGTGCGCAGTGCCCCACGCCTGGCGCCAGCTGCGAGCCGCCCGGCAGGCGCGTGACGATGGTCGCCGGCTTGCCCTTGAGGGCCCGCAGGATCTCGCCGTCGCGGCCCGGGATGGGCGCCGGCACGCGGATGTCGTGCGCGGCCAGGTGGGCCATCAGGTGCAGGTAATACGGCAGTTGCTCGAACGTCAGGCGCTCGAAGATGGTCAGCACGTACTCGCGTGTGACACCGTCCTGCTCCATGGTCAGGAAGAAGTTACTGTTCTCGATGCCTGAGGCAATGCCGCGCAAGTCGCGCATTTCGCCCAGGTTGTAATCAAGGAGCCAACTGGCGATCTCGTCCGGCGAGACCGTGGTGAATACGGCCATACTCTTTGTGTGAATCGAAACGGATGGCGGCGGGCGCAAGCAGAGCTTGGCTTTCGCGGCATGGATGCCGGAAGCGCCGGCGCGGCCCCACCGTGATCATCTGGCGGGGTCGTGGGAAATCAGAAACAAGACAGCAGAAACCAGGCAGCAAAAACAAGAACGGACGCGAAAATCAGGGTGCGCAAGGCGGGATTCTAAGACCTGGCGCCCCGATGCTCAGAATTGCAGCACTTTGACCGATGGCACGCGGTTCGTGTCGTGGTCCCGGATCTTCGGCGAGCTGTCTTCCGGCTTGCTCATCTGGTATTTGGTGCCCATGCCGGACTTGACCTCGATATCGGTGGCCTGGCCTTTGTTCTTGTATTCCCGGATCTGCGTGCCATCCCGCTCATTGAGCTGGAAGCTCGGTTCGCGCGGCTGGTTCAGCTGGGTCTTGGCCGGCGAGGTGATCGGCCGGTCGTTGATCTGGTTCAGCTCTTGCTGGGTCAGCGCGCCGCCTGCCTGCTCGGCCGGCTGCGCCATCACCGCGGCCGGGGCGCCAAGCGCCACCAGTGCCGCAAAAGCCAGCGCGCGCAGGGCGGCCGGGCGGGGGGCTCCAAGCGGCTGCGGCGCTTGCGCGCGGGCGGTGGCCAGGAGTGAGGGGGAGGTCATTGAAGGCTCCTGCGCGGTGCAGCAGGCCGGGGGCATGCTGCGCCACAAATGGCGCTGCAGCCCGGCGGCGCCGGGCTTTGGCAGTGTGTCAGGCTTCCATTCTAGCAATTCCTGCCCGCGCCGGGCCCCTCGCGGTGACCCTGCGGGCACCTTTGCGGGGCGGGCGGGGTGCCCGGAAGCCGCCTGGCGGGCCTGTTCTACCTGGCTTACAGGTAGAACATCTCTTCCTTGGGCGGGATCGGGTTGTCGCCACCGCGCTGCTCGTAGTACTCATATACCGCTTCGAGCACTTCGTGCGGCTCGTCCACGATCTTCATCAGGTCGAGGTCATGCTCGGCGATCAGGCCCATCGGCAGCAGCGTGAAGCGGAACCAGTCAAGCAGGCCTTTCCAGAAGCGGCTGCCGAACAGCACCACCGGCACGGCGCGGGACTTGCCGGTCTGTACCAGCGTCAGCACTTCGGCCAGCTCATCCAGTGTGCCGAAACCGCCCGGCATCACGATAAAGGCGTCCGAATTCTTGACGAATGTGACCTTGCGCGTGAAGAAGTGGCGAAAGCGCATGGCGATGTCCTGGTAGGGATTGCCTTGCTGCTCGTGCGGAAGCTCGATGTTCAGGCCTACGCTGGCCGACTTGCCCGCGTGGGCGCCCTTGTTGGCCGCCTCCATGATGCCCGGGCCGCCGCCCGAGATCACCGCGAAGCCGGCGTCGGAGAACAGGCGGGCGATCTCGATGGTGCGCTGGTAGTAAGGCGAGTCCTCGCGCAGGCGCGCGCTGCCGTAGATCGATACCGCCGGGCGGATCTCCGAGAGGTACTCGGTCGCCTCGATGAACTCTGCCATAATCGTGAACATTTGCCACGAAGCGCGCGCCTTCTTTGCAGTCGCGCGGTCTTCGTCGGCCAGCGCACGCAGGCTGGGAATCATCTTGCGTGGGTTGGCGCGGATGCCGGCGGCGGGAGACGTATCTCCCGGGCCATCGGCAGCGGTGCTGACCGTCACGTTCACGTCCATATCGGCCGCGGTGGTAATACTGCCTTGCGCGGCCTGCTTGAGGGCCGCTGCCGGGTTATCGGCGCCGGCTGCGTCGGAAGGGGGGGCGGCGTTCGCACCGCCTGCGGCGGCACCAGTCAATTTTGAGTCCATGGGAATGTCGGATAGTCCAAAAACACTCTTGCTCGTCGATGGGTCGAGCTATCTGTATCGTGCGTATCACGCTCTGCCGGACCTGAGGAACGGTGAGGGCCTGCCCACAGGGGCAATCTACGGCATGATCAATATGCTGCGCAAGCTGCGCAGCGATTTCCCGGCAGAGTATAGCGCCTGCGTGTTCGACGCCAAGGGTAAGACCTTCCGCGACGACCTGTATCCGGCCTACAAGGAGCATCGCCCGTCGATGCCCGAGGACCTGGCCAGGCAGATCGAGCCGATCCACGAAGCGGTGCGTGCGCTGGGCTGGCCCATCGTGGTGGTGGAAGGCGTGGAGGCGGACGACGTGATCGGCACGCTGGCGCGCCGGGCCACCGCCGAAGGCATGCGCACGGTGGTCTCCACCGGTGACAAGGACCTGGCGCAACTGGTCGACGACCATGTCACGCTGGTCAACACCATGAGCGGCGAAATCCTCGACCCGCCCGGTGTGGCCGCCAAGTTCGGCGTGCCGCCGGCGCGCATCGTCGACTATCTCTCGCTGATTGGCGACGCCGTGGACAACGTGCCCGGCGTGCCCAAGGTGGGCCCCAAGACCGCGGTCAAATGGCTGACCGAGTACGGCACGCTCGACGATGTCATGGCCAATGCCTCCGGCATCAAGGGCGTGGTGGGCGAGAACCTGCGCAACACGCTGGCGTGGCTGCCCAAGGCGCGCGAGCTGGTGACGGTCAAGACCGATTGCGACCTGACGAGCTCGTTGGCCGACTTCCACCAACTCGAGGGTGGCAGCGAGGACAAGGACAAGCTGATTGACTTCTTTGCGCGCTATGGCTTCAAGACCTGGCTGCGCGAGGCCACCGGCGAAAGCCTGCCCAACCCGCGCGCCCAGGCACGCGCAAGCGCGGCGCCGCCTGCGGCCGGCGCCGCGGCGGCGGGAGCCGACCCGGGTCCGGCCCAGGGCGGCCTGTTCGACAGCGCCCCGGCCCCGGCCCAGATCCGCTACGAAACCGTGGCCACCGAGGCGGCGCTGGAGGCCTGGATGCGGCGCATCGAAACCGCGCCGCTGGTGTCCATCGATACCGAGACCACCTCGCTGGACCCGATGCAGGCCCAGATGGTTGGCATCTCGCTGTCGATCGAGCCGGGCGAAGCCTGCTATATCCCGGTGGCGCACCGCGGCCCGGATGTGGTGGGCCTGGAAGCCAATGGCCAGCTCACGCGCGAGGCCGTGCTGGCGCGCATGCGCGCCTGGCTCGAAGACCCGTCGCGCGGCAAGGTCGGCCAGAACCTGAAGTACGATTCCCATGTCTTTGCCAATCACGGTGTCAGCCTGCGCGGCATCGTGCACGACACCATGCTGCAAAGCTACGTGCTGGCGTCCCACCGCAATCATGGCATGGACAGCCTGGCCGAGCGCCTGCTCGGCCTGAAGACCATCAGCTACGAGGAAGTGTGCGGCAAGGGCGCGAGCCAGATCGGCTTTGACCAGATCGACATCGCGCGCGCCACCGAGTACGCGGCCGAGGATGCCGACGTCACGCTGCGCCTGCATCGCAACATGTACCCGCAGGTCGAGGCATTGCCGGGGGTGCATTACGTCTACGAAAAGATCGAGATGCCGGTCTCGGTGGTGCTGCAGAAGATCGAGCGCAACGGCGTGCTGATCGACGCCGAGCGCCTGGGCGCGCAAAGCACGCAGCTCGGCCAGCGCATGCTGACGCTGGAGCAGGCCGCGTACGAGGCTGCGGGCCAGCCTTTCAACCTGGGCTCGCCCAAGCAGATCGGCGAGATCCTGTTCGGCCAGATGAAGCTGCCGGTGGTCAAGAAGACCGCCAGCGGCGCGCCGTCCACCGACGAAGAGGTGTTGCAGAAGCTGGCCGAGGATTACCCGCTGCCCAAGCTGCTGCTGGACTACCGCGGCCTGGCCAAGCTCAAGTCCACCTACACCGACAAGCTGCCGAAGATGGTCAACCCGGCCACCGGCCGCGTGCATACCAGCTACGGGCAGACCACCGCGGTGACCGGCCGGCTGGCTTCCACCGAGCCCAACCTGCAGAACATCCCGGTGCGCACCGAGGAAGGGCGGCGCATCCGCGAGGCCTTTATCGCCGGGCCGGGCAACGTGATCGTGTCGGCCGACTACTCGCAGATCGAGTTGCGCATCATGGCCCATATCTCTGGCGACGAGAACCTGATGCGCTCCTTCGCCGAGGGCGAGGACGTGCACCGCGCCACCGCTGCGGAGATCTTCGGCGTGGCGCCGGATGCCGTCAGCAGCGAGCAGCGCCGCTATGCCAAGGTCATCAACTTCGGCCTGATCTACGGCATGAGCGCTTTCGGCCTGGCCGGCAACCTCGGCATCGAGCGCGAGGCCGCCAAGCACTACATCGACCGCTATTTCATGCGCTATCCCGGCGTGGCGCGGTACATGGAAGAAACGCGCCAGACCGCGCGCGAGCAGGGCTTCGTCGAGACCGTGTTCGGCCGCCGCCTGTGGCTGCCGGACATCAATGGCGGCAACGGCCCGCGCCGCCAGGGCGCCGAGCGCGCCGCCATCAACGCGCCGATGCAGGGCACGGCCGCCGACCTGATCAAGCTGTCGATGATCGCGGTGCAGGACTGGCTGGAACGCGATGGCCTGGGCACGCGCCAGGTCATGCAGGTGCACGATGAGCTCGTGCTGGAAGTGCCGCAGGCCGAGCTGGAACTGGTCAAGGTAAGGTTGCCGGAACTGATGTGCAGCGTGGCTGAACTGCGTGTGCCGCTGGTGGCCGAGGTTGGCACCGGCAGCAACTGGGAGGAGGCGCACTAAGCTCGCGGGGCGGCCTTCGGGGCTGTCCCGGGATTGCACCCGTCCCGGTATTCCTGCATCCTGGTTTCGATTGAAGCGACCGCTGAATCGGTGAATGGCGTCTTGCCAGTTGTGCTGCTGTGCAGCAGACTGATGAAAAGCCGAGGTCACTGGCGCGCGTCAGGCCCCGCAAAAGAATATCGACGACACTGGGTAGATCATGAGCACAGAGGGAAGGGCGCATCGCATCATCGTAGTCGGAGGAGGAGCAGGCGGGCTGGAGCTGGTCACGCGGCTGGGCGACAAGCTCGGCAAGGGCGGGGCCGCGCAGGTGGTGCTGGTGGACCGCTCCCCCACGCATATCTGGAAACCGCTGCTGCATGAAGTTGCCGCCGGCAGCATGGATCCCCACACCCATCAGCTTGAATACGTGGCGCAGGCCCGCTGGCATCATTTCGAATTCCAGCAAGGCGAGCTGACCGGCATCGACCGGGATCGCAAGACGATCTCGGTGGCGGCCTGTGTCGACCTCGACGGCACGGAGCTCTTGCCCGCACGCGATCTTTCCTATGACACCCTGGTGCTGGCGATTGGCTGCGTCACGCATTTCTTCGGCGTGCCCGGCGCTGCCGAGAACGCCATCGCGCTCGACACCGTGGACCAGGCGGAGCGCTTCCGCCGCAAGCTGATCTCGGCCTGCGTGCGCGCCCAGAACGGGCGCGGGCGCATCGGCGAGGACGGCCGCCCGCGCGTGGACGTTGCCATCATCGGTGCCGGCGCCACCGGCGTCGAGCTCTCTGCCGAGTTGCGCAATACCGCGCACGTGCTCAGCGCCTACGGGCTGCATCAGCTCGATCCGCGCCGCGATGTGCGCATCCACGTGATCGAGGCCGGCCCGCGCATCCTGCCCGCGCTGTCCGAGCGCGTGTCCACCGAAACCACCAAGCTGCTGCACAAGCTCGATATCGAAGTCCTCACCGCCGAGCGCGTGACCGAAGTCACCGGGGACGCGGTGCTGACCGCCAGCGGCAAGCGGGTCGACGCCGACCTGACGGTGTGGGCCGCCGGCATTACCGCGCCGGCGGTGCTGTCCACCCTGGACCTGCCGGTCAGCCGCATGGGCCAGGTCATCGTCAAGCCCACGCTGCAAAGCGAGGCCGATCCCGATATCTTCGCCTTTGGCGATTGCGCCAGCTGCCCCTGGCCAGAGAAGCAGGGCGCGGTGCCCCCGCGCGCGCAGGCTGCGCACCAGCAGGCCATGTTCCTCTACGGCGCGCTGCGCGCGCGCCTGAGTGGCAAGCCGCTGCCGACGTTTGCCTTCAAGGACCTGGGCTCGCTGGTGTCGCTGGGGCATTTCAGCGCGGTCGGCAGCCTGATGGGCGGCCTGATCGGCGGCTCCATGTTTATCGAAGGGCTGATGGCACGTGTGATGTACAGCTCGCTGTACCGCATGCACGTCATGGCGTTGCACGGCGCCGTGGGCATGGGGCTGGATACCGTGACCCACTGGCTGCGCAGCAAGACCAGCCCGCGCGTCAAGCTGCACTGACACGCGCCGGCGCCGGGCGAATCGCTGCGAATCGCCCCGCTTGCCGGTTGCGTGCGCTGAACTCCATGTTTGCTTAGAATCGGATCTCGCCACGGCGGCGGTGCCACCCCGTGCGCTATCCATCCAGATTCGCCATCCACGCCAAACAGGAGACCGCATGCTGAAGCCAGAAGTGGAAAGCCTCGTACCCAGCCAGTCCTTTGACCGCCGCGCCTTCGTCAAGACGGCGCTAGGTTCGGCCTTTGCCGCAGCCGCCTTGCCCGTGATGGCACAGGCCATCAAGACCGATTTCGCAGGCCTCACAGCCGGCGAGGTAACGATTCCCTCGGGCGGCTTCAACATGCCGGCTTACCGCGCCCAGCCGGAAGGCAAGACCAACCTGCCGGTGGTGCTGGTGGTGAGCGAGATCTTCGGCGTGCATGAGCACATCGCCGACGTCTGCCGGCGCTTTGCCAAGCTGGGCTACCTCGCCATCGCGCCGGAGCTGTTCGCGCGCCAGGGCGACCCGAGCAGCTTCGGCACCATCCAGGAATTGCAGGCGAAACTCATTTCCAAGGTGCCCGACGAGCAGGTGATGGGCGATCTCGATGCTGCCGTGGCTTGGGCCAAGGACAACGGCGGCAATACCAGCCGGCTCGCCATCACCGGATTTTGCTGGGGCGGGCGCGTTACCTGGCTGTACGCCGCGCATAGCCAGCAGATCAAGGCCGGTGTGGCCTGGTATGGCCAGCTGGTAGGCGAGCCGACCCCGATCAAGCCACGCAACCCGATCGACCTGGTCGGCCAGCTCAAGGTGCCGGTGCTGGGCCTCTATGGCGGCAAGGACACCGGCATCACGCAGGAACAGGTCGAGAAGATGAAGGCGGCGCTGGCGGCATCGAGCGACCCCTTTGCCAAGGCTTCCACGTTCGTGGTCTACCCGGAATCCGGCCATGCCTTCAACGCGGACTACCGCCCGAGTTACCGGGAAGCCGATGCCAAGGACGGCTGGCAGCGCTGCCTGGCCTGGTTCAAGCAGCACGGGGTTTGAGATGCGGCCCGCCCTGGGGCGCGTTTGCAGCGGGGCCCGGCGCGGCACAAGGTCGACTTGTGCCGCGGGATTTGCAAAACCGGCTGCAATCTACGTACAATGCGGGCTTCGTTTCTTGCAACAGTGTTGCGTTTGAGGTCGATGCTGCTCCCCAGGAGCGGAATACCGATCCCAGGAGCCCATCATCGATTCCACGCTTGTCTACATCCTGCTTGCCGCCACCATCTCGGGGGTGGGCAGTATCTTTGGCGCGGCGCTGTTGTCGCTGACCGTGGCTTCGCGCGTGGTCGAGCGCATGGTGAGTTTCTCGGTGGGGGTGCTGCTGGCCACGGCGCTGCTGCATTCCCTGCCCGAGGCGTTCGAGTCCGGCGCCGATCCGCGTGCCTTGTTCGGTACCTTGCTGGCCGGCCTGCTCGGCTTTTTCCTGCTGGAAAAAGTCGCGCTGCTGCGCCACTCGCATCATCACGAGGGGGATGGGCACCACCATCACCATGGCCATGACCGGGAGGAAGCTGGCCGTAGCGGCATGACCATCCTGGTGGGCGATACCTTCCACAATTTCGCCGACGGCATCGTGATCGCCGCGGCCTTCCTGGCGGATCCGCATATCGGCCTGGTCACCGCGCTGGCCATCGCCGCGCACGAGATCCCGCAGGAGGTGGGCGATTTCATCGTGCTGCTCAACGCCGGGTTCTCGAAGGCGCGCGCCTTTGCCTTTAACCTGCTGTCCAGCCTGGCGGCCATCGCCGGCGGCGTGGTGGGGTACTACCTGCTCGACCAGATGAGCGGCTGGATTCCCTACGTGCTGGTGATTGCTTCAAGCAGCTTCGTCTATATCGCCGTAAGCGACCTGATGCCGCAGATGCAGCGCAAGCCGCGCTGGCGCGAATCGATCATCCAGGTCGTGCTGGTCGCCACCGGGATCTGCGCCATCTTCTTCATCACCAATGGCGTGCACGAAGCGCATGGCCATGGCCATGCACATGGCGTGGCCGCAGCCGCCAGATAAGCTGGCGCGGGCGGCTTGCGCCGCCCGCCATCAGGACCCGCTTGCCACTGGCCGCGCCGGGTCGGCGCACCACTCGCTCCACGAGCCCGGATAGAGCGCGGCGCCCGGCATGCCGGCCACTTCCAGTGCCAGCAGGTTGTGGCAGGCGGTCACGCCCGAGCCGCACTGCATGATCGCCTCGCTGGCCGGCTTGCTGCCCAGCACTTGCCCGAACTCTTGGCGCAACGCGCTAGCCGGCTTGAAACTGCCGTTGCCTTCCAGGTTGTCCTTGAAGAAGCGGTTGGCCGCGCCGGGGATATGCCCACCCACGGGGTCCAGCGTTTCGTTCTCGCCACGGAAGCGGTCTGCCGCACGGGCGTCCACCACCAGCCGGGTCGGGTTTGCCAGGTTCGCCAGCACGGCGCCGGCGTCCACCGTGGCCACCAGCGCCGCCTTGCGCGTCAGGTTGCCCGGGGTTTCGGGCTCCGGCGTGTTGCCCGCCTCGAGCGGCAGGCCCGCCGCCACCCACGCATTCTTGCCGCCATCCAGCACGGCCACCGCGCCGTGGCCCAGCCAGCGCAGCAGCCACCAGGCGCGCGCCGCGTACATGCCGCCCTGCGCGTCGTAGGCAATGACCTGGGTGTCATCGTTTACGCCCAGCACGCGCAGGCGCGCGGTCAGCGTGTTCGGGTCCGGCAAAGGGTGCCGGCCATTGGTGCCGGTTTTCTCGCCGGACAGTTCGTTGTCCAGGTGCAGGTAGAAGGCGCCGGGCAGGTGGCCCACGTGATAGGCCTCGCGTCCGGCGGCCGGGTTGGCCAGGTCGAAACTGCAGTCGATCACGACGCTGTGGCGGCTGCCGTCTTCGCGCAGCGCGCGCAGGTCCTGGCTGGAGATCAGGGTGGTGAACATGGCGTAACCTTGGGTTGGGATAGTCGCGCTGCAAAGGCATGGGCGGGCGCGGGCGGCGGGGTGAGCACGGTCCGCCACCCCCGATGCTACACCTCGGGGTGCACTTCCGCCTCGGCCGACTTGACCGGGGTATCGGCGGTTGGCTGCTGGTTGGAGCCTTCGCGCGCGCGGGTCAGCGTGGTGGCGATGCCGCTGGCAATGATCAGTGCCATGCCAACCCAGGACAGCCAGTTGAGCTGGTCGCGCCAGACAATCATGCCCCACAGGCTGGAGAACACGATGCCGGCGTATTGCAGGTTGGCGGTGAGCAGCGTATTGCCGCGCTTGTAGGCGCGCGTCATCGCGGTCTGGCCGAGCGTGGCCAGGATGCCGATGGCCAGCAGCAGGCCCGCGCCGCGCCAGGTGTGGGTGCTCGGCCCGGTGTACAGCATCCAGGCCAGGCCTACCACCATCCCGACTGCCGAGAAATAGAACACGATGCGGCCTTCGGGCTCGCCCAACTGGCCGAGCTGGCGCACTTCGACATAGGCCAGCGCGGTGAACATGCCGGAGATCAGGCCGATCAGCCCGCCGGTGAGCTGGTTATGGCCGACGGAAGGCTGCAACAGGCAGATTACGCCGCCGAACGACATCAGGATGGCGCCGATCAGCTTGCGGTCCGCGCCGCCGGTGCCGGTCAAGGCTGCGCCGGCGCCCAGGATCAGCGCGATCCAGACCGGCGACATGTAATTCAGGGTCATCGCCGTGGCCAGCGGCAGCATCGTGATCGAGGTGAACCACAGCAGCAGGGCGGTCACGCCGAACAAGCTGCGCTTGATATGCATGGCCATGTGCGGCGTACGCACCGAGGTGCCGGATGAAGCCAGCACCGTCCACATGATGATCACGCCGATCACGCTGCGGTAGAACACGATCTCGCCCGTGGCATAGATCTCGGATGCCAGCTTGACGCCCACCCCCATTAACGAGAAGGCGAAGGCGGCGAACAGCATCCAGAGCGATTGCATGGTGGGGCGAAAGGAAGAATGGACAGCGCGCGAAGCGGCTCCGGGCGGGGGCGCGGAACTGGATCGCGAAAGGCTCCGCAGGGGGCGGATGGCCGGCAAGGCTGGCGGCGAGGCGCCGGGCGCACACCGGAAGCGGCGATTGTATCAGCGAGTGTGCACCGCACCAAAGGCAAAACGGACCGCCTGGGCGGTCCGTTTTGCTTGCGCCTGCGCTGCGCTGTCGATGCCGCGGCCCGCTGGGCCTTGGCTGGCGGGTCAGTCCGTGAAGGACATGGCGCGGCGATACCATTCATGAAAGTGCTGCATACCGTCTTCCATGGGCGACTGGTACGGGCCGGTCTCGCTGACGCCGCGTTTGGCCAGCGCCCGGCGCCCGGCATCCATGCGCTCGGCGATCTCGTCGTCCTCGACGCAGGTTTCCATGTAGGCGGCGCGCTCGGCCTCGACGAATTCGCGCTCGAACAGCGCGATTTCCTCGGGGTAGTAGAACTCCACGACGTTGCGCGTCTTGTTCGGCCCGAGCGGGTGCAGGGTGGAGACCACCAGCACGTTCGGATACCACTCCACCATGATGTTGGGGTAGTAGGTGAGCCAGATCGCGCCGTACTTGGGCAGCACGCCGTTGTTGAAGCGCAGCACGGCCTCATGCCACTTCTGGTACGTGGGGCTGCCCGGGCGCTTCAGGCCCGCGTGCAACCCGACGGTCTGGACGCTGTGCCAGTCGCCGAACTCCCAGCTCAGGTCGTCGCAGGAGACAAAGCTCCCGAGGCCTGGGTGGAACGGCACGACGTGGTAGTCCTCCAGATAGACCTCGATAAAGGTCTTCCAGTTGTAGTTGCACTCGTGGATCTCGACGTGGTCGAGCAGGTAGCCTTCGAAGTTCAGGTCTTCGGCCACGCCCAGGCGTGCCAGGTCGGCCCGAACGTCGCGCTGCCCCTCGAACAGCAGGCCGTTCCAGTTCTGTAGCGGCGAGCGGTTCAGATGGACGCACGGACGCTCGGCGAAATGCGGCGCGCCGAGCAGTTCGCCCTTCAGGTCGTAGGTCCAGCGGTGCAAGGGGCAGACAATGTTCTTCGCATTGCCGCGGCCATTGAGCATGATGGCCTGCCGGTGGCGGCAGACATTGGACATGAGCTCGATCCCGTCGGCATTCCGTACCAGGATGCGGCCCTCGTCCTCGGCGGCCAGCGCCTGAAAATCGCCCGTTTCGGGGATCATCAGTTCGTGGCCGACATAGCCCGGGCCCTTCTTGAACAGCAGTTCCAGTTCTTGTTGATGCAGTGCCTCGTCGATGTAGACGTTTACGGGCAACTGCGTATCAGCCGGCACCAGTTTCAGCGCGGTGCTGAGATTGGACATTATCCCCACTCCCTATGACAGGCGAAAGCAGTGAACAACCCAACCATCGAAAAAGAAATCGATATGGGAAAGACAGTCAGCCGCGCCTTGGCCCGCTTCCGGGTGGAAAGATGGAGATCGCGCTGACGAACCGCGGATTGTACCCGACCGAAAAAGTTAAGGGACTGATTATTTAGCCTTTTTAGCGAAAAAGTCGACCCGGGTCGTCATGGAGGTGTCGTTCGGGGCGCATTCGGAAAGACGACCCAAGCGCACAAGTCACTTTCCGGCAACGCTGTCGATGCCCCCTGTTGCATGGGATGCGGTCAATGTCCCGCTTTGGCGTAAAATCCCAGCTTCCCCAGATTCAATGTCCGCAATGCCAAAGACTACGAGCTCCCCGGCCCAGGCCGATCCGGCCGCGACCGACCAGCGGTCCGCCTCCGCGCCACCCGCCTCCTACGAGGCCGCCATGGCCGAACTGGAGGCGCTGGTAGCCAGCATGGAGGGCGGCGCCTTGCCGCTGGAAGATTCTTTGGCCGCGTACAAGCGCGGGGCAGAACTGGTCAGGTACTGCCAGCAGATGCTCGAACGCGTGGAACAACAGGTTAAAGTGCTGGAGGGCGATGTGCTCAAGCCCATGGCCGCCGACGCCGGAGACCTCGAATGAGCGAATCGCATCAAGCTATCGACGCTGGTGATTTCACTGCCTGGATGCGCGCCACGGGCGCCAGGACCGAGGCCGCGCTAGACGCCGGGCTGCCGGCTGCGCAGACTGTGCCTTGCACGCTGCACGAAGCCATGCGGTATGCTGTGCTCGGCGGTGGTAAGCGGGTTCGCCCCTTGCTGGTGCACGCGGCGGGTGAAGTGGCGGGCGCTGCCCCCGAAGCCTGCGACGCGGCGGCCAGCGCGGTGGAGATGATCCACGCGTACTCGCTGGTGCATGACGATATGCCCTGCATGGACGATGACGATTTGCGTCGTGGCCGCCCCACCGTGCACAAGGCCTACGATGAAGCGACGGCGCTGCTGGTGGGCGACGCGCTGCAGACCCAGGCCTTCGTTGTGCTGGCCGAATCGGCCTTGCTGGCCTCGCTCGACGCTGCCGCGCGCCTGCGCCTGGTAGCGGAACTGGCCCGGGCCTCCGGCTCCGTGGGCATGGCAGGCGGGCAGGCGATCGACCTGCAGCATGTCGGCCTGGCCATGTCGCTGGAGGAACTGGAAGGCATGCATCGCATGAAGACTGGTGCGCTGCTGCGCGCCAGCGTGCGCATGGGCGCTTGCTGCGGTGCCGTGGACGAAGCCGGCCTGGCTGCGCTTGACCGCTACGCCGCAGCCGTGGGCCTGGCGTTCCAGGTAGTGGACGATATCCTCGACGTGACCGCGGATACCGCCACGCTGGGCAAGACTGCCGGCAAGGACGCGGCAAACGACAAGCCGACCTACGTGTCGCTGATGGGGCTCGAGCCTGCACGCCAACTGGCGCAGCAGCTTCGGGCCACGGCGCACGAAGCGTTGGCGGTGTTCGGCGCGCGCGCCCGACGCCTGGGCGAACTGGCCGATCTCATCGTGCTGCGCTCGAATTGAATGGATAAGCAGGAAACACTGACAACCGGGCACAAGAATCCGGCCGCCGAACGGACATCATGACCTACGCACTGCTCAAAACTATTGACGACCCCGCAGCCCTTCGCAGGCTGGACCGCCGCCAGCTCAAGACGCTGGCCGACGAACTCCGCGCCTACGTGCTTGAATCGGTGTCGCAAACCGGCGGCCACCTGTCGTCCAACCTGGGCACGGTCGAGCTGACCATTGCCCTGCACTATGTGTTCAATACGCCGGACGACCGCGTCGTCTGGGACGTGGGGCACCAAAGCTATCCGCACAAGATCCTGACCGGTCGCCGCGACCGCATGCATTCGCTGCGCCAGTGGGGCGGCATCTCGGGCTTCCCGCGCCGCTCGGAAAGCGAGTACGACACCTTCGGCACCGCGCATTCGTCCACCTCCATCTCGGCTGCGCTGGGCATGGCGCTGGGTGCCCGCACGCTGGGCGAGAAACGCGTTTCCATCGCCGTGATCGGCGACGGCGCGATGACCGCCGGCATGGCCTTCGAGGCCATGAACAATGCCGGCGTCTACAAGGACCTGCCGCTGCTGGTGGTGCTCAACGACAACGACATGTCGATCTCGCCGCCGGTGGGCGCGCTCAACAGCCACCTCGCGCGGCTGATGAGCGGCAAGTTCTACGCCGCCACCAAGAAGGGCATCGAGCGTGTGCTGTCGGTCGCCCCGCCGGTGCTCGAGTTCGCCAAGCGCTTTGAGGAACATGCCAAGGGCATGATGGTGCCGGCGACGCTGTTCGAGGAATTCGGCTTCAACTACATCGGCCCGATCGACGGCCATGATCTCGAATCGCTGGTGCCGACGCTGCAGAACATCCGCCAGCGCGCCCTCGAGGGCGGTGGTCCGCAGTTCCTGCACGTGGTCACCAAGAAGGGCCAGGGCTACAAGCTGGCCGAGGCCGACCCGATCCTGTACCACGGCCCCGGCAAGTTCAACCCGGCCGAAGGCATCCGCCCGTCGACCAAGCCCGCCCGCAAGACCTACACGCAGGTGTTCGGCGAATGGCTGTGCGACATGGCCGCCGCCGACCCCAAGCTGGTGGCGGTGACGCCGGCCATGCGCGAAGGCTCCGGCATGGTCGAGTTCGAAAAGCGCTTCCCCAGCCGCTACTACGACGTGGGCATCGCCGAGCAGCACGCCGTGACGTTCGCCGGCGGGCTGGCCTGCGAAGGCCTCAAGCCCGTGCTGGCGATCTACTCCACGTTCCTGCAGCGCGGCTATGACCAGCTGATCCACGACGTGGCGCTGCAGAATCTGCCGGTGGTGTTCGCACTCGACCGCGCTGGCCTGGTCGGCGCCGACGGCGCTACCCACGCGGGCGCCTACGACATCGCGTTCCTGCGTTGCATCCCCAACATGATGGTGATGACGCCGGCCGACGAGAACGAGTGCCGCCAGCTGCTGACCACCGCTTACCAGCAGGATTGCCCGACCGCCGTGCGTTACCCGCGCGGCGCCGGCACGGGTGTGGCGACCGAGGCCGCGCTCACCGCGCTGCCGGTGGGCAAGGGCGAGATGCGCCGCACGGGCGGCGCGCGCGCCGGCCAGCGCGTGGCGTTCCTGGCGTTCGGCTCGATGCTGCATCCGGCGCTGGGTGCGGCCGAGGCGCTCGACGCCTCGGTGGCCAACATGCGCTTCGTCAAGCCGCTCGACGAAGAACTGGTGAAGAAGCTCGCGAGCGAGCATGACTACCTCGTCACCGTCGAAGAAGGCTGCGTGATGGGCGGCGCGGGCAGTGCGGTGCTCGAAGCGCTGGCTGCCGCCGGTATCGCCATGCCGGTGCTGCAGCTCGGCCTGCCTGACCGCTTCGTCGACCATGGCGACCCGGCCTTCCTGCTGTCGCAGTGCGGGCTGGACGCCAAGGGCATCGAGCAATCGGTGCGTGAGCGCTTCAACCTGGCCCAGCCTGCCGTCGCCACCCGCGCGGCCTGAGCCAACGGCGCGCCCGCGGCTTGCGGGCGCGCCGGTTTTCCTGATGGTTTCCCGATGCCATCACCCGTGCGTCCCGTACGGGTATCGCCCCGCTCGTGGGCAGTCAAAGGCAAATTCCCTTAGAATCCCAGGTTCTGTGTTCGCAGCTGCGGGAGGCCATCGGCTTTGCCATCCCCGCGGTTTCACACTCGTTGCGCGGCAAGGTTGACTGCGAAAAATGCCGCGACCGTAGAGGAAACCTGATCGATATGAATGACATCAATCCCGCCTTTGTGATGCCCGACGTGCAGTCGAGCCTCGATACCCGCCAGATCCCCATCCAGCGGGTTGGCGTGAAGGGCGTGCGTTATCCCCTGTCGCTGAAGACGCCGGCCGGCGTACTGGCCACCGTCGGCACCTTCAATCTCGACGTGCACCTGCCTGCCGACCAGAAGGGCACGCACATGTCGCGCTTCGTCGCTTTGCTGGAAGAAGAACGCGAGCCGCTGGAGCTGGCGAGCTTCCGCACGCTGCTCGACAAGATGCTGGTCAAGCTCGAAGCCGAGGCTGGCCGCATCGAAGTCACCTTCCCGTATTTCATCAACAAGACCGCGCCGGTATCCGGCGTGCAATCGTTGATGGACTATGAAGTCACCCTGATCGGCGAAGTGCGCAACGGCGCCACCAAGGTCTTCCTGAAAGCCCTGGTTCCGGTCACCAGCCTGTGCCCGTGCTCGAAGAAGATCTCGCAGTACGGCGCGCACAACCAGCGCTCGCACATCACCATGAACGTCGAACTGGCGGCCGACCTGCCGGTCGAGGCGCTGGTGCGCATGGCCGAGGAAGAAGCCTCGTGCGAGTTGTGGGGCCTGCTCAAGCGCCCGGACGAGAAGTTTGTCACCGAGCGCGCTTACGAGAACCCCAAGTTCGTCGAGGACCTGGTGCGCGATATCGCCATGCGCCTGAATGCGGACGATCGCATCGTGGCCTATGTGCTGGAGGCCGAGAACTTCGAGTCCATCCACAATCACAGCGCCTATGCGGTGATCGAGCGCGACAAGCGCGCGCAGTAAGCCCGCCGTGCCGCAGTAAAAAAGCCACCGTGAGGTGGCTTTTTTACTGCATCGAGGCGTTGGCTTCAGGCGGCGGGGCGCTCCGGCAGCCGGATGTCCGACAGCTCCCAGCGCGGCGTCACGCCGTAGCCGTAGTCGCGCTTGGCCAGCTCCGGCGCGGCTTGCAGCCGCATGGCACCGGCGAAGGCGATCATGGCGCCGTTGTCCGTGCAGAAGGCCAGGTCCGGATAGTAGACCTCGATCTTCTTCTGCGCGCCAAGCTGGTTCAGCCGCTCGCGCAGCTGCCGGTTGGCGCCCACGCCGCCGGCCACCACCAGGCGCCGGTGCCCGGTCTGCTTGAGGGCGGCCATCGACTTGGCGGCCAGCACGTCGACGATGGCATCGACAAAGGAGCGCGCCAGGTTGGCCCGGTCCTGCTCACACACATTGCCCAGCTTGCGCGTTTGCGTGAGCACAGCGGTTTTCAGGCCGGCGAAGGAGAAATCGAGGGTGCCCGAATGCAGCATCGGACGCGGCAGCGCGTACGTGCCGGGCACGCCGAACTCGGCCAGCCGCGAGACTTCGGGGCCGCCCGGGTAGCTCAGGCCGAGCAGCTTGGCGGTCTTGTCGAACGCTTCGCCGGCGGCATCGTCCAGGGTCTCGCCCAGCAAGGCGTACTCGCCGATGCCGCGCACTTCCATCAGCTGCGTGTGCCCGCCCGAAACCAGCAAGGCAACGAACGGGAATGGCGGCGGATTGGGTGTCAGCAGCGGCGACAGCAGGTGGCCTTCGAGATGGTGCACGCCCAGCATCGGCACGTTCAGCGCGAAGCCCAGGGCGTTGGCCACCGATGCACCCACCAGCAGCGCGCCGGCCAGGCCGGGGCCTTGGGTGAAGGCAATCGCGTTGATGTCGGCGCGGGTGCGGCCAGCTTCGTCGAGCACCTGCTGCAACAGCGGCAGCACGCGGCGGATATGGTCGCGCGAGGCGAGCTCAGGCACGACGCCGCCGTAGTCGCGGTGCATGGCGATCTGCGAATGCAGGGCGTGGGCGAGCAGGCCGGCTTGCGTGTCGTAGAGCGCGAGGCCGGTTTCGTCGCAGGAGGATTCAATGCCGAGGACAAGCATGGGGCAGGCAACGCCGGCATCAAGCGAGGCCGGCAAATCAAGGGGTTGGAGCGGGCTGAAGACCATCGGTCCGGCAGCCGGGCGTGAGGCCAGCAGGGTAGCACAGCGGCGCTGGCCATGCTTTTCGCTACAATCGCCGCTTCTTCCGCAGGCACTGATCAGGCATTCATTGGGCAAGACAGATATGGGCAGCAAGCAGACCGCAGAGACCGGCCAGGCCGGCGCGCGCGCAGGGCGCTTCGACGTGGCGGTGCTTGGCGCCGGGGCCGCAGGCATGATGTGCGCCGCCGTGGCGGGGCAGGGCGGCGCCAGCGTGGTGCTGATCGACCACGCCACCAAGGTGGCGGAGAAAATCCGCATCTCCGGTGGCGGGCGCTGCAATTTCACCAACCTGCAGGCGGGTCCGGCCAATTTCTTGTCGGCTAATCCGCACTTCTGTCGTTCCGCGCTCGCCCGCTATACGCCGCAGGATTTCCTCGCGCTGATGCGCAAGCATGAGATCGACTGGCACGAGAAGCACCGCGGCCAACTCTTCTGCAATGACAGCGCCGAGCAGGTGATCGAGATGCTGCGTGCCGAATGCGGCACGGGCAACGTGCACTGGCGCACGGGTTGCGGCGTGGACGAGGTCAGGCGCGAGGGCGACGATTTCCTGCTGATGACGGCAAGCGGGCCAGTGCGTGCCGGCGCGCTGGTGGTGGCCACAGGCGGCCTGTCCATCCCGAAGATCGGCGCCACCGACATCGGCTACCGCATTGCCCGCCAGTTCGGGCTGGGCGTTGTCGAGACGCGCCCGGCGCTGGTGCCGCTGACGTTCGACGGGCAGGGCTGGGCGCCGTTCGTGCCGCTGGCGGGCGTGTCGATGGAGGTGGACATTGCGACGGGTAGCGGCAAGACAGCTGGCGCCTTCCGCGAGGACTTGCTGTGGACCCATCGCGGCCTGTCCGGCCCGGCCGTGCTGCAGATTTCCAGCTTCTGGCGCCCTGGCACGCCGATCACCATCGACCTGTTCGACGGCAACGACGCCAGTGAATGGCTGCTCGAACAAAAGGGTGGCAGCCGCAAGCACCTGGCCAACCTGCTCGCCGAGCGCCTGCCGGCCCGTCTGGCCGACGCCTGGTGCGCGGCAGCGGGCCTGAACGGCGCGCAGCCGCTGCACGATATGCCGGACAAGGCACTGCGCCGGCTCGGTGCGGCGCTCAATAGCTGGCAACTGGTGCCGGCAGGCACCGAGGGCTACCGCAAGGCCGAGGTCACGCTCGGCGGCGTGGACACGCGCGCGCTGTCGTCGGCGACCATGATGGCGCGCACCGTGCCCAACCTGTATTTCATTGGCGAGGTGGTCGACGTCACCGGATGGCTGGGCGGGTACAACTTCCAGTGGGCGTGGGCATCCGGCGTGGCCGCCGGGCAGGCCGTGGCGGAGAATGCAAGGGCCATGGCGGCGGGGACGGCCTGAGTGTCGTAAGCAGCATGGCGGCAAAAAAACCGCCATACGGGCTTGACAGCGGTTGTGCTACACTTGTAGCTTTCGTAAAACCGCTAACAGCTGCTACTTATTTCAGCAAAATGACCACGATCCACCTTAAAGAAAACGAGCCGTTTGAAGTTGCCATGCGTCGTTTCAAGCGCACCATCGAGAAAAACGGCTTGCTGACTGAATTGCGGGCTCGCGAGTTTTACGAAAAGCCGACGGCGGAGCGCAAGCGCAAGAAGGCTGCCGCCGAAAAGCGCCACTACAAGCGTATCCGCAGCCTGATGCTGCCGAAGAAGATGTACTGAGCGTACCCTTCGCGTTTCGCATCAAAACCCGCTGTGGGCAAGGCTCCGGCGGGTTTTTGCATTGGCGGCCCGACGGCCGGCGTTGCGCCTGGCCGGCACCATCCCGCCCACACTTTCCTGGAATAATGCGATGTCCCTCAAAGCCCGTGTAACCGAAGACATGAAGGCCGCCATGCGTGCCCGCGAGACCGAGCGCCTCGGCACCATCCGCCTGCTGCTGGCTGCCATCAAGCAACGGGAAGTGGACGAGCGCGTCGAGCTCGACGACACCGCCGTGCAGGCCGTGATCGAGAAGCTGATCAAGCAGCGCAAGGACTCCATCTCCCAGTTCACCCAGGCCGGCCGCAACGACCTGGCTGACAAGGAGAGCGCGGAAATCGAAGTGCTCAAGGTCTACATGCCGGCGGCCCTGTCGGATGCGGAAGTGGCCGCCGAAGTGCAGGCCGCGGTCACGGAAACCGGCGCCGCCGGCCCGCAGGACATGGGCAAGGTCATGGCCGTGCTCAAGGCCAAGCTGGCCGGCCGTGCCGACATGACCGCCGTCTCCGGTCTGGTCAAGGCCGCGCTGGCGGGGCGTTGAGCGGGGCGGGGCGCTAGCCGACACCTGGCGGCCGGAGGCCGCGGAGTCTGGCTAAGGGCACTTTTTGCCCGGCACCCCTCGCCGGCGCTGGCTGCAATCCGTTGCGTCTGCACTACAATGTAGTGATAAGAGGCCGGAAAGCGCAGTGCCGGTCACGCACTTCATGAACCAGATATCGCCGCCGCCCGGTTCCACGGGTGGTTCGGCCATAGGACGACAAGCCGGGTGATTCCGCAATCCTTCATTCAGGACCTGCTCAACCGTGTCGACATAGTCGATGTGGTGGGCAAGTACGTGCAGTTGAAGAAGGGCGGCGCCAACTTCATGGGGCTCTGCCCCTTTCACAACGAGAAGTCGCCGTCGTTCACGGTCTCGCCGACCAAGCAGTTCTATCACTGCTTCGGTTGCGCGGCGCATGGCTCGGCCATCGGCTTCCTGATGGAATACTCCGGGCAATCCTACCCGGATGCCGTGCGCGAGTTGGCGCAATCGGTCGGCCTGTCCGTGCCCGAGGAGCGCGACCGGCTGCCGCCGGCCCAGCGCGCCGAAGTGCAGGCGCGCTCGCTGGCGCTGTCCGATGCCATGACCCGCGCGACCGAGTTCTATCGCAAGCAATTGCGCAGCGCGCCGCAGGCGATCCAGTACCTCAAGAGCCGCGGCCTGACTGGCGAGATTGCGGCGCAGTTTGGCCTGGGTTATGCCCCGGACGACTGGCAGGGGCTGGAGTCGGTGTTCGGCAATTACCGCGACGATGCGATCGCCGGGCCGCTGGTGGAAGCCGGCCTGATGATCGAAAGCGCCGAGAAGCGCGACGCCGACGGCAAGCCGCGGCGCTACGATCGCTTCCGGGACCGCATCATGTTTCCCATCCGCAGCACCAAGGGCCAGGTGATCGGCTTTGGCGGGCGGGTGATGGGGCAGGGCGAGCCCAAGTACCTGAATTCGCCGGAAACGCCCCTGTTCAGCAAAGGCACCGAGCTATATGGCCTGTTCGAGGCCCGCCATGCGATCCGGGAAACCGGCTATGTTTTGGTGGTCGAAGGTTATATGGACGTGGTGGCCCTGGCGCAGTTGGGCTTTGCCAACGCCGTGGCCACGCTGGGCACGGCCTGCACGGCGGTGCACGTGCAAAAGCTGTTGCGCCAGACCGATGCCGTGGTGTTCTCGTTCGACGGCGACGCCGCCGGGCGCCGCGCGGCGCGCCGGGCCCTGGAGGCCTGCCTGCCGTACGTGGCGGACAACAAGACCATCCGCTTCCTGTTCCTGCCCGCCGAGCACGACCCGGACAGCTATGTGCGCGAGCAGGGCACCGACGCGTTTGCCGCGCAGGTGCGCGATGCCATGCCGCTGTCGCGCTTCCTGCTGCAGGTGGTGTCGGAGGGGCAGGAGCTGCGTCAGGCCGAGGGGCGCGCACGCGCCCAGTACGAGGCCAAGCCGCTGCTGCAGTCCATGCCCGCAGGCGGCCTGCGGCTGCAGATCGTGCGCGAGCTGGCCGAGGCCACCGGCACCACGCCGGCCGAAATCGAAGCCGTCTGCGGGCTGGCGAGCGACCCGGCGCGGGTCGGGCGTTTTGCCCAGCCGCGGCCGCGCACCAAGCGCCAGGCCCCCACCGGGCTGGAGCAGCGGGTGCTGCAGTTGCTGATGCGCTACCCGCAGCTGTCGAGCCGGCTCGACGCCGATAGCCGGGCGTTGCTGCTCGAAGACGAGCAGGCCGACGCCGAAGTGCTGGCGCACCTGGTGTCCGCCTGCGACGAGCTGCAGGGCGAGGTGAACTTCGCGGCCTTTAGCGAACATCTCGCGCAGTCGCCGTACGCCGAGGTCTATGCCAATGTGCGCGCCGCGGTACTGCGCGAAGAGATTGATGAGGAACCTGCCGAGCAGGAGTTCGACACCGCCATCGCCAAGCTGCTGGCGGGGCCGTTGCGCCGCGAGCTCGACATGCTCCAGCAGTCGGTGATCATGGGCACTGCGGATGAGCAAGGCAAGAGCCGCATGCGATGGCTGGTCAGCGAGATCAATCGCCGGCGGCAGTTGGGCTGATTTGGGTTGAATCGGGTTGACCGTCCGGTAGGTCGGGCAAGGTGGGTGGTGACAAATAAGTGAGGGCTTGGCGCGGCATGGCTACGCTTAAGCCTTGATTTTTCAGGTGAAAACCTCACCTGTTGGGAAGCCGGCTAATTGCTAGTGCTACAATAGCCGGTTTGGATAGCGAGATCTTTCTCTCCCCTTCTGGTGAAAGTGAGCGTGCCAATGGCAAAGGCCAAAGCAACCGAAAAGGTTTCCACTAAAACTCCCCAATCGGGGAGCGGCAAGGCGTCCGTGAAAACAACGGCGGCTGCGAAGACAGCCACGTCAGTCAAGGCGCCAGCCCAGCCTGTGCCTGCCAAGACAGCTCGGAGCGCCAAGGCGCCCGCAGCGTCCACTTCCACCGGGATCCGCCTATCCGAAGACCTGAAGCCCTCGACTTCGGCACACGAGAGCGGCGATAGCGCCAATACAAGCGGCAAGAACGCCGCATCTGTACCTGTGAAAGGCAAGAGTATTACCGTGGCGAAACAGCAGAATACCGAAGTCGAGAGCAAGAAAGCGGCAGCGACCAGCGCCAAGACCGGAGACGCCAAGCCAGGCGCCGCCGAGCCCGAGGCCACGCCGAATGCCGCAACTTCCGCCCCCGTTGCATCCGAGCGTCCCGCCGCTGCGGCAGTCAAGCCGGAGCCGAAGAAGCGTGGCCGCAAGCCCAAGGCCGGAGCGCAGCACGACGACAGCACACCAGACGACGTGACTGAAGAGCTTTACGAAGACGAGATCCCCGCGGCGGCAACGCCGACCGCCGCGCCCAAGAGCGACAAGCAAAAGGCTCGCGACCGCAAGGCCAAGGAAAAGGCGCTGCTCAAGGAGTTCGCCTCGACGCAGCAGGGTACCGAGGAAGAGCTGGAAGTACGCCGCCAGAAGCTCAAGGCGCTGATCAAGCTCGGCAAGTCGCGCGGCTACCTGACGTACGCGGAAATCAACGATCACCTGCCGGACGACATGGTCGATTCGGAAACGATCGACACGCTGGTCGCCACGCTCAACGACATCGGCATTGCCGTCTACGAACAAGCGCCGGACGCCGAAACGCTGCTGCTCAACGACAACGCACCGTCGGCCACCAGCGAGGAAGAAGCCGAAGAAGAGGCGGAAGCGGCACTTTCAACCGTTGACTCCGAATTCGGCCGCACCACCGACCCCGTGCGCATGTACATGCGCGAGATGGGCACGGTGGAGCTGCTGACGCGCGAAGGCGAAATCGAGATCGCCAAGCGCATCGAGGCCGGCCTGAAAGACATGGTGATGGCGATCTCCGCCTGCCCGGTCACGATCTCCGAGATCCTGGCCTTGGCCGAGCGCGTTGCCAACGATGAAATCAAGATCGACGAGTTCGTCGACGGCCTGATCGACCCGAACGCCGCGGACGTGCCCGTGGCCCCGCCGGCTCCGGCCGTGGTGGCGGCTGCCGAGGAAGACGAGCTGGAGTCTGACGGCGAAGAGTCCGACGAGGACGAGGATGACGATGCCGGCGGCCTGGCTGCCTCGGCACGCCAGCTCGAAGAACTGAAGCTGGCCGCGCTGGAAAAATTCCGCGTGATCGCCGAGCAGTTCGACAAGATGCGCCGCTCGTTCGAGAAGGAAGGCTACAAGTCCAAGTCCTACGTCAAGGCCCAGGAAGCCATCCTGAACGAGCTGATGAGCATCCGCTTCACCGCTCGCAACGTCGAACGCCTGTGCGACACGCTGCGTGGCCAGGTGGACGAGGTGCGCAAGCTCGAGCGCTCCATCCTGAAGATCGTGGTGGACAAGTGCGGCATGCCGCGTGCGGATTTCGTCGCCCGTTTCCCGGGCAATGAGACCAACCTCGAGTGGATCGACACGATTATCAAAGACGGCAAGTCGTACAGCACTATCGTCGAGCGTAATGTGCCGGCCGTGCGCGAGCTGCAGCAAAAGCTGATCGACCTGCAGATGCGCGTGGTGCTGCCGCTCAAGGAGCTCAAGGAAGTCAACCGCAAGATGAGCGAGGGCGAGAAGCGCGCCCGCGAAGCCAAGCGCGAGATGACCGAGGCCAACCTGCGCCTGGTGATCTCGATCGCCAAGAAGTACACCAACCGCGGCCTGCAGTTCCTCGACCTGATCCAGGAAGGCAATATCGGCCTGATGAAGGCGGTGGACAAGTTCGAATACCGCCGCGGCTACAAGTTCTCGACCTACGCGACGTGGTGGATCCGCCAGGCCATCACCCGCTCGATCGCCGATCAGGCGCGCACCATCCGTATCCCGGTGCACATGATCGAAACGATCAACAAGATGAACCGCATCTCGCGCCAGATCCTGCAGGAAACCGGCAACGAGCCGGATCCGGCAACGCTGGCCGAGAAGATGGAGATGCCGGAAGACAAGATCCGCAAGATCATGAAGATCGCGAAGGAACCGATCTCCATGGAAACGCCGATCGGTGACGACGACGACTCCCATCTTGGCGACTTCATCGAAGACACCAACACGCTGGCCCCGGCCGAAGCGGCGCTGCACGGCTCCATGCGCGACGTCGTCAAGGACGTGCTGGATTCGCTCACGCCACGCGAAGCCAAGGTGCTGCGCATGCGTTTCGGCATCGAGATGAGCACGGACCACACGCTGGAAGAAGTCGGCAAGCAGTTCGACGTCACCCGTGAGCGGATCCGTCAAATAGAAGCCAAGGCATTGCGCAAGCTGCGTCACCCGAGCCGCTCGGATAAGCTAAAGAGTTTCCTTGAAGGCAGTTGATCGGTATCATGCCGGTCTGACTTTCCAGGGCCTCTAGCTCATGCCTGGTTAGAGCAGCGGACTCATAATCCGTTGGTGCCGTGTTCGACTCACGGGAGGCCCACCATTGTTGAAAAAGCCCCGCAGGAATCTGCGGGGCTTTTTCTTTGCCGCGTCGGACTTAAGCTAAGCAGGCTGCGCTATTTGTCCATGCCGGCAGTGGGCGATTTCTTCTGGCTTGGCGCCTTGCCAGCCGGCTTCTTGGTCGAAGCCTTTGAGTCGGTGAGCGCCGAGGCCGTGTTCTGGTTGGCACCCTGGGTGTACGGGTCAAACTTGTCGTTGGCCTTCGCGGTGTCTGGCACGTAACCGTCCTTGTTGGTGGCGCGTTCTGCGTCGGGTACGTAGCCGTCTTTATTGGTCGTGCGCTGAGGGTCCGGCACATAGCCGTCCTTGTTGGTGCTACGCATGTTGTAGTCGTAGCGGTCCGCTGGATTTGCGGGGCCTGCGGCGTAGACGGTAGCAGGCAGGAGAACTGCAATTGCCGTTGCGATAGCGATCTTCATGGATGACTCCTTCCAATCAAAGTCGATGCAAAGCCGATGACCCTCGCGCGCTCAGTTGGCGCAACGGTCCGCCTATTAGCGTAGCCGTCAGGCTTGCAGAATTCCAGTGCTCATTTTGCTGCGCGCTTGTGGTTGAGCCCATGTCTGCTGTTCGCTACTTCAACCGCATCCAGTGACAACGCGCCGGGCCGACCTGGGAGGCGCCGGACGGCAGCAAAGTAACCGGCAACGTACTGCGGCAGGCCGCAAATGCCAGGGCGCCCGACAGCATTGCGCTATTGCTGTTGCAGACGACGAGTTCCGGAGGGGCGGGCTTGCTAGCGGGAGTGCATTACGTTCAGCGCCTGAATACGCAAGGCGGCATTGCGCCCGCTCAAGCCTGCACCGAGGAAGGACAGGAAAGCCGCGTGCCTTATCGCGCGGACTACGTATTTCTCGAATAGACGCGCCTCGCCGAGGCACGCGCGTTCGCTCTGATTGCATAGCCGTCCGCGCTGACCGGGCGAGCCGCGCAGCGCCAGGCCTTCAGAGCTTCTGCACCGCAGCCAGGTCGAATATCTTTACCCAGCGCAACGCTTCCTTGCGGCTTGCCATCGGGATCTGCCAATTGCCTTGCGCCTGGTGTTCGAGATGCAAGGCAAGTATCCATGCGCTGCCGTTCTCCAGTGCGGTGGCACTCGCTATATCCGCAAAAATAAACTTCGCCTGCTGTCCGTCGACATCCAGTGCGCCACGCTTGCGTTCCGGATCCACGCGCATCGTCCCCCATGCGCCCTCCAGCGACAGGATGCGCTCGCCCTTGATCTTGACGCCGTGGATCGCGCGGTAGCGGCGCACCAGGCTAGCGACGAATGCCGCGAGCAGCGCCGCGCAGAACACGACAGCGGCGGTCCCGGCGATCGCGCCATAGGCTGCGGCCACCGTGGCGTACAGGCGGACCGCGCCGTAGATGAGGGCACCGATCAAGGCGAGGCCGGCGATGATGAATGGCACGTCTTTTCCTTTAAAGACACTGCGGTGAATGAACTGGCTTGCGGCTAGTGCGGCTAGTGCGGCTATGGCCGCTGCGGCGTGACCGATGTGCCGAAGGTATTGCCCATGCGGTTGCTGGTCGCCGAGTAGTTGAACAGCCCCAGCGCGTTGGAGGGGCGCTCGACGATGGCCTCGGACGCCAGCTTGCGCTCCGAGGGTGGCTGGCCCGGCGCGGGCTTGGGGCTTAGCTTCTGTGTCAGGCAAGGAAACGACGGGGCCCGCATGCCATTGACTTCGACCTCGACACAGCTCGCCGTGCCTTCCCCCGTCGGTGGGGATGCCTCCGCGGCGAGTAGCGGGCAGGCCGCGCCAAGGCTGCCTACGGCAATCATTACAGCGTTCAGCCATCCGCGCATTTCGTGCTCCGTGTTCATTGATTGCCAACCCCGCCATTGGCGATATGCCTGAAGTGTAGCGCTCCATTCCGAGTAGCGCGGCATGCAATTGCTCTGCGATATCGCCGCCGTTGAGGCGCATCGCCATGCCTCGCGCCCGCACATGAAGCTTTCGTGACAAACGACAGTCGGCGCGCGGGCCGTTCGTCTAACCAATCGTACGCGGCGCTGAAATGATGACCGCTCATCATGGCCTCATCGGATGCGATCGCTTACGACTTGCCTCTGGTCGAGGCGCCGGCGCAAGGGAACGACGGCAATTGTTTCGCAAGGGATTGAGCAAACACATGCATGACAAGAACAAGAACGATGCGTCCGCGCGCTGGAGGGCGCTATGTCTGGCGATGCTAGGACTAGGGACGCAGGGAACCGCGATGGCGCAGGCGCCCGCTGCCACCGAGGCGGCAACGCCTGGCGTGCAGGCCGACGCGGAACGGCGCGTCGACATCAACGAGTACATCGTGCGTGGGAACACGGTGCTGGATGCGCGCGCGATCGAGCGCGCGGTCACGCCTTACCTTGGACCGAAGCGCACCATGAAGGATATCGAGGGCGCGCGCGATGCGCTGCTGGCGGCCTACCAGGCAAAGGGGTTCCAGTCGGTGTACGTGGACTTGCCCGAGCAGCAGGCGGTTGGCGGCGTGGTCTTCCTGCAGGTGAGCGAGACCAAGGTGGGCCGTGTGCGTGTGGTGGGAGCGCAGTACAACTCGCCGGTAGAGGTGCGTGAGCAGGTGCCCGCGCTGGCGGAGGGCGCGGTGCCGGACTTCAACCAGGCGCAGACGGAGCTCACTGCCTTGAACCGGACCGCGAACCGGCAGGTGATGCCGCTGGTCAAGCAGGGCGCGCTGCCAGGCACCATGGACGTTGATCTCAAGGTCGAGGACAGCAGCCCATGGCGGGCGAGCGTGGGCCTGAACAACGACTACAGCGCGGATACCAAGCAACTGCGGGCTACGGCTTCGCTGGGCCACGACAACCTCTGGCAGCTGGGGCACAGCGCCTCGGTCAGCTTCTTTGGCGCCCCGCAGGACCTGAACCAGACCCAGGTGTGGTCCGGCTCGTATGTGGCGCCGCTGCGTGGCACCAACTGGGGCCTCGAGGCTTCCGGCTACAAATCGGACAGCAACGTCGCGACGGTAGGCGGCACCAACGTATTGGGCAAGGGCTATTCGGTTGGCGTGAAGGCCAACTACACCGTGCCGAACACCGGGGCGTGGTGGCACGCGTTCAGCGCGGGCGTGGACTTCAAGGACAACGACGAGGTGACGCGCCTTGGCAGCGCCGGCGATACGGTGCCGCTCAAGTACGCGCCGATCACGCTCGGCTACTCGGGCTTTGGCCAGACGGAGCGCGGCACCTATGGCCTGAACCTGTCGCTGGTCGCGGGCACGCGCAGCTTCCTTGGCTACGGCAGCACCGCGCAGCAATTCGACTACAAGCGCTACAAGGCGTCGCCGAGCTTCATGGTGCTCAAGGGCGATACCAATGGCTCCTACACCTTCGCGGGCAACGCGCAGCTGGGCTGGCGCCTGGCTGCCCAGATCACGGATTCCCCGCTGGTCTCGAACGAGCAGATCGCAGCCGGCGGCATGAACTCGGTGCGCGGCTACCTGTCCGCCGAGACCACCGGGGACTATGGCGTGGTCGGGTCCGTGGAAATGCGCACGCCGCCGCTGGCCTTCTTCACTTCCGTGGTTGAAAACTGGCGCGCTTACCTGTTTGCCGATGCCGGCCAGGTCCGCCTGCGCGATCCGTTGCCCGAGCAGAAGAGCAACGTCTCGCTCGCCTCGGTCGGGGTGGGCACTACGTTTCGCCTCGGCCAGAAGGTCACCGGGCGCCTGGACCTGGGCTATCCGCTCAAGGACGGGCCACGCACGCAGCGTGGCGACCCGCGCGTGAACTTCAGCGTCACCGCCAGTTACTGAGCGCGTGCGGCGCACCGCTTCCAACCTGATACATCGACTCCCGACGAGCTAACCGAGAACCACTGTCATGCGACGCATCCTTTTGCTCGTGCTCACGCTGCTGAGCACACTCCTGCCCGACCTGGCCCATGCCTGGTGGCAGCCCGACTGGGCTTATCGCAAGCCGATCACGATCGACGCCGGCCCCAAGGCCGGCGCGATCGGCGGCGATGCCGGGCGTACCCCGGTGCTGCTGCGCCTGCATACCGGCAACTTCAGCTTCGAAGGCGTGAGCGAGACCGGCGCCGACCTGCGCTTTGTTGCCGCCGACGACAAGACCGTGCTTAACCACCAGATCGAACAGTTCGATCCGCTCTTGGGCATCGCGCTGATCTGGATCGACGTTCCGTCGGTCTCGGCCGCCGGCCCGCAGCAGTTGTGGATGTACTACGGCAACGCCAAGGCACCGGCATCGGGCAACGGCCAGCGGACCTTCGACCCTGACTACACGCTGGTCTACCACTTCGCCGAAGGCAGCGTGCCGGCACGCGACACCACGGCCTACGGCAACCACAGCCAGACCGCCGTGGTGAGCGTCGATGGCACGGTCATCGGCAAGGGCGCGCAGCTCGGCGCCGCCCCGCTGGTGCTGCCGTCGTCGCCGTCGCTGGCGCTGGCCGCGGGCGCGCCGTTCGGCTTTTCCGCCTGGGTACGCCCCGAGAAGCTCGGCCCGCAGCAGGTCGTCTATGCGCGCCGCGATGGCGCGGGCGAACTCGTCATCGGCATCGACCAGGGCGTGCCATTCGTGCAGGTCAATGGCCAGCGCAGCAATCCCGGCCAGCCCGTGCAGGCGGGGCAGTGGTCGCACCTGGCAGTCAAGTCCGATGGCAAGAGCGTGTCGCTGTACGTCGGCGGGCGTCCTGCCGCATCGCTGGCAACCGCCTTGCCGGCGCTGAACACGCCGGCCACGCTCGGTGCCGACGCGGCGGCGGCCAACGCGCCGGCCGCTGCCACCGCGCTGAGCCCGTTCACCGGTGCCATCGATGAAGTGCGCTTGTCCAAGGTCGCGCGCCCGGATGCGCTGATCCTTGCCGACGCCGTATCGCAGGGTGCCGAATCGCGCCTGGCCGTGTTCGGCGCGGACGAGCAGCAGGCCGGCAAGAGCCATTTCGGCTTCATCCTCGCCGCCATGCCGCTGGACGCCTGGATCGTGGTGGGCCTGCTCGGCATCATGATGGCGCTGTCGTGGGCCATCATGATCAGCAAGGGCCGCAGCTACGGCGCCACCTCGCGCGCCAACGCTGCTTTCATGGTGCATTTCCGCGAAGCGGCCGGCGCGCCGCTGGACCAGCTGGCCAAGAGCAACCGCGTACCCGAGGCCGTCAAGGCGGATTCGTCGCTGTGGCGCTTGTATGAAATGGCGGTCGAGGAACTGCAGCGCCGCCATCAGATGGGCTACGACATCAACGCGGTCTCCGACGCGACCATCAGCGCGATCCGCGCGGCCATGGATGGCGTGATGGTGCGCGAGAGCGAGCGCATGGCCAAGCGCATGAACTGGCTGTCGACCACCATCGAGGGCGCGCCGTATGTGGGCCTGTTCGGCACCGTGATCGGGATCATGCTGGTGTTCGTCGTGGCGGCCATGGCCGGCGCGGTGGATATCAACTCGGTGGCACCGGGCATGGCCGCGGCCTTGCTGTGTACCGCCGCCGGGCTGGGCGTCGCGATTCCCGCGCTGTTCGGCTACAACTGGCTGGCCTCGCGTTCGGATTCGATCGGCGCCGACATGGCGGTGTTCGTGGACGAGTTCGCCACGCGCCTGGCCGAAGAGCAGGGCGAGGGACGTCGCGTCCCCGCTGCCCTGCACCGGGCTTAAGGGGAGCGCGCGGCCATGGCATACGCAGCCAAGTTCGGCACCAAGAAGCGCACGGGCGGCATCAACATCACGCCCTTCGTCGACGTGCTGCTGGTGGTGCTGGTGATTTTCATCCTGACCAGCAATGCCAGCATCCCGGGCATCAAGGTGGACCTGCCCAAGGCGAGTTCGTCGGTCGCGCTGGAGAAGCCCAAGACCAAGGCCATCACGATCGACAACGCGGGCCAGGTGTTCCTCGACGCCTATCCGGTGACGCTGCCGGAGCTGGAGGAGCGCTTGCGTACGGAGAAGGCGCTTACGCCGGATTTCCCCGTGATCGTGCGGGGCGACGCCGCCGTGCAGTACGCGAAGGTGGTGGAGGTGCTGGACCTGCTCAGGCGCATCGACCTGAACCAGATCGGCCTCGTCACCGGCAAGCCGGCGTGAGGAGAGTCGGGTGAAACATCGCGATCCAACTCCTCCTCCCCGGCAGCGCGCCATCGCCTTGTGGCGCCGCTGGGGCGGGCTGATCATCGGCGCGCTGGTCATCATCGGGCTGGCCGTGCTGGTCTGGCGCCTGCTGTCCGACACCGCCAGCACCAAGCGCGAGGTGGCGGCCACGCCGATGCTGGTGCTGCCACCGCCGCCGCCGCCACCTCCCGAGCCCGAGAAACCGCCCGAGCCGGTGCCGGAGAAGGTCAAGCCGGAAGTGGTCGAACCCGAGCCCAAGCCGGCGGACCCGCAGGAAGCGCCGAAGGACGACGCCCCCCCAAGCCCGTCGAAAGATCTCGGCGACCCGGTCACGATCGACGGCGCGGCGCAAGCCGGCACGGATGCATTTGGCATCCAGGCCGGGCGCGGCGGCGGCATGACCGGCGGTGGCGGCGGGCTGGGCAGCCGGTCCTATTCGAGCTACGTCTCGGGTGCCTTGCAGCAGGCCTTTGCGCGCGACCAGCGCACCCGGCAGCTGGCGTTCGAGGACATCCGCATCGAGCTGTGGCTGGACGCCGACGGCCGCGCCACGCGTGTGCAACTGGTGCGCGGCACCGGCAACGCGCAGACCGATGAAGCCGTGCTGGCCATGGTGCGCGATTTCCGGGCCGACGAACGGCCGCCGGCGTCGCTGCGCTTTCCGATGCGCATGTCGATCAAGGGGCGCCGGCCGTGACACGGCCAGCAGGCCGCCGCCGCATGTCTCACCGCATGCCCCACCTATTCCACCTTATTCTCGTGAACGAACCGATGAACCATCCAGCAAACTCCCGGCGCCATGCGGAGCCGGCCCGCAAGACCCACGCGCTGGCCGCCGCCATGGCGATCGCACTGCTCGGCGCAAGCGGCGCGGGCTACGCGCAAAGCGCAGCGCCCGCCGATAGCACCATGGTCAAGCTGATCCGTGGCCTGATGCAAAGCGGTGCCCTGAAGAAAGATGCCGGCGAAGCCTTGCTCGCCCAGGCCCAGACCGAAGCCATGGCACAGCAGCAGGCGCAGCGCGTGGCGTCGGCAGCCCCGGCCGCAGCAGCCGGCGGCATGCGCGTGGAGCCGGGCGACGTGCGCGTGCCCTATATTTCCGATACCGTGCGCGACCAGATCCGCGACGAGGTCAAGGGTCAGGTCATGGCCCAGGCCCAGGCCGAAGGCTGGGCAGCACCGAACGAAACGCCGGAGTGGACCAAGCGCATCCGCATCGAAGGCGACGTGCGCGTGCGCGACGAATCGCGCTTCTACTCCAGCAACAACAGCGATATCGCCATCGACTGGGCGGCCATCAACCAGGGCAGCGGCTTCGACGTCAACCCGAACACCAATCTCTCGCTGCCGCCGCTGGTCAACACGCGGCAGAATCGCGTGAGCCTGCTGCGTGCCCGCGCCAGGTTCGGCGTGCTGGCCGATATTTCCGACAGCACGCACGCGGGCATCCGCATTGCCACCGGCAACGACGACAGCCCGGTGTCCACCAACCAGACGCTGGGCGGCGGCTTGGCCAAGAAGAACGTGTGGCTCGACCAGGGCTGGCTGTCCTATAAGCCGGCGGAATGGGTCAACCTCACGGCCGGCCGCTTCGGCAACCCGTTCGTGTCGTCCGACCTGCTGTTCTCGAACGACCTGAACTTCGACGGCCTGGCCGCGCAGTTCGACAAGGCGCTGCCCAACCGGGACGTCGCGCTGTTCGGCACGCTGGGCCTCGTGCCGCTCGAGTATTCCTCCGACAGCTTCCCCAGCCGCAGCCAGAACAAGGCAAGCAGCGAGAAGAAATGGCTGCTGGGCGCGCAGATCGGCGCGAGCTGGAAGCTCAACAACGACAATCGCCTGCGCGGCGCGCTGGCGTACTACGACTTCCGCAATGTCAGCGGCCAGGTGTCGCAGCCTTGCGCGTTGTACGCCGGCGCCGACAGCTGCAGCACCGACTGGTCGCGCCCGGCGTTCATGCAGAAGGGCAACACGCTGATGCTGTTGCGCAATATCGCGCTCAATCCGCTGGATCCGGCCGGCACGCCGCAGCCGCAGTACGTGGGCCTGGCGTCCAAGTTCCAGCTGCTGGACCTGAACTTCCGCTGGGAAACCAAGGTGGCGGGCAGCCTCGGCCTGCGCATGGATGCGAACTACATCCGCAACCTGGCCTATGACGAGGGCGGCATGTTCTCGCGCGCAAACGGCGGCATCGTCAATAACTTCGGCGGCAGCGGCGGTACCAGCCGCGCGGACTTCAAGAGCGGCGGCAACGCCTATATGTTCCAGGCCACGCTGGGCAAGCCCGTGACGCTTGCCAAGGGCGACTGGAACATGCTGCTTGGCTACAAGCGCATCGAGCCGGATGCCATGCCGGACGGCTACAACGATTCGACTTTCCACCTGGGCGGCACCAACGCACGCGGCTACTACGTGGGCGGCTCGTACGCGCTCGACAAGAACACGTGGGTGACCGGCCGCTGGACGTCGACCAAGGAGGTCTATGGCCCGCCGCTGGCGATCGATATCTTGCAGGTCGAGATCAACACGCGCTTCTAGGAGGGATACCGTGTCATCCATATCACGCTTGCGCGGCGCCTGGCGTCCGCTGGCGCTCGCCGCCAGCTTCATGATGGCCGGCGCAGCGGCTCACGCCCAGCCGGCCCAGACCATGGAAGAGCGCCTGCGCGCCCAGTTGCGCATCACCACCACGCAGCTGCAACAGGCGCAGAACGAACTGGCCGCGCTCAAGGCCGGCGCGCCACATGCCGGCGCCGCGCCATCCGGCGCGGATGCCGACGCGAAGAAGGAACTGGAACGTGCCCGCGCGCAACTCGCTGCAGAGCGCCAGGAGCGCGAACGGCTGAGCGACAGGAACCAGCAGGCGCAACAGCAGGCACAGGCGGTTGCCGAGAAGGCCGGCACGCAGATTGCGCAATACCGCAACGCTTATGACGAACTGCTCAAGCTCGCGCGCGCGGCCGAGGCAGACCGCCAGAGCTTGGCCCTGGAGGCCAAGACGCTGCACGCCACGGTGGCGCAGTGCGAGGCCAAGAACGCGAAGCTCTACGCAGCGGGCCAGGAAATCCTGCGCGCCTATGAGACGGTGGACCTGGGCACGGTGATGATCGCGCGCCAGCCCTTCGCGGCGCAGAGCCGGGTGAAGTTCGAGCAGATCGCGCAGGAGTACGGCGACAAGCTGTACGAAGGGCGCTTCGTGGCCGGCGCTGCGGCGGCCGCCGACGCACCCGCGCAGGCGGCTGCCGAAGTCAAGGCTGCGCAGAGCACCACGAGCACCACAAACACCACAAGCGCCACGGGCGCGGCAGAGGCGCCACGCCCATGACGCGCAAAGCCAGCAACGGACCGTGCATGGCGGTGGCGCCGAGCCTGCTGTTGCTGGGGCGTGAGTGCTTTGTCATGTTGCTGCGATGTAATGAGGCGCGCAGGCCAGCGCGCGGGCAAGGCGATGCCGCCGGCCCGCGCAGGCGTTTGCCCGCGCTCCCCGAGAAAAAAGGTAAGACACAGATGATTCGAATGAAATCGCACGTCCAGTCCATGCTGCCTCCCGTGCGCACGGCCATCGGCGTCCTGCTGGCCTCGTGGCTGAGCGCAGCGCCGGTGCAGGCGGCGGAGCCTGCCACGGCAAGCGGTCCGGTGGTGGCGCGCGCCGGCTCGGTCACCGTTGGCCAGGATGACGTGGAGCGGCTGCTGCAGGGCCTGCCGGAAGCGGACCGCGCCGCGGCCAGGAGCAACCGCGCGGGCATCGAGAACTGGCTGCGCCAGCGCCTGGCCAGTGAAGCGCTGCTGCGCGAGGCACAGGGCAACGGTTGGGCGGAACGGCCCGAGGTGAAGGCGCGCGTCGATGCCGCCGTGCGCGAGATCTCCGCGCGGATCGTCGCTTCCAGCTACCTGGAGTCGGTCACGCAGGTGCCGGCGGGCTATCCGTCCGAGCTTGAGGTGAAGGCGGCCTATGAAGAAGGCAAGGCGAACTTCCAGGTGCCCGCCACCTACCGCGTCGCGCAGATCTTCCTGGCCGCCCAGGGCAGCGATGCCGCGGCCACGGCCAAGGTGCGCGACGAAGCCCGCAAGCTTGCCACGCAGGCACGCCAGGGCGATTTCGCGGCGCTCGCCAAGAGCCGCTCGCAGGATCCCCGCGGTGCCGAGCGCGGCGGGGAGGTCGGCACGCTGCCGCTGGCGCAGATGCTGCCGGAAGTGCGCGACACCGTTGCCAGGCTCAAGGTGGGCCAGGTAAGCGACCCGGTGCAATCGGCCGCGGGCTTTCATGTGGTGAAGCTGCTGGACACGCAGGCTGGCCGCACCGCAACGCTCGACGAGGTCAAGCCGCAGTTGGTGGCGGCGATGCGCCAGCAACGCCAGCAGCAGCTCGTGCAGGCCTATATGGCGAAGCTGGTTGCGCCTGGCGCGGCCAGCATCGACACCGCCGCGCTGGATGCCGTGCTGCAGAAAGCGAACTAAAGAAAGGATGCGGGCGCGGATCACGGCGCCCGGTCACGCAAGCCTCAATCCCGATCCAAGTTCCAATCCAAATTTCAATCCAAGTTCCAATCATTTAAACACCAGGATACCCATGAACACCACCGCAACCCAGATCGACACCTCGGCAGACAGCCAGCCCGCACTGCTGATGGCAGTCACTTCGGAGCAGGTCTGCGATGCCATCAAGGCCGCCGGCTGCGCTGTGACGGCCATCGAGCAGGACGGCGTTCAGCGCCTGCATAGCGCCAGCCACGGCGTTGGCTTCCAGGTCCTCTGGGGCAACTCGGTTGCGCCGGATGCTTACCTGGATTTCACGCTGAGCTGCCCGCTGCGGGTGCAAGGCGGCGCGTTGCCCGAAGGTGTGCTGGGCGACTGGCATCGCGCCAAGCGCTTCGCGCGCGTCGCGCAGCACGGCGAATTCCTGGTGCTTGAGATGGACGTGGTGATCTCCGGCGGCGTGGGCCCCGACTATCTCACCGTGGCGCTGCAGCTGTGGACGCAGATGATGGGCCAGTTTTTCCTGCATCTGCGCAACTTCCAGCCGGCAGCATCGGATGCAACTGCGGATGCAACCGCGGATGCCCCTGCGCAGGAAGAGGCAACCGCCGCGTAACAACTAACGCACGGCCAACTAGCAGGCATGTTGTAGCAAGGCGGCCACGGCGCGGGGCGCGGACCCGAGGTGGGCCTGATGCGGCGGGGCATATGAATCTTCTGTGACAAACGACATGTCCGGGCGATGTGTTCCGTCTTGCTATGACGAGCTTGCGCCCTGCGTGGTGCGCAACGCGCCATGACGAAAGACAGGAACTTCGATGCATTCCCCGATTGACCCAAGCCGGCAGGCCAGCCCTGCCGCGCGCAAGCTGGCTGTGCCGCAGACGATGTGGCGGCGTTTGCTCCGTACGCTGGGGCTGGTGGGCCTGGGCTTGGGCGCGGCGTCTTCGGCCGCCGCCCCAGCGCAGCCGTTCCCGCAGCACTGGATGCGCTATGCGCAACTGGCCAGCACGGAGTTCCAGGCGCGGCTGGGCGATGCGGCCGACGCGAGCGCCCTGCGTTTGCAGGATTGGATGCAGGCCCGCGCGCAGCCGGCCGCGTCATTGGTGATGCGTGTGTGGCTTGCTCCCAATGGCCGCGTGGAGCGCATGGAGTTCGACTCGCTGGGCAATCCGCAGGCCGACGCGGACCTGCGCGCGGTGCTGATGACGAAGGCGTTGCCCGAGCCGCCGCCGCCGGATATGCGCCAGCCCATGGTGCTGGAGCTGGGGCTGGATGGCGCGCAAGCAAGCTGACGTGGCGATGGCTTCGGACCTGGGGCGCCGCGGCGGTCTTGCGCGGCGCTCGCTGGCCTTCGCCGCGATGGCGCTGCTCTTTGCGCTGGCGGCAGGCACGGCCGGATGCGCGCCGCTGCAGGCGGCGTCGTGGCGAGCCGCGCCCGATTTCTCGCGGCTGGTCCGCGAGAATGGCCCGGCCGTGGTCAACATCGGTGTGGCCCGCGAGGCATCGCCCGATCCGCTGCGCGGGCGTGCGCCGGGCCAGGACAATGTCGACGAGACCAGCCTGGGCTCGGGCTTCATCCTTAGCAGCGACGGCTATATCCTCACCAACGCGCACGTGGTCGCGCGCGGGTCCCTGGTCAGCGTGAAGCTGACCGACCGGCGCGAGTTCAAGGCCAGGCTGATCGGGCTGGATGCCGTTGCCGACGTCGCCCTGCTCAAGATCGACGCCACCGGCTTGCCGACGGTGAAGATCGGCGACGCCGCGAGCGTGGAGGTTGGCAGTTGGGCCCTGGCCATCGGCTCACCCTATGGTTTCAGCAACTCGGTCACGGCCGGCATCGTCAGCGCCAAGGGCAGGGTGCTGCCTGGCGCCGAATACATGCCCTTCCTGCAGACCGACGTGCCGGTCAATCCCGGCAACTCCGGCGGCCCGCTGTTCAACCTCAAGGGTGAGGTGATCGGCATCAATTCCCGCATCTACAGCCGCAGCGGCGGCTATCAGGGCTTGTCGTTCGCCATTCCCATCGATGTGGCCATGCGCATCAAGGACCAGTTGCTGCGCCAGGGCGCGGTGACACGCGGGCGTATCGGCGTGGCGGTGCAGGAGGTCTCGCAGGCACTGGCCGACTCGTTTCGCCTGCCCCGGCCCGCGGGCGCGCTGGTGAGCTATGTGCAGCCCGGCGGGGCCGCCAGCCGGGCCGGCATGAAGCCGGGCGATGTGATCCTGCAGGTGGGCGCGCGCGACGTCGTGCAGTCCGCCGATGCGCTGATCTGCATCGCGGACCTGGCCCCCGGCGTCGCGGTCCCGCTGCGCATCTGGCGGGACCGCGCGGCGCTCGTGCTGGAGGTGCGGCCCGATCGCTTCGACGCGCCACGGGTGGCGCGCACGGCCACGCCCGGGCACGCGCCGCTGGGCATGATGGTCAGGCCGCTGTGGGCGCAAGAGCGGCAGGTGCTGCGTATCGACGGCGGCCTGCTGGTGCAGCGCGTGAACGCGGCCGCGTCGCGCGCCGGCATGCAGGCCGGCGATGTGATCCTCGCGCTCAACGGCCAGCCGGTTGACAGCATCGAGGCGCTGGCCGACGAGGCCAGCGCGGCGGACGGCGCGGTGGCGCTGCTGGTCCAGCGTGGCAACGCGCGGTTGTTTATCGCGATCGAGACGCGGCAGCCGGCGGGTCCCGGCCAGGAGGAGTGAGCCATGTCACGGCAGTGGCTGGCACGCCTTCACGGCGGCGTCACATTGGATCCCTACGATGCGCACGGGTATGCACTTGGGCCACGCGCCCGATGCGGCAAGGACTCCTCAACGCACATGGCATTGGATCGTGATGGCAAGCTTGGTCGCAGCCCCCGGTGCGCGCGCACTGGTCGTCTATATGGCGGTCCTGGCCCTATGCCTCGCCTGCCAGCAGACCCGCGCCCAGCAGCCCGCCAACCGCGGCGCGGTGGAGATGGCGTTCGACCTGCCGGCCCAGCCGCTCAAGCAAGCGTTGGCGCAATACGACGCGCAGACCAGCCTGTCCGTCTTCTTTTCCTCCGAGCTGGCAGCGGGGCGAACCTCGACTGCCGTCCACGGCACCTTCAGTCCGGAAAACGCCTTGCGCAAGATGCTCGAGGGCACGGGGCTGAGCGTGCAGGCAGCCGCGGCCGATGCCTTCGTGCTGGTGCCCGCGCCGCGCTACGCGGACACGGCCGTCGCTCAGCCCCCGGCCAGCGCCGCGCGGCAATATGACGGCGCCGTGCAGTCGCAGGTCTATCAGGCGCTATGCGCGCGGCCCGCACTCGCGCTCGGGGGATATCGCCTCGCGCTTTATGTGCAGATCAACGCGGCCGGCCACGTTGCGCACGTGCGCCTGCTGGACACCACCGGCGACAAGGCACGCGATGCGGCCATCATCGAGACCGTGGAGCACGTCGATGTGGGCCAGCCGCCCGGGGATCCGGCCAAGGCATTCGTGCTGCTGGTCAAGCCGGTGCGCTGTGACGCCGCCGCGGCGCGCGCCGGCTCGTGCCAGCCTCCCTGCGGCCGGCAGGCGAGCAGATAGATGAGCGACTCCAGCCGCTCCAGCTTGCGCGAACTGCTTGCGCAACGCTACGACGACCTCAAGCGCCGCCTGACATGGCGCCTGGGCTCGGCCGAGCTCGCCAGCGATGCGCTGCACGATACCTGGGTGCACCTGGAAGACCGCAAGGAGGAGGGCGAGCCGGTCAAGAGTCCGGCCGCCTACCTGATGCGCATGGCCACCAACCTGGCGCTGGACCGGCTGCAGCGCGACCGCCGCTACATGAGCGCCGAAGAGATGGAGACGCTGATGGCCGAGATCGTCGATCCCGCGCCCGGCCCCGCGCAAACGGTCGCGGCGCGTGACGAGGTCGAGGCCGTTGCACGCCTGATCGAAAGCATGCCGCCACGCCGGCGGGCGATCTTCCTCGCGGTGCGGGTCGATGAACTCTCGAACCAGGAGGCCGCGGTGCGCTTCGGCGTGTCGCCGCGCCTGATCGGCCTGGAGCTCAAGCGGGCCCATGAGTACTGCATGGCCCATAGCCCCAAGCATGGATGAAAAAAAGCATGCCGATCTGTTGCTTCCCAACCGTCTTGTCTATGTCCACGGGCAAACCACGGTGGCGGCTCGCTTGATGCCATGATACGAATGATGATTCCTGCGCGACAACCGGAACGCACGCTCGACGCGATCGAGCGGCAGGCGCTCGCCTGGGTGCGCCGCGTGGCGGCGGGCGAGATGACGCAGGCCGACGGCGCCGCGCTGCGACGCTGGTGCATGGCGGATCCCGCCAACCGGGCTGCTTTGTCCGTGGCACGGCAGCGATGGGCGCAACTGGGCGAGGCCAGCCAGCTGGTGGTGGCCCGCAACCCGGCCAGCCAGCGTTTTGCCGGGACGCCGCGCGCGCCGAACTGGCAGCGGCGTGCATTTCTCGGCGGCGCCATGAGCGCGGCGGCAGCCGCGGCGACAGTGGCCGTCATCCGGCCGCCGCTGGGCCTGTGGCCTTCCGTGGAGGAGATGCGCGCGGATTACCGCACCGCGACCGGCGAGCAACGCCGGCTGGCGCTGGCCGAGGACGTCACCGTCGAGCTGAATACGCGCACCAGTATTGCCGTGCGCTCCGGAGCGGGGCGTGTGCAGGGCATCGACCTGATCGCCGGCGAAGCCGCCGTCGATACCTTGAATGCGCCGCAGCCGTTTGCGGTGGTCGCCGGGCCGGGGCGCGCGTTTGCGCAGAGCGCACGGTTTGAAGTGCGGGTCACGCCCGCCGGTGTATGCGTGACCTGCGTCGAGGGGACCGTGCAGGTGGCGCACGCCGCGGGCATCGCGACGCTGAGCGGCAAACAGCAACTCACCTACGATAGTGCTGCGCTCGGACACATCGTGCGCGTCGATCCGACATGGATGCCGGCATGGCGCGATGGCTACCTGCGGTTCGCCGATGCGCCATTGCATGAGGTGGTTGATGAGATCAATCGCTATCGGCCGGGTAGGGTGGTGCTGCTGGATAAGCGGGTAGCGGGCAGGCATGTGACGGGGCGGTTTCAGATTCGGTCGCTGGATAAGGCGATTGCGCAGATGCAGCGCTCACTTGGGTTGGAGGTGCGGTCGTTGCCGGGGGGGATTGTGTTGCTTAGTTAGGTGTTTCTTAGGGGGGCTTTTGGTTGCCGCTGACGTGGGTGGGCGGTGTTTTAATGCTTCTAGCTGCTGTCGCGGCTGTACGGTATTGGCTGTTTTAGAACGTGTGAGATGTCACTTTTCTTTACTCGTAAAGAAAAGTAACCAAAAGAAAGCGATCCTTGCAGGAGGCTGGCTTTTCGGGGTTGCGCAGCCCGGTGGATTCGTCGTCAGGCCCCGGGTTTTAATGGACTCGTGCCGTTACCGGTTTAAAGGACCACGACCCAGCAAATGACGCTGGTTTCGTGGTGAGGCTGCTTGTTAGAGGCATCCCTGCTCATTCACGCATCTGCCGGTACCGGCTCAAAGCGCCACGATATATCACGCTATGATGGTTTCGTTGTGGGGTGGGCGCGGTGACGAAATTCATCGGCCAATCAAGCCGGTGCCACCGCGCCCACGACGGAAACGGGACGCTTGCAACTTCGTGGCCCGTCACCCCGCGAGCGACAGACGGCTTGAAATTCGTAGTGGCCGCTACCGGGGGCACCACCACGAATCCCTGGGCATTGGCTGGGTCGTGATGATCTAAACTGGTAACGGCACGAGTCCATTAGCACCCAGGGCCGTACGACGAAACCATTGGGATTCCCAATGACGCCACGCCAGCCTCCTGCAAGGATCGCTTTCTTTTGGTTACTTTTCTTTACGAGTAAAGAAAAGTGACATCTCACACGTTCTAAAACAGCCAATACCGTACAGCCGCGACAGCAGCTAGAAGCAATAAAACCCCGCCCACAACGCAACCCCCGCGTCAGCGGCCGCCCAATACCCCCCAATAACCCCCCCTATCCCCCTGTCACGAAATCTTCAAATAAAACCTTGCCGATTCCCCCGCGCCCAACGGTCTAGATCCCAGGAGCATCGACGGCGCTTGCCGTCGATGGACATGATCGCAGTGCCTGTTCGTCAAGTAATGCCAAGCAATGCCGGGCGAGCGGGCCACGCCGAATGAGCTAGACGGGAATGGAAGCCAGAATGAACATGCGCGTTCACTACAAGAAGATGCCCTCGCGACAGACAACGCGATTCAGCAGAACGGTTCTCACGATCCGACCCCTGGCCCACGCCATCGCGTTGCTCGTGGCAGCCGGTGGCAGCATGCACAGCGCGCATGCGCAACAAGCCTTCAGCCGCGCCTGGATGGCGCAAAAGAACATGATGCAGGACACGGCGGCGGCAACCGGCCGCCTGCCCAACGGCCAGCCCGCCGCATCGCTGACCAACCCGCAGGCGCAGCAGCAACGCGCTAACGAACAACTGCAACGCTCCATCGACAACCTCAACGTGGCGGCGCGCGGCATTGCTGCCATGCAGGCCGCGCAGGCCGCCGCGCGGCAGGCCGCGATGAGCGATGCGTCGGTGCCCGATGGCCTGGCCGAAGGCGGCCTGAAGGTGGATACCAACAGCCTCACCGCGGGCTGGATCAATGCGAGGCCGCTGGACAAGGAAACCGGGCAGAAGGTCGTCGACGGCAGGACGCAGGTTACCGTGCGGCAGACCGCGGACAAGGCCATCCTGAACTGGGAGACCTTCAACGTCGGCCGCAACACGACGGTGCAGTTCGACCAGCAGCCGAGCTGGTCGGTGCTCAACCGCGTCAACGATCCGCAGGCGCGGCCCAGCCAGATCCAGGGGCAGATCAAGGCAGACGGCACGGTGATGATCGTCAACCGCAACGGCATCCTGTTCTCGGGCAGCAGCCAGGTCGACACGCGCAATCTGGTGGCGGCAGCAGCGGGCATGACGGATTCGCAATTCCGCAAGGGTCTTTACAGCGATGCGCTGGGCGTTGGCTATGTGCCGACCTTCGCCAACGACCTGGTCAGCACCCCGAGCACGTCATCGAACGGCAATGCCACGGGCGACGTGATCGTCCAGGCCGGCGCGCGCATCGCAACGCGCAAGCCGCAATCGGTGACCGAAGGTGGCGGCTATGTACTCCTGGCCGGGCGCGAAGCGCACAACCAAGGTTCCATTTCCACACCTGGCGGGCAGGTCACGCTGGCCGCCGGCGACAGCTTCATCATCCGCAAGGGCGTTGGCACCGATGCCAACCAGGATTCGAGCACGCGCGGCAACGAGGTCAGTGTGCAGCGCAACCCCGGCAGCCTGGCAGGCCGCGTGAGCAACAGCGGCTTTCTCCAGGCGGCGACCGGCGACATCACGCTGGTTGGCCGCAGCGTGGAGCAGTCCGGCGTGGCGCTTGCCAGCACCTCGGTCAACACGCGCGGCACGCTGCACCTCAAAGCGGTAGGCGACGCCGAGAGCCGGGTGATCCTGGGGCCCGGCAGCGTCAGCGCCATCCTGCTCGACGACAGCAACGCCACGGCCCTGGATGCGCAGCGCGATGCGCTGATCAAGGACTCCGCCCGGCCGAGCGATGGCGCCTACAACCGGCGCGACCAGTCCTTGGTGAAGATCGATTCCAGCGGCGACGTCGACTTCCAGTCCGACTCCATGACGCTCGCCACCGGCGGCCAGGTAATGGTGGGCGCCGTGCGCCGCACGCGCGTGGCGGACCGCGCCGCGATCGACGTGGCCGGCGCCGTGGGCGTCAGCGTGGCGATGGAATCCAACAACGTCATGATCAACGTGCAGGGCAACGAGCAACGCGATGCCCCGCTCAACCGCGACAGCAAGCTGCTCAACAACGCCAATATCTGGATCGACCGCCGCACCCTGGTGCGCGTCGCCGCGGGCACCAACGGCTATGCCACCGAGCGCATGTACACGGGCGGCGGCCTGCTGGAAGTCAGCGGCTACCTGAGCACCGGCGGCCACAGCATTGGCGAATGGGCCGCGCAGGGCGGCACCGTGGCCTTCAGCGGCGGCGAGCTGGTCACGCAGGCCGGGTCCGGCATCAACGTCTCCGGCGGTTCGCTGAACGTGCAGAGCGGCATCATCAAGCAGACCTGGCTCAGGGGAGCCGACGGGCGCTTGTACAACCTGGCTACCGCGCCTGCGGACAACCTCTACACCGGGCTGTATCGCGGCTTCGAGAACGCGCACGCGCGCTGGGGCAAGAACACCACGGAATACTTCCTCAGCCCGCTGATCGCGCCGGGCGAGCGGCTGGAGAACGGCTACACGCTCGGGCGCGATGCCGGGCGCGTGGTTGTTGGCACGCAGTCCGCGGTGCTCGAAGGCCATATCGACACCACGGTATTCCAGGGCGATCGCCAGCGCGACGCGCGGGATGTCGGCCTGGACGGCTACAAGCAATCGCAGATCGCCGCGCCACGCGCCGGCCAACTGGTCGTCGGGCAACTCACGCCGATCTACGACAGCAACACCGGCATGCTGCGCGACAGCCCGCAGGCACTGGTGAAACAGGTGGATATCGGCGTCGTGCAAGGCATCGCGGATGGCCTGGCCATGACGGACGTGCTGCCTGACGAGCGCAAGGGCAAGTTGCGCCTGGATGCCGGGTGGATCAATGGGCTAGGCCTGGGCGCCTTGAAGGTCTACGCCAGGGACGGCATCGACGTTGGCGCCGCCGTGCAATTGGCCGCGGGCGGCGACCTCGCGCTGCACGCCACGCAGGTGGATGTCCGGGCGGACCTCGCGGCGCGCGGCGGGCGCATCGCGCTGGGCAACATGATCAATCAGTACACCAGCAGCGCCGGTGGCGCCTGGCTGGACGTGCCGGTGGCGGCGTTACCGGCCAAGGGCTATACGCCCGGCGTTACGGTGGGGCAAGGTGTCACGCTGGATGGGCGTGGGCTGTGGTCCAACCTCGAACTGGACTTCACCCGGATCGGCGGGCTGCCCTATGTCAACGGTGGCGCGATCACCATCAGCAGCACTGGCGACGTCACCCTTGGCACGGGCAGCGTGCTGGATGTGTCGTCGGGCGCGGCGCTGCTCGCCGGCAACAAGGTGCAAGGCGGGCGGGGCGGCAATATCACGCTGTTGTCCAACCAGAACGACGTCGCTGGCAAAGGTTCCGGCGCGTTGCGAATGAACGGCGAACTACGCGGCTATGGCGTCAAGGGCGGGGGTACGCTCACCATCGATACCGGCGTGGGCATTGCCATCGGCGGCGGCTTGCTGGCCGACAGCGGCCTGTTGCCGGCGGGCCAGTCGGTATCGGTCAACCTGACGCTCGCGCAGTCGGTCACGCTGCCGGCCGGCACGGTGCTGCCCAGTGATTTCACGTACACGGCGGACACCGTGGCGCCGGGCCAGGCGATGCAAGGCAACCCGCTGTTCAGCGCGACGCGCAAGGTCACGCTGCAAGCGCCGTGGCTGGTGCCGCGCGGCACGACCTGGAACTTCGCGGTCATCGACGACAAGGGCCGCTTTTATTCCAACGGCAACATCGCCCCCGCCGGTACCGTGCTGGTAGGCTCATCGGGCGACCTGGCACCGGGCTACGTGGTGCCGGCGGACGTCTTTCCCAACGGCATCCCCGTGCCCGAGTTCAATAGCACCCTGCAGGCCGGCACGCCGTTGCCCAAGGACGTGGTGCTCGCCGAGGGCGCCAGGCTGCTGGCCGGCACGAAGCTGCCGGGCGCGGTGGCGGTCAAGCCGCTGCTGGTGATCGGCAACGAGGTGTTCCAGAGCGGCTTCTCGCGCTACGCCGTGGCCGCCCAGCAAGGCGTGCAGGTCGCCCGGGATGCCAACACGGCGGTAGCGATGCCGGTGCTGCGCTTTGATGCCTCCGCGGGCCACGCGGTGGCAAGCGGCGCCGATCCGGCGCAAGTCCTGGAGCGCTGGCTGCCGCCCCTGTGGCAGGAAGACCCGCTCAAGGCCACGCTGACCCAGCGCGGCGGCGCCGACCTGGCATTGTCGGCCGGTTCGGTCTACACCCAGGCGCCGCTGGTCATCGGGCAGGGCGCCACCGTGACCGTCGATCCGGGCCGTGCGCTGACCCTGCAGGGCAATGGCCAGATCACCGTCGAGGGCACGCTGAACGCCTGGGGCGGCAATATCGCATTGCTGCCGGGCAAGCTTGGCACCGGCAACCAGGCGGACCGGCCCAACGGCATCGCCGATGCCATGTCGATCTGGATCGGCAACGGCGCCGTGCTCGATGCCGCCGGGCGCGCGGTCACCGCTGTCGACGCGCGCGGGAACGTATATGGCAAGGTGGGCCAGGGTGGCACGATCGAGATCGGTGCGCGCCATAACCTGGACGCTACCCAGATCGACGCGGCGGACGCCTTCGTCGTGGTTCGGCCGGGCGCGCGCATCGATGCCTCTGGCTCTTCCGCGCGGCTGGACCTGCCCGGGCTGGGCGCCACGCAGGTGGCGAGCGACGGTGGCGTCATCGCGCTAAGTTCCTTCCGCGGCCTGTTCCTGGACGGCAGCCTGCGCGCGGCCGCCGGCGGCCCGGGCGCCGCCGGCGGCACGTTGGCGCTGAACCTGGAGACACCGGCCTACGGCCCGGTGGACAACTATACCCAGAAGAGCCCCAGCGTCGAGGACGCGGTGCGGGCCGCGCGCGAGCTGGTGGTGGCGCAAACGCAGGGCGCCACCGCGCTGGCGGCCGGGCTGCGGCCCGGCGAGCGCGATGCCGCCCTGGCCTACGGCGCCGGGCGCATTGGCGTGGACCGCATCGGGGCGGGTGGGTTCGACAACGTTGCACTATTGGCCAACGGCTTGATCAGCTTCGATGGCAACGTCAATCTGGCCGTAGGGCAGAGCTTGCGCCTGACGACCAGCGCGATCGCGCTGGCGGAGCATGCCGCTGCCGGCACCCAGGTCAGCCTGGCCGCGCCCTATGTTCGCCTGGCCGGCACGACCCGCGTTCCGCCCGATTTCTACTACATGCCCAACCCCGCTGTGAACACCGCGGGCGTGCCGCTGGTGTCGCAAGGCACCCGGCTGCAAGTCGAGGCGGATCTGCTGGACCTGGTGGCAGCCACGCAGCTCGGCGTGCGCGGCGTCATCAAACGCAACGCCGACACATCGCTGACGGTGGAGCGAGGCGCCTTCGACGAAACGACCCTGCGTAGCCGCGGCGACATGCGCATGTACCGCGCCGCCTCGCTGAGCGTACCCGGCAACCTCACGCTGGCGGCCGCGCAGATCTACCCGGGCATGGGCGACAGTGGTTCGGTGATGGTCGGACAGCGCAGTTTTCTCGACAAATACGGCAACGTCCAGCGCGAATTCGACCCGGCGCGCCACCTCAACATCGAGCGCGTGGGCGATGAACTGCCCGCCATGCCCTATTCCGTCTTCGGCCGCCTGACCTTCGCCGCCCCGACCATCAACCAGGGTGGCGTGGTGCGGGCGCCGCTGGGCAACCTCGAGCTGGGATCGGTGGGCTATGGCGCAGTGACGGAGCACCTGAACCTGCTGCCGGGCAGCGTGAGCTCGATCAGCGCCAACGGCCTGGTCATGCCCTATGGCGGCTCGCTCGACGGGCTCAGCTACCTGCACGACGGCAAGGACGTGGTGTTCAACGGCGTGGGTAATGGCCCGGCCATCACCCTGGCCGGCAAGACGATCGACGTGCGGCAGGACGCGGTGCTGGACCTCAGCGGTGGCGGCACGCTCACCGGCGCGGCCTTCCTCGCCGGGCGGGGTGGCTCGGTGGACGCGCGCATGAATCCGCTGGTGCAGGTCGGCGCCCGCGGCGGCTTCACCTTGCCGGGCCTGTCGACCAACCCGGTCTATGCGATCGTGCCGGGCGTGCAGCCCGGCTATGCGCCGGTGGTGGCCGAGAAGGGGGCCAGCGATCCTGCCATCGGCCGCCAGATTACTATCGGTGCCGGCGTGCCGGGCCTGCCCGCCGGCACCTACACGCTGTTGCCTTCCACCTTCGCCTTGTTGCCCGGCGCGTTCCGCGTCGAGCTCAACGGGCTTGGCCATGGCACGTTGGCGGCCGGCGGCGCCATGGCCATGCGCAATGGCTCGTACGCGGCCTCGGCGCAGCTGGGCGTGGCCAACACAGGCATCCGCAGTGCCGTGCCTACCCAGGTCTTCCTGACGCCTGCCGACGTATTGCGCAGCTATTCGCAATACAACGAGATGAGCTACGCGGATTTCGCGCTGGCCCAGGCCGCACGCGAGGGCGTGCCACGCGTCCAGCTGGAGCGGGACGCCAAGACACTGCGCTTGTCCTTCGCGCCGAGTGCGCCGCGCGCCCCTGGCGATGAACCTGTCCTGCACTTTGCGGGGCGCACCTTGTATGCGCCCGCCGCAGGCGGCTTTGGCGGCAGTGCGCTGATGATGGGCGAAACCAGCTACGAAATCCTGGCCGCCGGCGCGGCGCCGACGCCGGGCTTTGTCGGCACCTCGCTGTACGCGGCGGATATCAATGCCATCGGCGCCTCGCGCATCGGCATCGGCGGGCTGCCGTCAGTGCGCTATGTCGACTACACCGGCAGCAGGCAACGCGCCAACATCGCCACGTTCGATAGCGGGGCGTGGAACATCTTCCTGCGCGAAGGCGCGGTGCTGAAGGCCGCCGAGGTGTACCTGGTGACCAGTACCAAATCCGGTGGCATCTTCGTGGAGCAGGGCGGCGGCATCAATACGCTGGGGCAGGGCAAGGCGGCCTGGGATTCCACCAACGGCTATGTCTACGACCCGGGCTCCAGCAGCGTGCTGGCGGTTTCCAACGGCTGGCTGGACATGCTGGCTCCCGGCTATAGCGCGGATCCCGTCCGGGGCGCGGGCCGCATCGACATCGGGGCCTGCAGCCCGGGTGCTGTCTGCCACGGCACCACGCCGCTGTATTCCGAAGGCACCATCGCTGCCTCGACCGACCAGAGCTTCAACCTGCGCGACGCGGCACGCTATGGCACCCGCAACCTGGTGTTGTCGGTCGGCGCAATCAACGCGGGCAACCAGGCGACGCTGGCGGACCTGGCCGCGCGCAATGCGCTGCCGCCAGGCCTGACGCTGAACCAGGAGGTGCTGGACCGGCTCCTGAAGGGCGACACCAGCACCGGCGCGCCGGCGCTGGAGAACCTGGCGCTGACCGCGCGCGACGCGCTGCGTTTCTATGATTCGGTGGAGCTGTCCACCATCGACCCGGCCACCGGCAAGTCCTCGCTCGCGCGCCTGGTGCTGGGCACGCCGGCCATCCAGGGCTATGGCAGTGCCGATGCGCTGGCCCGCATCCACACCGACATCCTGGTGTGGAACGGCGCGACCAATGCGCCGGGGCTGGTGGCAACCGGCGGCGCCGGCACGGGCAGCGGCCGCCTGCAGGTCGACGCGAAGCAGATCGAGTTCGGCTATGGCCCCAACAGCCGCCCTGACACCATCCACGCCATGGACCGCATGGTGCTGGGCTTCGCTCAGGTCGACCTCAACGCCAGCGAGCGCATCACCGCCAATCAGAAGGGGTCGCTCGCGGTCTACCAGTCGCAAGGCGCCTGGGACGACGCCACCAAGGGCTATGCCTACAGCGGCGGCAACCTGAATCTCAACACGCCGCTGCTGACCGGCCAGGCGGGCTCGGTCAACAAGATCACCGCCGGCGGCGACATCCGCTTGACCGCGCCTGCCGGCGCCGCCGCGCCGGCCTTGTCCGGCAAGGCCCTGGCCGAGGCCCTGGGCGCGGAGATTTCGCTCAACGGCAACAGTGTGGCGCTGGATAGCACGGTAGTGCTGCCCAGCGGCAAGCTCACCGTGTCCGCCGAGCGCGACGTGATGTTGCGCGACGGCGCGCGGCTCGACCTGGCCGGGCGCAAGCTCGATTTCTATGACGTCAGCAAGTACAGCTGGGGCGGCGACGTGGTGCTGGAAAGCCGCGCCGGCGATGTGCGCCAGGCGGCGGGCGCGCTGATCGACATCTCCGCCAAGGAGAACCGCGCGGGCAAGCTCACCGTGCTCGCGCTGGGCGCGGACGCGGGCACCATCGACCTGCGCGGCAGCGTGCTGGGCGGCAGCAGCGGCCATTACGATGCCGGCGGCACCCTGGTGCCGTTTGCTGCCGGCGGGGCGGACATCCGCGCGCAGCATATCGCCGATTTCACGGGACTGAACCAGCGCCTCAACGACGGCAAGCTCTCCGGCATCCGCAGCTTCCAGCTCAAGCAGGGCGACCTGGCCATCGGCGACGAGCTCAAGGCGCGCGAGGTCAGCGTGTCGGTGGACGGTGGCAAGCTGACCGTGACCGGTACCATCGACGCCAGCGGCGAGCAGGTGGGCAGCATCCGCCTGGCCGCGCGCAACGGGGTCACCATTGGCGGCGGCGCGCTGCTCGACGCGCACGGCACGGTGCTGCGCGTGGACAGCTACGGCCAGGTCATCGAAGCGCCCAACCGCGCCACCATCGAGATCAATGCCGGCACGGGCCGGCTTACGCTGCAGGGCGGCGCGCGCATGGACCTGCGCGCCGGCACCGGCGCTGCCGCGCAGTCGCTTGGCACGGTCGAGCTCAACGCCCCGCGCCTGGGCGGCGCCACCGGCAACGATATCGATATCGACGCCAGCGGCGCGCTGCGCATCGACGGTGCGCGCTCCATCGCGGTCAACGGCTTCTGGTCTTACAAGGACGCGGCCTGGGGTACCGACCCGATGGCCGACGGCCGTCCCTACCAGGTCATCAACCAGGCCTACCTGGACGCCAAGCACGCGGACAGCCTGGTGTTCATGGGCAATGCGCTGGCCAACGGCGACCTGATGAACCGCAAGCTTGCCGGCCTGCGCGGCTATGCGGATGCTTTCCACCTGCGCCCGGGCGTGGAGATCGTCAGCGCCACGCCGGATGGCGACCTGCACATCGACGGCGACATCGACCTGTCGCGCTACCGCTATGCCAGCGTCAACCCGCGCACGCAGCAGACCGGCGTCTATGGCTCCGGCGAAGCCGGCGCGCTGGTGCTGCGCGCGGGCGGCAACCTGAATGTCTACGGCAGCCTGACCGATGGCTTCGACGCCTCGGCGCTGCCGGTCACCCCGGACGATCAAGGCTGGGTGCTGGTCAAGGGCAGGGTGCCCTGGGGCGGCGATGTCGTCATCCCGCAGGGCCAGCTGGTCACGCTGGCGGAAGACACCTTCTTCCTGTCCGGCCGCACGCTCAACTACGACCTGCCGATCAAGGCGGTGAGCCTGCGTCCCGGCACGGTGCTGCCCGCGCGCGCCACGCTGGCGGCGGACCTGGTGCTGCCAGCCGGTACGATACTGGGCGGCGCGGTGCGCGATGCGCAAGGCAATGTCGTGCAAGCGGCGGGTACGGTGCTGTCGCAGCCGCTGACGCTGGCCAGTGGCATGCAGCTCGATGCCGGCAACCGGCTTGCCGGCGGGGCCAGCGTAGCGGCCATGACCTGGCCTGCCGGCGTGCCGCTGCCGCAGACCGGCACGAGCGTGGAGACCGCGCCAGGGGTCTACCTGGCGAACGCGCTAGCTTTGCGCAAGGGCGCGGTGATCCCGAGCGAAACAGTGGTCAAGCTGCCGGACGACGCGGTCATGGTGTCGCTGCGCCCAGGAGACGCCAGCGGCAACCAGGGCCGCAACTGGGCGCTGGCGCCGATGCTGCCGGAGGGCTCGCAATCGTGGTCGGTGCGGCTGGTGAGCGGCGCGGACACGCAGGCCGCGGACACGCGCGCCTTGCAGGCGCGCAGCAAGCAGGGATCCATGCTGCTTGCCGACACCCACTACGGCCTGGTCTCGGTGAACGTCGTGTTGCCGGGCACCGGCTTGCCGGGCGAATACGTGTGGGGGGGGGATTCGCTGGAATTCTCGGGCTACGAGCCCGGCACGCCGATCAACCTGGACGAGTGGGGCGGCGAGGAAGAGGTCAAGAAGTTCAACGACCAAGGGTATGGCCTGGTGGTCGTCAAGGTCAAGGACGGCACGCCCCCGGTGTATCGGGCGGAGATGCAACCGGCCCGGCAGCAGCTCTTCAGCGTGCTGCGCACCGGCACCGGCGACCTGGACCTGATCTCGGGCGGTGACTTCACCATGACCTCGCCGTTCGGCGTCTACACCGCCGGTACGCAGTCCGCCGGCGTGGGCGCGGCGTACAACCTGCCACGCGCCACTGCCTTCGACGGCACGCTGCTGGGCCCGGATGGCACGGCGTTTACACCGTATATCGATGGCGGCACCCAGAGCCTGTACCACGCCTGGTACCCGGAGCACGGCGGCAACGTGCTGGTACGTGCCCAGGGCGACGTGAAGGGTGACCTGATCGGCGTCAGAGGCAACCAGTCCCGGACCGACGCGATCGGCGCCCTACGCGCCCACGTCGGCTCCACCGCCGTTGGCAACTGGCTGTGGCGCCAGGGCACCGGCAGCGCCGTGACAGGCAGCGAAGGCGTGCCCACCGCCTGGTGGGTCAACTTCGGCAGCTATGTGGCGGGCCCGACGGGAGGCTACGACTTGTTCGCGAGCGCGCCGTTCCTGGTCGGGTTCACCGGTATCGGCACGCTGGGCGGTGGCAACCTGGTGCTGGAGGCCGGCGGCGACGCCGGCATGCTGTCGTCGCGCATGACCGCATCCGGCAGCTTTGTGTCCCGCAGCCAGGGCTTGAACCTGGCGGTGGCCAGCACGGGCCGCGTTTCGGCCGATGGCAAGCAGCTCACCCTGACCGGCGGTGGCGACCTCGACATCCGCATCGGCGGAGGGCTCAACCCGGTGGCGGAAGTGCGCGCCTTCTCCTCGCAGACAGGTGACGTCACGCCGGCCACCCGCTACTCGGGGGTATATAGCGATATCAACAGCACCTTCGTCAACCTGCGCGGGGCGTTGCGCATGGAGGCCGGATCGGTGGGCGGCATCGAGCTGCGTTTCGACCGCGCGGATCCCGCCGAATCGCGCGCCTACGACGTGTACAAGGCCACTTCCTCCATCGCTGGCGGCGGGCCGGTGCTGGTACCCGGCGATGCCGGCGTGCGCATCGACGCGCGCGGCGACCTGGTGCTCGGCGGCGTGGGCGACCCGGGGCGTGTGGCGCTGGTCAACAACGGCACGCCGTTCCGGGCCAACGGCGCCAGCTACACCGGCGACGGCTGGACCTGGTTCTCGCTGTGGACGCCGGGCACCGCCATCGACCTGTTCAGCGCGGGCGGTAATCTGACGCCATCCACCGCGGCGGCGGACAATGGCAATTCCGGCAACCATACGGCGACCGACGGGCGTTTCATGATGCCGTCGGTGCTGCGCGCGGTGGCGGCCAGCGGCAGTTTCTACTACGGCAATTCCAGCACCGGCGCCATCGATGGAACGAACCGGCCGGTCCAGTCCAGCACCACGCTGATGCTGGCCCCGTCGCCGGTGGGGCCGCAATACGCCCGCACGGGTGCGGGCCAGCTGGAGTTGCTGGCCGCCGACTCGATCTACGCCGGCGGCTATGGGATCACGCAGTCTGGCGCCGATCCCACGGCCCTGCCAAATCCGTTCAACGCAGCCTTCAGTGGCAGCACGGTGAAGATCAACTACGGCACGCTGAAGCTGAGCAATATCAGCCCGGACGGGCTGGCTGCCAGCGTGTTCCTGGCGAACAACGGCGGCGCAGATACATACCAGGCCTACCCGTTGTTCAGTTTCACGCCACCCACGGCCTCGGGCCACGCGGTCCCCGGAGGCCAGCCGGCGCGCTTCTATGCGGTCGATGGCGATATCGTCGGCCTGCGCACGGGGTCGATCATTTCCCGTGCCAATGGCGTCGGTTCGGCCCTCACGTTCGGTAACTGGTATGAAGGCAGCGGACCGGTGGCGATCCGCGCGGGGCGCGACCTTGTCAACGCGGGCACAGCGCTGGGCGAGGCCGAAGACGTGCCCGCCGATGGCCACGGCTGGCTCATTCCTCCTCGCCGTGGCGACGGCACCTTTGCCGAGAAGCCCGTCCCGGTCCTGAATGCCAGCGCGCGTGGCAACCTGATCGTGCACAACAACGCGGACGATGTGTCCGTGGTCTCCGCGGGCCGCGATATCCGCATGAGCAACTTCTACGTGGCCGGTCCCGGCCTGCTGGAAGTCACCGCCGGGCGCGACCTGTACATGGCCGACCGGGCCGAGCTCAAGAGCATCGGGCCGGTGGCCAACGTGACCCCGGGCGACCGCGGCAGCGGCGCCAGCATTGCGGTGGCGGCGGGCGTGGGCCGCAACGGGCTGGACTTCAACGCCTTCGCCAGGCGCTACCTGGATCCGGCCAACCAGGCCGATGCGGGCCGCGCGCTTGCCGACCAGCCGGGCAAGGTGGTGGCCATCTACAGCGGCGAGCTGAAGCTGGCCGACTGGCTGCGCGCCCAGTTCGGCTACGCGGGCGACGAGGCCGGCGCGCCGGCCTACCTGCAAAGCAAGCAGGCGGAGCTTGACAGCGCGCGCCAGCAAGCCTTGGCGGCTGGCGCGGCCGCCCCCAACCGCGACCTGCGGCGCGAGTACGGGCTGGCCGGCCAGCTGCACCTGGTCAACTGGCTGAGTGGCCGCTTTGGCGGGCATAACGGCCTGGGCCTGCACTTCGACGCGGCCAGCATGGACGCACGGCAGTTCTTCGCCGCGTTGCCGGCCGAGCAGCAGCGGGCCTACCTGCGCAACGTGTACTACGCCGAGCTCAAGGCCGCCGGGCGCGAGTACAACCAGGTGGGTGGCCCGCGCGAAGGCAGCTACCTGCGCGGCCGCGAGGCCATCGCCACGCTGTTCCCCACGCATGACGCGCAGGGCAATGCGCTTGCCTACGAGGGCGACCTGACCATGTTCAGCAGCGCCAACTACTACGCCCCGGTCTCAGGGGCGCTCGCCACCAAGCGGCCGCTCAAGGGCGTCACCTACCTGCGGCGCGACGAGTACAAGGCGGCCGGCAACCCATACACCATGGGTGTGTACGACCTGCTGGACGCCGGCATCCATACGGACTTCGGCGGCGACATCGACATCATGACGCCGGGCGGGCGCACGCTGGTCGGCGTGGATGGCGGCTTCATCCCGGGCGAAGGCTCGGGCGTGCTGACGCAGGGCGCCGGCGAGGTCCAGATCTACGCCAGGGACAGCATCCTGCTGGGGCAGAGCCGTATTTTCACCACCTTCGGCGGCAACATCCTGGCGTGGTCGGCGCAGGGCGACATCAACGCCGGGCGCGGCTCCAAGTCCACCGTGGTCTACACGCCGCAGCGGCGCGTGTACGACGGTATCGGCCTGGTCACGCTGTCGCCCACCACGCCGAACACCGGCGCGGGCATCGCCACGCTTAACCCGGTCCCAGAGGTGCCGCCGGGCGACATCGACCTGATCGCGCCGCTGGGCACCATCGACGCGGGCGAAGCCGGCATCCGCGTGTCTGGCAACGTCAACCTGGCCGCGCTGCGGGTGGTCAACGCCGAGAACATCCAGGTGCAGGGCAAGGCCACCGGCATCCCCGTGCTGGCCGCGGTGAACGTTGGCGCGCTGACCAACGCCAGCGCGGTGGCTTCGCAGGCGGTGAGCGCGGCGCAGGACGCGCTGCAGCGCGAGCGCACGGCGGCGCGCCAGGGCTTGCCGTCGATCTTCACGGTGCGGGTGCTCGGCTTTGGCACGGATGCGGATGAGGCAGCGCCCAAGGCGAGGGAAGGCGCCAAGCTGGCGCCGGCCAGCTACGACCCCAACGGGGTGGTGCAGGTGCTGGGCCAGATGGAGTTGAGTGAGTCGCAGCTCAGCCAGCTGAGCGCCACGGAGCGCCGCAATCTCCAGCGCTGAGCGCGTGGCGGGGGCGTTCCCGCGCGCGCGCCGGCTGCAATGGCGCCACCCGTGGTGGGCGTGGCAAGTGTTGTCATGGAGCGTGGCGACATTGGCTGCGCCCACCTTCCTCACCATCGGCGTGCTGCTGATGCAGGACGCGCGCAGCGATCATCCGTTCTTCTGGCCGTCGCTAATGGGGATCGTGGCGGCAGCCAACGCCGTGGCGATCCTGCGCATCAACCACCTGCACCGGCATGCCGCCTTCACCGGACGCGTGGCACTGGCGCTGCGGTATTCGTGCGCCGGCATGTCGGCGGGCTGCGCCATGTTCCTGGTCCTGGGCTGGGCCACGGGCGTGCTGCCGGAGATGGTGGCGCCGATGGCGGGCACGGTCGATGCGCCCGCGGTGGCGACGGCGCCGTGGAGTGCGGCGATTGCCGTGCTGTTCGGCGTTGGCTCCTTCGCGCATGCCGGCGTGCTGCATGCGTGGATCGGCTTTTGCCATGCGCAGGAGGGGGCTGGCTAGCGGAGGGCTAGCCAGACTTGCGCACCACCGGCCGCGTGAAGATCAGCGCGGTCTCGGTGCCGGCGGTGTCGGGGTCGTAGAGGTCCCAGTCCAGCCCGCACAGCGAGAATCCCAGCGCGCGGTAAAAGCCGATGGCCGGGTAGTTGGTGTTTTGCGTTTCGGCCCGCAGGCAGCGGGCCGGCGTTGCTAGCAGCAGGCGGTTGATTTCCCCCAGCAGCACGCGGCCGATGCCGGTGCCGCGGAACGCGGGCGCGACGAAGATGGCGCTCAGCAGCGCGGACCGGTTCCAGGCTTCGAGCCTGACGGCGGCAAAGCCGCCGATGTCGCCGCTTGCGCTCTCGAACACCAGCGCGTGGTCGGCCTTGGCGCAATCCTGCTCGAAGCCGGACGGGTCGTAGTGGTTGAGCACGGGCTGGCCCAGCACCTGCTCCACGAGCCAGATGCCCAGCGGGCCGCTTTTGACCGCGTAGATGCGATCGGTCTCGTAGGTGGTGTCGAGCTTGAGGATGCCGGCGCCGTCACGCGCCCAGTCGAGCGGTCTGATAGTCATGCGGTGATGCTTTCAAGTGCGGTGCGTGCCGGCCTTGACCCGTTTCCCATTCTAGGCGCCGCGCCCTGGTTGTGCATTGCTGATGCGCCGCCTGGGCGCCGATGCGCTCAACGCCGGCGCAGCAGTGCCTCAAGCTCACCCGCGGCATGCTTGAGCGCCGGCAGGAAATGCTGCTCCAGGTGCGCAGCATCACGGCTGCCCAGCACCATGCTCAGGCCCAGTCCCGCCACCACCTTGCCGGACTCGGCGCGCACCGGCACCGAGATGCCGGCGAAGCCGTCCACCAGTTCGCTGATCAGCGTGCAGTAGCCGTCGCCGCGCACTTGCTTGAGCGTGCGCGCCAGCGCCGTGCGCGAGCTGACCGTGAACGGGGTGAGCTTGCGTAGCGGCGCGGTGGCAAGGTAAGCCTCGAGCGCCTTGTCGTCCAGCCCGGCCAGCAGCACGCGGCCGAGCGAGTGGGCGTAGGCCGGCATGCGCCGCCCCACGCCCATGTCGACGCGCAGGATCTGCGGCGGCTCTTCGCGCGCCACCAGCGCCACCGATTCACCGTCCAGCACGCCCAGCGAGCAGGTTTCCCCCGTCTGCTCGGAGAGCGCCTTGAGGTAGGGCGCGGCCAGTTGCGGCAGGTTCATCGACGCAAAGTACGCGTAGCCCAGGTCCATCACGCGCGGGGTAATGGAAAAGTCCCGGCCGTCCTGCGCGACATAGCCGTTGTGCTGCAGGGTCAGCAGCAGCCGCCGCGCCGCGGCGCGGGTCACATCGAGCTGTTCCGCCACGTCCTGCATGGTGAGGCTCCCCGCGCCGGAGGCGAACAGGCGCAGCAGCGCCAGGCCATTGGTCAGCGAATCGAGCAGCTCTTCCTTTTTCTGCGGGTCGGCCAGGGGCGTTTCGGGGCTGTTCATAGCGTGAGGAGACGGAAATAGGATGATTTTAGTGCGCTGAGCGCACTTGCGCGATGCCGGCATGACTACGTATGATAGGTGTTTTGCGAACAAATGTTCGCGGAATGCGTGGTGTGTAGTGCGGAGTGCGGTCCGGCGCAATGCGTGCAGGCAGCACGCCGCACGCCGCGCCGAGAAGAACACGATGGAGACAGCCATGAAGGTCATCAGCGCGCAGCAGGCGGCTGCGCTCGTGCAATCCCGGTGGACCGTGGCCAGTGCCGGTTTCGTGGGCGCCGGCCATGCCGAGGCGGTAACGGACGCACTCGAGCGCCGTTTCCTGGACGCCGGCATGCCGCGCGACCTGACGCTGGTGTATTCGGCGGGGCAGGGCGACCGCGGCGCGCGCGGGGTGAACCACTTCGGCAATGCGGGCATGACCGGGCGCATCGTGGGCGGGCACTGGCGCTCCGCCACGCGCCTGGCCTCGCTTGCCATGGCCGAGGCTTGCGAGGGCTACAACCTGCCGCAGGGCGTGCTGACCCACCTGTACCGTGCCATCGCCGGCGGCAAGCCCGGCGTGCTGACCAAGATCGGCCTGCACACGTTCGTGGATCCGCGCACCGCGCAGGACAGCCGCTACCACGGTGGTGCCATCAACCGCAGCGCGCAGGCGGCGATTGCCGAGGGCCGCGCGAACTGGGTCGAGGCGGTCGATTTCCGCGGCGACGAATACCTGTTTTATCCGAGCTTCCCGATCCACTGCGCGCTGATCCGCTGCACCGCCGCCGATACGCGCGGCAACCTGAGCACGCACCGCGAGGCCTTTCACCACGAACTGCTGGCGATGGCGCAGGCGGCGCACAACTCCGGCGGCATCGTGATCGCGCAGGTGGAGTCGCTGGTGGATCACCACGACAACCTGCAGGCCATCCACGTGCCCGGCATCCTGGTCGACTACGTGGTGGTGAGCGAGAACCCGGCGCATCACCAGATGACGTTCGCGGAGCAGTTCAATCCGGCCTACGTGACGCCGTGGCAAGGAGAAGCTGCCAGCACTGTCAACCTCACCAGCGCACCGGCGCCAGCGGTGCCGGCAGTGCCCCCGGTGCTTGATGCCCGCACCATCGTGCAGCGGCGCGCGGTGCTGGAGCTGGCGCGCAGGCAGCCGCGCGTGGTCAACCTCGGGGTTGGCATGCCCGCCGCCGTCGGCATGCTGGCGGTGGAAGCCGGCGTGGAAGGCTTCACGCTCACGGTGGAAGCCGGCCCGATCGGCGGCACGCCCGCGGATGGCCTCAGCTTTGGCGCCTCTGCCTATCCGGAAGCGATCGTTGACCAGCCGGCGCAGTTCGATTTCTATGAGGGCGGCGGCATCGATCTCGCCATCCTCGGGCTGGCCGAGCTGGACGGGCACGGCAACGTCAACGTCAGCAAGTTTGGCGAAGGCGCCGAAGCGCTGATCGCCGGCGTCGGCGGCTTTATCAACATCACGCAGAGCGCCAAGGCCGTGGTCTTCGTCGGCACGCTCACTGCCGGTGGCCTGGAGGTGCGCGCCGAGAACGGCGCCCTGCGCATCGCGTGCGAAGGCCGCGTGAAAAAGATCGTGCCGCAGGTCTCGCACCTGAGTTTCAACGGCCCTTATGTGGCCTCGCTCGGCATCCCCGTGCTCTACATCACCGAGCGTGCGGTCTTTGAGATGCGCCCCGACGCCATCGGCGCGGAGCACCTGACCCTGATCGAGATCGCGCCGGGCATCGACCTGCAGCGCGATGTGCTGGACCAGTGCGCCACCGCGGTCACCGTGGCGCCCGACCTGCGCACCATGGATGCGCGATTGTTCCGCTCAGGTCCGCTGAAGCTCTGACGCTCTGAAGCGCTGAGGCGCTGCTGCTCAGCAGCCCGATAACAAACGACCGGCCATGACCGGTCATGGAGGAGGCCATCGAAGCATTGTCCTGTCTTTCCCGTTAGTTTTGCTGGATCGCCGACGCGCGCGCGGGTTGTCAAGCCGGCACGCGTCATTGCTGGATTACGTTTCATACTCATCATGCAGAAGACAAGCCGTCGTATTTTCTCGCGCCGCCTGGGTGCGGCCATCCTGGGCGTTTCGCTGCCGCTGTGCGCGCCGCAGGCCTTCGCGCAAGCCTATCCGTCCAAGCCGATCCGCCTGGTGGTGCCGTTCCCGCCGGGCGGCCCGACCGATACCGCCGCGCGCATCATCGGCCAGAAAATGGGCGAATCGCTCAAGCAGACGGTGGTGGTGGACAACCGCCCGGGCGCCTCCGGCACGATCGGCGCGGAAGCCGTCGCCAAGAGCGCTCCGGATGGCTACACGCTGATGGTGCTGGCCACGCCCACGCTGCTGGCGCCGCACCTGATCAGCCGCAAGGGCTACGACATCTTCAAGGATTTCACGCCGATCGGTTCCGCCTACGACCTGCCCATCGTCATGGTGGTCAACCAGCAGGCCATGCCGGACGTGACCGACCTGCAGCAATACATCGCCCGCGCCAAGGCCAAGCCCGGCGCGCTCAACTACACCAGCGCCGGCAATGGCAGCTTTGGCCATCTGTCCACCGAACTACTCAAGAGCACCGGGCATTTCGACGTGCAGCACGTGCCCTACAAAGGCAGCGCGCCGGCGATCTCCGATCTGCTGGCCGGCCAGGTGCCGATGATGTTCTCCGACATGATCGCGGCGCTGCCGCACATCAAGGCCGGCAAGCTGCGTCCCATCGCCGTGGGCTCGGCCAAGCGCGTGAGCTTCACGCCCGATGTGAAGACGGTGGCGGAGCAGGGCTTCCCCGGTTTCGAGGCCACCGCCTGGGGCGGCCTGCTGGCCCCCGCCGGCACGCCCAAGGATGTGATCGCCAGGTTGTCGGCCGAACTGAAGGCGGCGCTGGCCGATCCCGTGGTGCAGGAAAAGATGCTCGGCGCGGGCACGGTCGCTGCCTACCAGCCGCCTGAACAACTGGCATCGCGCATGCGCAACGACTACAAGAAGTGGGGCAAGGTGATCCAGGACAACGGCATCAAGAGCGACTGAGCCTGGCCGGTGCCATTGAACATTGCCGGCCAGGATTGAATCGGTAGTGGAGAAGGGCCGGACACGCGGGGTTGTCCGGCCGTTTTCTTTCTTGCGCCGCTCCAGGTGGCTCTAAGCGGCGCTAAGCGGCTCCGGGTGGCTACGAGACAGAGGCAGCTTGTCGTGCATCGCGGGCGGCCCCGGCAGGATCTGGTGAACCAGGCCGACCAGCGCCTGCGCCGCCGGCGACAGCGAGCGTCCGGCGAGCGACACCAGCCCATACGCGGCCTTGAGATCGATCGGCGGCGTGACCTGCAGGGCCACGAGCGCACCGCTGGCCTGCTCCTCGGTCATCATGGCCCTGGGCACCAGGCCGATGGCGTCGGTGTTGAGGATCAGGGTGCGCAGCGTGTGCATGTCGTCGCAGGTCACCGTGAGCAGCTCGCGCGCGCCCTCGCCAGCCTCGGCGCGGATGCGCTCGCGAAAGAAGTCCGCCACCCGCGCCGGGATGCGCGGGCCGGCCACGGGATACGCCAGCAGGCCGGTCAGCGCGGGCGCCCCGCGCGCGGCCAGCGCATGGCCGCTGCGCACGAAGAAGCTGGTCTCCAGCGAGCGCAAGCGGTCGATCCGCAGCTGCGCTTCGTCCTTCAGGCTCTGGCTCTCGCCCACAAAAAAGTCCAGCTGCTCGGCCTTGAGCTTTTGCACCATCGAAGGCGTGTCCGCGATCTCGATATCGATTCGCAGCTTGGGATAGCGCGCGAGTAGCGCCGTCAGCACGGGCTCCATCAGGATGGCCGCGGCAAACGGGCCAAAGCCTACGCTCACTTCGCCCATCTCCACGTCGCGCAGCAGTTCCAGGTCGCGCCGCAGCTCGCGGCCTTCGCGCAACATGCGGCGCGCCCGTTCCAGCACGATGCTGCCGGAGGCGGTGGGGCGCGCCTTGCCGTAGCTGCGGTCAAGCAGCTGGCTGCCGAATTCGTCTTCCAGGCCCTGGATGCTGCGCGAGAGCGCCGGTTGCGACAGGTGCAGCGCCGTGGCGGCGCGGGCAAAGCTGCCTTGCTCGATCAGGGTGACGAAATGATGCAGGCGGCGCAGGCCCATGATTTTGCGTTCTGTGCATGGAAAACTGAAAAATATTGCATTGGACGTATTTTCTCAAGTCGGTAAGCATGTCCCGACCAATAAAAGAAGATTTCTGGAGACTAGGCATGGTTCGACGCGCTTTGCTTGCGCTTGCCCTTGGCGGCACTTCCCTGATGACCTCCCACGCCATGGCCGATGCTTACCCGGCCAAGCCGGTGCGCGTGGTGGTCCCCTACGCGGCCGGCGGCGGCAGCGACATCGTGGCACGCGCGCTGGGCGAGAAGCTGAGCAAGAAGCTCGGCCAGCCCATCATCGTGGACAACAAGGCCGGCGCCTCCGGCATCATCGGCACGGACGCGGTGGCCAAGGCGGCGCCGGACGGCTACACGCTGCTGGTCACGATCACGCAGTCCGTGCTGACCAACCAGTTCCTCTACAACCGGCTGCCCTACGATCCGCGCAAGGACCTGACGCTGGTCAACGTGATCGCCGATGCGCCGCTGGTGCTGGTCACTACGCCGTCGCTGCCGGTCAAGTCAGTCAAGGAGCTGGCCGACTACGGCCGCGCTCACAAGGGAAAGGTCAGCTATGCCTCCTGGGGTGTCGGCTCTTATCCGCACCTCGCCGGCGCGTATTTCAGCAAGGTCACGCACGGCGATATGGTGCATGTGCCATACAAGGGCGAGGCCCCCATGCTGCAGGACCTGCTTGGCGGCCAGGTGCAGTGGGCCGTGGCCAGCGTGCTGTCGGCCAAGCCTTACATCCAGAGCGGCAAGCTCAAGGCCATCGCGGTGACGGGCACGCAGCGCAGCCTGGTGCTGCCGGACCTGCCGACCTTTGCCGAGGCGGGCATGGACGACAACGCGTTCAAGGTGTTGGGCTGGATTGGGTTGCTGGCGCCGGTCGGCACGCCCGCGCCGGTGGTGGCGAAGCTGGATGAAGAGGTGCGCGCGCTGATCCAGGCGCCGGACATGCAGGCGCGTTTCGCCGCGCTGGGCCTGCGCCCGGTGGGCAGCACGCCTGCCCAGTCGCAAGCCATCTTTGCGCGGGAATGGCCGGTGTGGAAGACGCTGGTGGCCGAGTCGGGCGCGAAACTGGACTAAGCCGCAATGGAAAAAGGGGCCGCATGCAGTGAATGCATGCGGCCCTCCCCCCGCTTAGCCGGTAAGCCGGTAATCCGGTAAGTCTGTTACCCGGTCAGCCAGGTGGCGGTCAGTTGCTGGCGTTGTTTCCCGGCTCTATCTCCGGCGCGCTGGCGGCATGGCTGGCGTTCCCACCAGGCGCGCTTGCGCCGCTCAGCAGTCGTTTCACACGGTTACCCAGGTCTTCTGTCGTAGGCCGGCCGCGCGTTGGATGACCCTGGGCGCAGCAGGCCCGGCGGCATGCGCCTGGCACGTGCGGTGAGGCGCGCCTCCCGCTTGCGCTTGCGCAGCATCGAGCAGGGCTCGCCTGCCGGGTAAGGGCGGCCAGGAGCGGCGACTTGACCGCAACACGGCGACCACGCGCCCGGTGACATAAAGTTGAAATCCGCGACGCCGAAACTGGCGTAGCCGCCACACCCGGACTACCCTTAAATGGGCCGCTAATGCTACAATCTAAGTCTTTGATTTACATGAGCTATTGATCGCGCGGCGGAATTGCCCGCAGAGGCACGGACAGACGACGGCTTGCAGTGGCGTGCAGCAGCACAACGCGCCCCGCGCGGCCGGCCCTTAAATCCATGCGCAGATCTCCCCCGCTCGGTTCAAGACGCGTGTCCGTTGGCGCCGGGTTCGCCTCCTGCAAGACACGGAAACCATGACGACTACGACCACTGACCAGACCACCCCCGAGATCACCTTCGACAGCTTCGGGCTGGATGCGCGCATCCAGCGCGCGCTGTCCGAGCAGGGCTACACCAAGCCCACTCCCATCCAGGAGCAGGCGATTCCCGTGGTGCTGCTGGGCAAGGACGTGATGGGCGCGGCCCAGACCGGCACCGGCAAGACCGCCGGCTTTGCGCTGCCGATCATCCAGCGCCTCCTGCCGCTGGCCAGCGCCAGCGCCTCGCCGGCCCGCCATCCGGTGCGCGCCCTGATGCTCACCCCCACCCGCGAACTGGCCGACCAGGTCTACGACAACGTGGCCCGCTACGCGCGCTTCACGGACCTGCGCAGCACGGTGGTGTTCGGCGGCGTGGACATGAACCCGCAGACCGAGGCGCTGCGCCGCGGCGTGGAAATCCTGGTGGCAACGCCGGGCCGGCTGCTCGACCACGTGCAGCAAAAGTCGGTGAACCTGTCGCAAGTGCAGATGCTGGTGCTGGACGAGGCCGACCGCATGCTCGACATGGGTTTCCTGCCCGACCTGCAGCGCATCATCAACCTGCTGCCGGCACAGCGCCAGACGCTGCTGTTCTCGGCGACCTTCTCGAACGAAATCAAGCGGCTGGCCGCCAGCTACCTGCGCCAGCCGGTCACCATCGAAGTGGCGCGCAGCAACTCGGCTAACGAGAACGTGCGCCAGACCGTGTTCCAGGTCGAAGACGGCCACAAGCAGGCCGCCGTGGTGCACCTGCTGAAGAAGCGCGCCGCCGAAGGCCTGTCGCGCCAGTGCATCGTCTTCGTCAACAGCAAGATCGGCTGCTCGCGCCTGGCGCGCCACCTGGAGCGCGAGGGCATCAACGCCGCCGCCATCCACGGCGACAAGACCCAGACCGAGCGCATGCAGACGCTGGATGGCTTCAAGCAAGGCAATATCGATGCGCTGGTCGCCACCGACGTGGCAGCACGCGGCCTCGACATTCCCGACATGCCCTGCGTGATCAACTTCGACCTGCCGTTCAGCGCCGAAGACTACATCCACCGCATCGGCCGTACCGGCCGTGCCGGCGCCAGCGGCGATGCCCTGTCGATCTACGTGCCGGCCGATGAGCGCCTGCTGGTCGATATCGAGAAGCTGCTCAAGCGCAGCCTGCCGCGTACCGCGCTGGTGGGGTTCGACCCCACCGGTGCCGGCGCCCGCGCTGACGAGAACGACCGCCGCCGTGCCCGCACCGAAGTGCGCCGCCCGCGCGTCAATGGCGACGGTGAGGAGCCGCGTGCGCGCCGCAACGATCCGGCCAGCTCGCGCAACGCGTTCCGCCCGTCCGACGATTCCTTCTTCTCGCGTCCTTACGAGCCGAGCGCCGCGGCGATCGCCGCGCAGCCCGAGGTGACGGACAACAATGCCGCCGCCTTTGGCCGCGGCCGCCCGGCGCCCAAGCGGCAGCTGGCGGCGCTGCTGGGCGGCGTGCCGCGCAAGTCCTGAGCGCCACGGCGCGGCACCGCGCGTAGCGGATCGCTGCCGCCGCAGCCAGCAAGAGAGGCGCCTTCGGGCGCCTCTCTTGTTTTGGGCCTCATGCCATTCAGGGATGCGTCGCCGCTTCGCCGTGCGCGTGGGCGGGCAGGCTTTCCAGCAAGGCCGCCCAGCCGGCAATGGCATCGCTCAGCCAGCTCTGCACCGATTGCGCCGCGCTCGCCAGTCCCAGGTGCGCGCCGGCCGTGCGCAGCGCCGCCAGCGGATCGAGGTCGTCGATGGCCTGCGCGCCGCTTTGCTTGCTGAGCTTCTCGCCCAGCGCATTGGTCACCACCGGCACATGCAGGTACGACGGCGTGGGCAGCCCCAGCAGATGCTGCAGATGGATCTGCCGCGGCGTGGAGTCGAGCAGGTCGGCGCCACGCACGATATGCGTGATGCCCTGGTGCCCATCGTCGACCACTACCGCCAGCTGGTAGGCCCACAAGCCATCGGCACGCCGCAGCACGAAGTCGCCGAGTTCGGTCGCGAGGTCCTGGCATTGCCGGCCTTGCCAGCGGTCGTCGAAGCAGATCAGCGCGGCGTCGCCGTCTGGCACCCGCACCCGCCAGGCGCGGGGCAGCTTGCCATGCAGGCCGTCGCGGCAGGTGCCGGGATACCCGAGCGTCTGGTGGCGCTCGCGCGCATGCAGCAGCGAGTCGGCGATTTCCTTGCGCGAGCATCCGCAGGGATAAGTCCGGTGGTCGGCATCGAGCTGGCGCAGCGCCTCGGCGTACAGCGCTTCGCGCCGGCTCTGCCATTGCGGCGGCTCGTCCGGATGCAGGCCGAGCCGCGCCAGGGCGCGCAGGATCTGCTGGTCCGCGCCGCGCACGCAGCGCGGATAGTCGATGTCCTCGATGCGCACCAGCCAGCTGCCAAGATGGGCGCGTGCGTCGAGCCAGCTGGCCAGCGCGGTGACCAGCGAGCCCATGTGCAACGGGCCGGTGGGGGAGGGCGCAAAGCGGCCCCGGTAGCTGGGCGCCAGGCTCGGGTGGGTAGACATGGCGAAAGCAGGTGTTAGACGGTGATGGATCCGGTGCTTAGTCTGGTGCTTAGTCAGGCTGGCCCGGCTGCTGCTGGAGCAGGGCTTGCGCCAGGCGCGGGTCGTCCAGCTTGTTGGCCCACCATTGCAGCGCCTTGCCGCGCGTGCTGGTGCGCCAGGCTACCTTGAAATTGCCGGGGGCGCGCACCTCCAGGGTCTCGCGTGCCTGCAGCACGCCGCTTTCGATAAAGGGCTGCGCCATGGGCGCCGGCAGCCAGCCGCAGCCCAGGCCGCGGATCTGGGCTTCGAGCTTGTCGCGCATGGTGGGCACCACCAGCACGTCCTGCCCGGCGAGCACGCCATGGGTGCGCGCGGGCAGGTTGCGCGAGGTATCGCCCACGGCCACGATGCGGTGCTTGGCGATCTGCAGGGTGGTCAGCGGGCCGGGCTCCGTCGCCAGCGGATGATGCGCGGCCACCGCGAAGACAAAGGGCATGGAGCCCAGCGCGCGCACCTGGAAGCCCTGGGTGCTCGGCGCATCGTAGGCGCCGCCGATCACCAGGTCGGCGCGGCTGCTGACCAGCGCATCCCACGCGCCGCCCAGCACCTCCTTGGCAAAGCGCAGCCGGGTGGCATCGTTCTCGGCATAGAAGTCCTGGATGACCGGCAGCAGGGCGCGGAAATTGATCAGGTCGTCGACCACGATGGTCAGGGTGGCTTCCCAGCCGGTGGCCAGCCGCTTGACGCGGCGGGCCAGGTCGTCGGCGGCGTGCAGCAGGTGGCGGCCTTCGTCCAGCAAGGCGCGCCCGGCGGGCGTGAGCTCGGCGCGGTGGCGGCGTCGGTCGAACAGCAGCACGTCCAGGTCTTCCTCCAGCTTGCGCACCACATAGGTGAGCGCGGAGGGCACTTTGCCCATCTCGTGCGCGGCGGCTGCGAAGCTGCCCTTGCGCTCGATGGCGTCAAGAACTTCCAGGGATTCGAGAGAGAGTGCCATGTTCAGAATTTCTGAATGAATGCTTCTAAGATCGGTCCGCCAAATATACGCCTGCCACCCTAAACTGCCTAGCATCGAAACGTAGCGCAAGGCCAGGACTAGGATTAACCCAGCTCCTGCGCCGATGTGGCCTGAAGGAGGGCCGTCAAAATGATTGAAATCAGAAAGGCGGGTGAACGTGGCTATGCCGATCATGGCTGGCTCAAGTCGTACCATACGTTTTCCTTCGCGGACTACTACGATCCCAAGCACGTGCAGTTCGGGCCGCTGCGCGTCATCAATGAAGACCGTGTAGCGCCGGGCATGGGTTTTGGCACCCATGGCCACCGCGACATGGAAATCATCAGCTATGTGCTCGAAGGCGAGCTGGCCCACAAGGACAGCATGGGCAACGGCAGCGTGATCCGCCCCGGCGACGTGCAGCGCATGAGCGCGGGCACCGGTGTGCGGCACTCGGAGTACAACCACGCCGCACACGACACCACGCACTTCCTGCAGATCTGGATCCTGCCGGAGAAGTCCGACCTTGAGCCCGGCTACGAGGAAAAGCACTTTCCGGCGGCCGACAAGCGTGGCCGGCTGCGCCTGGTGGGCAGCCGCGACGGTGCGGAGGGCTCGGTGGTGATCCATCAGGACATGCGCCTGTATGCCGGCTTGTTTGATGCGGACGAGTCCGCCACGCTGGCGCTGGCACCCGGGCGCAAGGCCTATGTGCATGTGGCGCGTGGCCGCGTCACCGTCAATGGCAAGGCGCTGGAAGCGGGCGATGCCGCACAGCTGGAAGGCGCCGAGGCCGTGACCCTGGCGCACGGCGATGGTGCCGAAGTGCTGGTGTTTGACCTGCCCTGAGGCGTTGCCTCGGCAGCCCGCAGCCCGCCCGCTTTGCCGGCGGGCCGCGGTGCTTTGTCTGGGCGGGTTTGCCGTATGCTATCGTCTCGCTATAGATAAGATAAGCGATCAGCCCGGCACACGCGCCGCCTGATGCGCCCTGGCCATCGACACCCAGACCAGAGATGACATTTGTATCCGTTCTCCTCGCGCTGATCGCCGAGCAGTTCCGCGCCCTGGGCCGCAACAATCCGATCTACGACATCGTGCGCGTTCTTGCCGAGCGCGCCGAGCATGCCTTTGACACCGGGCGTCCGCGCGATACCGCGCTGGCCTGGTTCACAGTGGTGCTGCCGCTCACGCTGACCGCCATGGTGGTGCACTACCTGCTGGCTTCCATCAGCGTGGCGCTCACGCTGGCGTGGAATGTCCTGCTGCTCTACCTCACCCTGGGTTTCCGGCAGTTCAGCCACTTCTTCACCGATATCCACGAGGCGCTCAACCGCGATGACCTGCCGCGCGCCCGCGCGCTGCTGCACCAGTGGACCGGTCTCGAAACCATCGAAATGCCGGTCACGGAAATCGTCCGGCACACCCTGGAAGCCGCCATCGTGGCAGTGCACCGGCATGTGTTCGGGGTGTTTTTCTGGTTCCTGGTGCCGATCGGCCCGGGTGGCGTGGTCTTGTACCGCATCGCCGAGTACCTCGCGCGCCACTGGAATATCCCCTCCACGGAGCGCAGCCCCGCGCTGGGCCACTTTGCCGCGCGTGCCTTCTACCTGCTGGACTGGATTCCTTCGCGGCTGACCTCGGTCGGCTTTGCCATCGTTGGCAATTTCGAGGACGCGGTCTATGCGTGGCGCAACCATGCGCGCAAGTGGAACGATGCCGTCAACGGCATCCTGCTTGCCAGCGGCGGCGGCGCGCTTGGCGTGCGCCTGGGGGTGCCTCTGGCGGAAGAGAGTACTGCCGTGGTGCTGCGCACCAGCCTGGCCGGGCCGGCGGTGGACTACGCACCGGGCATGGAAGACGATAGCGAGCCCGAGGCGGTCGCGCCGGAATTCGGGGTGGAACCCAACGTGCGTACGCTGCAATCGGCCATCGGCCTGGTGTGGCGTGCCGTCGTGCTGTGGATGCTGCTGCTGGCGATGTTGTCGCTGGCGCTCTGGGTGGGCTGAGCCAACCCCGCCGTATCCGTTGGCCGTTGACCATCGACGCCCGCGCTTGCCGCGGGCGCTTTGCTTTCAGGGTTGCCGCGGCGCGCCGCATTGCCAGCACGAGCCGAACTGCGCATCGTGCCATTCCCCGCAGGACATGCAGGCCCATCGCGGCCCCGGCGCCGGATTGGCGGCGGCGTGCAACACCTCCCAGGCCTCGGCCTCCCGTTCATCGTCGATCAGCCAGACCTGGGGCGCGCTTTCGCGAAACGGGATGTCGCCCATGGCGCCAGCCAGCCATGTATTGCGCAGGTCGGCGCGGATGCCGGCGGCTTCCAGCACGTTCTGGCAGTGCGCGGCATGGACGAGGGAAGGGGTCGATAGCAGTAGTTTCATCGGGATCGGGTGCGCCGCATGCCCGTTTGCCCTCATGCGGCGCGCCCGATTACCTTACCACGGCTTTTGCTGGCGGGATTCGTGCAGCAGCTGCGTGTAGAGCTGGTGGCGCCGGCCGGAGATCTCGCCGGCCTTCATCGACGCCAGCACGCCGCAGCCGGGCTCGTTGATGTGGTGGCAATTGTAGAAGCGGCACTCGGTCAGGCGTGGGCGGAATTCGGGGAACGCGCGCTCCAGCATGCCTTCGCTCAGGTGGTGCAGGCCGAACTCCTGGAAACCCGGCGAATCGATCAGGCAGCCACGCTGGCGCGCTTGAGGATCCGCGCCATCCGCGCTATCCACGCCATCGGCCTCGCCATCCACACTGGCGGGCAGGTGGTAGAGGCGGGTGAAGGTGGTGGTGTGCTTGCCCGAATCCAGCTTGGCGGAGATTTCCCGCGTTTGCGCTTCCACGCCCGGGATCAGCAGGTTCAGCAGCGAGGACTTGCCCATGCCCGACTGGCCGATCAGGATGCTGGCGCGGTGCGCCAGCTGCGGGCGCAACTGCGCCAGCGTATCGTCCGGCGAGCCGTGCACCGACAGGAACAGCGTCTCGTAGCCAAGCCCGCGGTACAGCTCCAGGCGGCCGCGCGCTTCTTCCAGCCGCTCGGTCAGGTCGATCTTGTTGAGGATGATCAGCGGACGGATGCCCAGTGCTTCGGCGGACACCAGCGCGCGGCCCAGCAGGTCTTCCGAGAAGCCCGGCTCGGTCGCCAGCACGATCACTACCTGGTCAATGTTGGCGGCCAGCAGCTTGGACTTGAACTGGTCCGAGCGATGCAGCAGGTTCTTGCGCGGCTTGAAGCCGGTGATCACGCACTGGTCGGACGCGGCGCGCTCGATGGTGACGCGGTCGCCGACCGCGCATTCGCTGCGCTTGCCGCGCGGGAAACCGTGCAGGCGGCTGCCGTCGTCCAGTTCGATCACATAGTGGCGGCCGTGCGCGGCGACGATCAGCGCCTCCTCGGCGGCGGCGCCATTGGCATTGGCTTTGGCAGGGCTTGGGGCGCGCTGCGGGCCTCCCCGGCTGGCGGCGCGGCTCATGCGTGCGCCAGCAGGCGGTCGATCCGCTGTGCTGCCGGTGGGTGCGAGTAGTAGAAGGCGCTGTAGATCGGGTCGGGGGTCAAGGTAGAGGCATTGTCCTTGTAGAGCTTGACGAGGGCAGAGACCAGGTGGCCGGCATCGGTCTGCCCGGCCGCAAACGCATCCGCCTCGAACTCATGGCGGCGCGAGGTCAGGCTGGCCAGGGGGCCAAGCAGGAAGGTGAAAACCGGCAAGGTCAGGAAGAACAGCACGAGGGCCAGGGCGTGATTGGTGGTGCCCAGGTTGGGCAGCACGCCCAGCCCGGTGTAGAACCACGTGCGGCTGGAAAGCCAGCCCAGCGCGGCGAGAAACACCAGGCTCAGCGCGAAGCTGACCAGCATGCCCTTCAGGATGTGGCGCCGCTTGAAGTGGCCAAGCTCATGCGCCAGCACCGCTTCGATCTCGTCATCGGCAAGGCGCTCCATCAGCGTGTCGAAGAAAACGATGCGCTTGGCCGCGCCGAACCCGGTGAAGTAGGCATTGCCGTGCGCGCTGCGCTTGCTGCCGTCCATGACGAACAGGCCGCGGCTGCGAAAGCCGCATTTCTGCAGCAGGCGGGTGATGCGGGCTTCCAGCGAGGCATTGGCCAGCGGCTCGAAGCGGTTGAACAGCGGCATGATCACCGACGGGGCAATCATCTGCACAAAGATCGTGAAGGCGATCCACGTCAGCCAGGTCCACGCCCACCAGTACTCGCCCATATGTGCCATCAGCCATAGCACGGCGAGCAGCAAGGGCAGGCCGAGCGCGCAGCCAACGGCGGTCATCTTGAGCAGATCGGCCAGGTAGAGCTTCCAGCCCATGCGGTTGAAGCCAAAGCGCTGCTCGATGCCGAACTGCCCGTAGAGCGAGAAGGGCAGGTCAACCAGGCCCCCGATTACGGCCACGCTGGCGATCAGCGCCACGCTGTAGGCATAGCCCGGGCCGAAGGTGCCGATCCAGAACTGGTTGATCCACTGCAGCCCGCCCAGCATGGTCAGCACGATCAGCAGCGCGGCGCCAGCCAGCACCTCCAGCATCGACAGCCGGGTGCGGGCGATGGTGTAGTCGGCCGCCTTCTGGTGGGAGGACAGCGTAATGGTGTCGGCAAATCGGGCCGGCACCGCATGACGGTGTTGCGCCACATGGCGCACCTGGCGGGCGGCCAGCCAGAGCTTGGTCAGCACCATCAGCATCAGGGCGGCTAGGAACAGAAACGTGAACATCGGGCAGAGCCTTGTCGTGTGAAGCCTTGGCGTACGCGGTGGCGGCCGGACCGCCGAAGCGGGTTTCCGAGCGCGTTGGAACCGGCTGCGGCGGCGGATATGCGAGAATTATAAGTTGTTCGTGCCTGCTGCCCCGTGTTCCTGATCCGGAGCGCGGGCGCGCCCCCTTTTGCTTCCCTTTCGATTGCAGTCCAGATGACCAGCCAAAATACCCACGTCCCCAGCGGCGTCAAATCCGTCAAGAGCGAAAACAACCTGATCTGGCTGGACATGGAGATGACCGGCCTGATGCCCGACACGGACCGCATCATCGAGATCGCCATCGTCGTGACGGACTCCGAACTCAACATCCTGGCCGAGGGCCCGGTGCTGGTGATCCACCAGGAAGACGCCGTGCTCGATGGCATGGACAACTGGAACAAGGGCACCCACGGCCGCTCGGGCCTGATCGACAAGGTCAAGGCCTCGACCCTGACCGAAGCCCAGGCCGAGGTCGAGCTGCTGGCCTTCCTCAAGCGCTGGGTGCCGGCCGGCAAGTCGCCCATGTGCGGCAACTCGATCTGCCAGGACCGCCGCTTCATGGCGCGCTACATGCCCAAGCTGGAGGCGTTCTTCCACTATCGCAACCTCGACGTCTCCACGCTCAAGGAACTGTGCAAGCGCTGGGAGCCGGCCATCCACAAGGGCTTTATCAAGCGCCAGCTGCACACCGCGCTGGCCGATATCCTGGAGTCCGTGGAAGAGCTGCGCTACTACCGCACGCACTTCATCCGCCAGTCGGCGCCGGCGGCCGCACCTGCAGCCGCGGCCGAGGCGAGCGCAACGCCGGATACCCCGGCCGCCTGATTCTTTCTCCTCCCATGTCACTGCCAAGGCGCCCTGCGGGGCGCTTTGGCTTAACGGCAACCCGCCCATGCTTGCGCGCATCGTCTCGATCATCACGCCGGTCATCCTGATCATCCTGGTCGGCTGGCTCTACGGGCGCCGCGCGCACCCCGACATGTCCGGGATCAACCGCGCCACGCTCGATGTGATCGCGCCGCTGCTGGTGGTGTCTGCCTTTGTCAGCAAGGAATTCGTGCTGGCCGACCAGCTTGTGCTGCTGGGTTGCGCGATTGCCGTGGTGCTGGGCTCGGGCTTGCTGGCGTGGCTTGGCGCGCGGCTGCTGGGGGCGGATCCGCGCACCTTCGTGCCGCCGATGATGTTCAACAATTGCGGCAACATGGGCTTGCCGCTATCGGTGTTCGCGTTCGGGCCGGTCGGGCTGGCGCCCGCCGTGGCGCTGTTCGCCGCGTCCAACCTGATGCACTTCACCATCGGCATGAAGATCGTCAACCGGCACGCGTCGATCACGCAGATCGCGCGCAATCCGATGGTGCTGGCAACGGTGGCGGGGGTGGGATTGTCGCTGGCGCGGCCGTGGTTCTCGCTGCCGGAGCCGGTGTTCCAGTCGATCAAGCTGCTGGGCGATGCCACCGTGCCCTTGATGTTGTTCGCGCTCGGCGTGCGCATGAAGGACGTGAGCCTGCGCAACTGGGGCATGGGCGCAATCGGCGCCGCGGTCTGTCCGCTGACTGGCATCGCCTGCGCCTTGCTGCTGGCGCAGGTGGTGCCGCTGACCCAGCTCCAGCGCGGGCTGCTGTTCGTGTTCGCGTCGCTGCCGCCGGCCGTGCTCAACTTCCTGGTGGCCGATCATTTCCGGCAGGAGCCGGACCAGGTGGCGTCGATCGTGCTGCTGGGCAATGTGGCTGCCGTGCTGTTCGTGCCGGTAGGGCTGTATCTGGGGCTGCGCTAGCGTGGCTGCCCCCTGAGGTTCACGCGGCGGGCTTGGCGCGGATCGCGTGCTTGGGGCGCCACACCTTGGCCACGGCTTCGTCAGTCTCGATGTAAGGCCCGCCGATCAGGTCGACGCAGTAGGGCACGGCGGCAAAGATGCCTTGCACGATGGAGTTGCCGTCCTCGCCGCGCAGGCCTTCCAAGGTTTCACGGATGGCGCGCGGCTGGCCCGGCAGATTGATGATGAGGGCGGCGCGGCTGGCGGTTTCGCGAATCACCGCCACCTGCCGCGACAGGATGGCCGTGGGCACGAAGTGCAGGCTGACCTGGCGCATCTGCTCGCCAAAGCCAGGCATTTCCTTGGTGCCTACCGCCAGCGTGGCCTCGGGGGTGACGTCGCGGCGGGCCGGGCCGGTGCCGCCGGTGGTCAGCACCAGATCGCAGCCGGCCACGTCGACCAGCTCGATCAGCGTGCGCGAGATCAACGCCTGCTCGTCAGGGATGAGACGCTCCACGGCCTGCCAGGGCGAGGTCAGGGCGCGCCCGAACCAGTCGCGCAGCGCCGGGATGCCCTCGTCCTGGTAGGTGCCGGTCGACGCACGGTCTGAGATCGAGACAAAGCCAACCAGCAGTTCGTCCGGGTGCCTGCGGGCAACGGGATGGACCAGCGCGGGCGTTGTGGTTTGCATCATCTTGTCCCCATTTCCTTGATTGCTGCGTTTGGGATGCCGTTTATCGGTTATTCGCCGGCTTCCGGCTCGGGTTCCTGCTCGCCGGTGGCCGCGGCCTGCTTGCCTTCCAGCGCGGTCTTGATGGCCTGGAACAGCTCGCGGAAGTAGCGCGGCGGCTTGCTCATCTCGTGCTCTTTGCGCGCGTTGCGGATGATGTTGCGCAGCGCCTGGACGTCGCTGGCCGGATGCTCGGCAAGGAATTTCGTCAGCGCGGCGTCGTCCGCCAGCAGCAGCTCGCGCCAGCGCTCGACCAGGTGCAGCTTAGCCGTCTCGGCCTTGCTGGTGCCCTTGAAGCCTTCCAGCACGCGCTGGATGGCGGCCACTTCGTCATCGTCCAGCCTGCGCATGACCTTGCCGACATACTGCATCTGGCGGCGCTTGCCTTCGTGGTTGGTGATGCGCCGCGCGTCGCGGATGGCGTCGGCCAGCGCTTCAGGCATGGGCACGCGCGCCAGGCGGTCCTTGGGCAGGGCTTCGAGTTCAACGCCCAGGTCCTGCAGGGCGAGCATATCGCGCTTTTTCTGCGACTTGCTCTTGAGCATGTCGTCGTCGTCGGCCGGCTCAGGGGTGAACGGGTCGGGGAAGCCGGAGGCGTTCCGGGGGGAGGGGCGGGTGTTTCGCGTCATGGTTGGCATTTTATCTTGCTATGATTCTTGTTTGGACTTTTGATGACCGCGCCCACAATGGATCAATCCGCAGACCAGACCACCCACTTCACTTATACCCAGGCCCAGCTCAGCGAGATGGCCGCCGATGTGCTGCGGGTGGCACGCGAGCTGGGCGCCACCGATGCGGCTACCGAGATCTCCGAGGGCAGCGGCCTGTCGGTGTCGGTGCGCAAGGGCCAGGTGGAAACCATCGAGCAAAACCGCGACAAGGTAGTGGGCGTCACGGTCATGATCGGCCAGCGGCGCGGCAACGCCAGCACCTCGGATTTCTCGCCGGCGGCCCTGCGCGCCACGGCCGAGGCGGCTTACAACATCGCTCGCTTCACCGCGGAAGACGATTGCGCCGGCCTGGCCGAAGAAGCGCTGCTCGAGCGCAACCCGCAGGATCTCGACCTGTTCCACCCCTGGAATATCGACGCTGAGCAAGCCATCGAGCTAGCGCGGCGCGCCGAGGCGGCCGCCTTCGCGGTCTCGCCGCGCATTCGCAATAGCGACGGCGCTAGTGTCTCGGCCCAGCATTCGCAGTTCGTGCTGGCCACTTCGCGCGGCTTCACGGGCGGCTACCCGTATTCCCGCCACTTTATTTCCTGCGCGCCGATCGCCGGCACCGGCAGTGGCATGCAGCGCGACGACTGGTACTCGTCAAAGCGCGCGCCCGGCGCGCTGGCTGCGCCCGAGGACATCGGCCGCTATGCCGCCGAGCGCTCGCTGGCCCGCCTGAATGCGCGCCAGTTGTCGACGCGCCGCTGCCCGGTGCTGTTCGAGGCACCTCTGGCGGCCGGTCTGCTCGGCGCCTTCGTGCAGGCCGTGTCAGGCGGCGCGCTGTACCGCAAGTCGACCTTCCTCTACGACACATTGGGCAAGGCGGTGTTTGCGCCGCATATCCATATCCACGAGCAGCCCCACCTGCCGGGCGCCATGGGCAGCGCACCCTTTGACGAAGAAGGCGTGAAGACCCACGCGCGCGATGTGGTGCGCGGCGGCGTGGTGGAAGGCTATTTCCTCTCCACGTACTCGGCGCGCAAGCTGGGCATGACGACCACCGGCAACGCCGGCGGCTCGCACAACCTGACGCTTTCCAGCAAGCTGACCACGCCGGCAGACGACTTCGCCGGCATGCTGCGCAAGCTGGGCACCGGCCTGCTGGTGACCGAGCTGATGGGGCAGGGCGTGAACTACGTGACGGGCGATTACTCGCGCGGCGCGTCGGGCTATTGGGTCGAGAACGGGGTGATCCAGTACCCGGTGGAAGAGATCACCATCGCCGGCAACATGAAGGAGATGTTCCAGCAGATCGTGGCCATTGGCGCCGATTCGCTGGTGCGCGGCACCAAGGAAACCGGCTCGGTCCTGATCGAGCAGATGACCATCGCCGGCGGCAACTAAAACGACAGCGGCGGCCTGAAGACAGGCCGCCGCGCGCGTAAAACGTGAGCGACGTCAGCGTCGCTTGAAACTTGCCGTTTGAGGCGACCGTTATTCCTCGCCCGAGGGCGGGCGCTCGTACGTCACGAACGCGTAGTCGAAACCGTTCGCCTCCGAATGATGCCGTTCGCGCTGCGTCGCGATCCACCGCTGCGGGTCGATGGCCGGAAACACCGCGTCGCCTTGCACATCCGCATCGATTTCCGTCACCACCAGCCGGTCTGCGCTGGGCAGGGCCTCGGCATACAGCTGCGCGCCGCCGATCAGGAAGATCTGCGGGGCGCCCACGCATAGCCGCTGCGCTTCTTCCAGCGAGTTCGCCACGTCGCAGCCCTCGATGCGCAGGTCGCGGTTGCGGCTCACCACGATATTGCGCCGGCCCGGCAGCGGCCGGCCGATGGACTCCCACGTCTTGCGGCCCATCACGATGGGCGCGCCCATGGTGGTGCGCTTGAAGTGCGCCAGGTCCTCGGGCAGGCGCCAGGGCAGGGTGTTGTCGCGGCCGATCACGCCGTTGCGGGCTTTCGCCACGATCAGGGTCAGCAACGTCATACGGCCACCGGTGCCTTGATGGCCGGATGCGATTCGTAGCCCACCAGTTCGAAGTCCTCGTATTTGTAGTCGAAGATGCTGTCCGGCTTGCGCAGGATCTTCAGTTGCGGCAACGCCATCGGCGCGCGCGCGAGCTGGGTTGCCACCTGCTCGGCATGGTTGCTGTAGATGTGGCAGTCGCCGCCGGTCCAGATGAAGTCCCCCACCTCCAGCCCGGTCTGCTGCGCGATCATGTGCGTCAGCAGCGCATAGCTGGCGATATTGAACGGCACGCCAAGGAAGATATCGGCGCTGCGCTGGTACAGCTGGCAGGACAGGCGGCCGTCGGCCACGTAGAACTGGAAGAATGCATGGCAGGGCGGCAGCTTCATCTGCGCGATCTCGCCCACGTTCCAGGCCGATACGATCAGCCGGCGCGAATCGGGATTGCTGTGGATCTGCGCCATCAGGTCGGCGATCTGGTCGATGTGGCGGCCGTCCGGCGTGGGCCACGCGCGCCACTGCGAGCCATAGACCGGCCCGAGCTCGCCGTTTGCGTCGGCCCATTCGTCCCAGATGCTGACGCCGTTGTCCTTCAGGTACTGGATGTTGGTCGAGCCCTTCAGGAACCACAGCAGTTCGTGAATGATCGACTTCATGTGCAGCTTCTTGGTGGTCACCACCGGGAAGCCTTCGCGCAGGTCGAAGCGCATCTGGTAGCCAAACACCGAGCGCGTGCCGGTGCCGGTGCGGTCGGCCTTTTCGGTGCCATGCTCTTGCACATGGCGCATGAAGTCGAGGTACTGTTTCATCGGCGCGGGTGTAGGGGGAAAGTGACGCGACAGCAGTGTGCGCGTATGGCGGCAATCTGCTAACCGAATAGCAAATTGCTAAAGGGTTAGCATTTTATCGCAAAGCAAAACGGGCCGCCTTGCGGCGACCCGTTTTCAGGTTCCAGCTAGCTCGGCGGCGCTGGCGCCGTCGCGCATTACTGCGCGGCCGTAGCCGGAGCCCGGCGCTTTTGCACCAGGTAGCCACCGCCCAGCACACCGCCGACGACCACCACGAACAAGCCGTAGTAGGCCAGTGCGTTGCTGTTGAAGAACTCCTTCACCAGCGGTTCGCTGACAATCATCTTGACTGCCGTGAAGGCCAGCACGCCGGCACCCACGAAGATGATCGAGGGGAAGCGCGACATCAGCTTGAGCACCAGGCTCGAGCCCCACACCACGATGGGGATGCTGATGAGCAGGCCCAGCACCACCAGCAGGAAGCTGCCGTGCGCCGCGCCAGCCACAGCCAGCACGTTGTCCACGCCCATCACCGCATCGGCGATGATGATCGTCTTCATCGCGCCCACCAGGGTGGTTGCGCCCGCGCCATGCTCGTCGCCATTGCCGTCATCGGACAGCAGCTTGTAGGCAATCCACACCAGGGCCGCGCCGCCGATCAGCAGCAGGCCAGGGATCTTGAGCAGCCACACCACGCCGACCGTCATGGCCGAACGGACCACGACCGCGCCGACAGTCCCCCAGATGATGGCCTTCTTCTGCAGGTGGGGCGGCAGGTTGCGCGCCGCCAGGGCGATCACGATCGCATTGTCACCAGCCAGCACAAGGTCAATGACGACGATGGATAGCAGTGCCGTCAGGAACTGCATCGTGAACAAATCGGTAAACCATTCCATGAAATCTCCTCGAACAACGAATAGCTAAGAGCCGTGCGTACGCACCGGTTTGGCCTGGAGACATGATGTGTGGGAGCTTGGGGGCGCCTTTGCAAACCATGAAACCAGGTTGCAAAGGTCTTGCTCGACCGCTGATGATACTTGGCGCGGTCAGCACAACCGGAGACTGTCACAGTCCCGGAATGACGATTGTGCTAAGGGCATGGCCCCGGAGCTACTCCCCTTTGAGGGGCGATCCAATCCGGGCGAGCCCGAAGCAGATACGCCGAGGCGGATTATAAACGATGCTGCGTATTTTTTGTGGTGCGCCGTGGCGGCGTTGTGGCGGCATTGCCGCAGCAAACTGTTGTTGAGCAAAGTGCACTTTCTGGTTTTCACTGCACTGAGGTTTTTGTGCAATGCGGTAAGCACACTCCGCGCTCGCCAGCTATCCTGAGAAGAATTGCATCGGCTGATGCGCCCCAGACGTCACCGGAGGCGGATCCCTTGCAACTCCCGCGCATGCCGTGACGTGCGGGCCCCTGGGGGTTTTATGCAGTGCCCATCGACCATCAAGGAAACGTCATGCCGGCAGTCCCGACCCCGCTGAATCCACTGAACGCACGCCTCAATCACACCCAAGCCAATCACAACGGCACCTCGGCCCTGAAACCCAATGGCCCCCCCGCCGGCAGCGTCGTAGTCGGCAACGGCCATGCACAGCCGAACCCGGTGCCCCGGCTGGATTTCATCCAGCAGTACCACGAGGACAGCGGCGCGCTGCGCGGCGAGATCACGCGGGGCCTGCTGGCCAGCGCCGCCAGCATCAGCCCCAAGTTCTTCTACGACGTGCTCGGCTCGCGCCTGTTCGAGGCCATCACCGACCTGCCCGAGTACTACCCCACGCGCACCGAGGCCTCGGTCTTTTCGGCATTTGCTCCCGCCATGGCCGCGCGCGCCGGCAGTGGCTGCGTGCTGATCGACCTTGGCGCGGGTAACTGCCAGAAGGCGGCCCGGCTCTTCGGCAGCCTGCAGCCGGCGCAATACGTGGCGCTCGACATCTCGGTGGAGTTCCTGCGCGGCACGCTGTTCTGCCTGCAGCAGCAGCATCCGCAGATTCCCATGCTTGGCCTGGGCGCCGACCTGTGCGTGCCGCTCGATCTGCCGCCCGAGGTCAGGAGCGGGCGCCGCCTGTTCTTTTATCCAGGATCCAGCATCGGCAATTTCGCACCAGCCCAGGCGCAGGCCTTGCTGCAGCGGCTGCGGGCCGCGGCGGGCAGGGGGGATGGCGTGCTGATTGGCGTGGACCTGCTCAAGGACGAGCAGGCGCTGGTGGCCGCCTATGATGACCAGCTGGGTGTGACCGCCGCCTTCAATCGCAATGTGCTGCGCAACCTGAATCGCATCGTGGGCAGCGACTTCCAGCTTGAGGACTGGCGCCATGTGGCCAGCTTCGACCGCGAGGGCTCGCGCATCCAGATGCACCTGCAAGCTGAGCGCGAGGTTACCGTGCGCTGGGCGGAGGGTAGCCGCGGCTTTCGCGCGGGCGAGCAGATTCATACGGAGGATTCGTATAAATACCGGCCGGACGACTTCGCCGCCTTGCTCGAGGCTGCGGGCTTCGACGATCCGGTCTGGTGGAGCGATCCGCGCGGATGGTTCGCGGTGTTCCACGCCCGGGCCTGAAGCCACCGGGCACACCGCGAGGGGCAGGTGGGGCTGGTGTCATAATGCCCGCATCTCTTCGGCGAAAGGTGCGGCGCATGGCGCACGCGGCTCGCCGGATCACGCAACCGGGTGCCAATCCCATTCTCCGGCAGGGTGTTCGATGAGCGGCTTTTCCATGCTTCCCGACCTTCATTTCAACGGCGGCAAGGCCGTCTGGGCCGATGCCCGGCGGCTACCGCGCGAAGGCCTGGCGCAGGCGCTGGTGGAAGCGCGCAACCGCACTCTGGCCTGGCTGGCAGCTTTCGGCCAGACCCGGCGTGGCTGGGAGGTGCCTCGCCAGGATTTTGCCGACCCGCCGCTGTGGACCCTCGGGCATGTGGCCTGGCACGCCGAATGGTGGTGCCTGCGCGACGTGCGCACGCTCGAGCGCGATGGCGCCTGGCTGCAGGTGGCCAGCGTGCCGTCGCTGCTGACTGGCGCGGACGAGTGGTTCGATCCCGATCGCATCGATCCCGATGCCCGCTGGGAGGTCACGCTGCCCGACGTGGCCGTGGTCAAGCGCTACGCCGCCGACGTGCTCGATGCCGTCCTGCGCCGGTTGGCGGCGCAACCCGATGATGGCGATGCCACGCTCTACGCCTGGCGCCGCGCGCTGTTTCACGAGGACCGCCAGGGCGAGGCCATCGCCGCGCTGCTGCAGGCGCTGGGCGTTGCCCCCGTGGAGCCTGCGGCCGTCCTGCCGTCGGTATCGGTGCCGCACGGCGGCACCTTGCAGTTTCCAGGCGGGCGTTTCATCCAGGGCTGGAGCGCGCCGGATGGCTTCGCGCTACCCGACGAGTTGCCGTCGCAGGCTACCTATGTGCCGGCTTTCGAGATGGATGCCGCGCCGGTCAGCAATGCGCAGTTCCTCGATTTCGTAGAGGACGGCGGCTACGAGCGCGCCTCGTGGTGGTCGGCGGCGGGTCGCCAGTGGCTGATGATGCAGGATCGCTCGGCGCCGCGCTACTGGGCCCGCCATTCCGAGTCGCGGGCCTGGATGGCCTTGCGCTTCGGCAGTCTGCGCACGTTGAATCCTGACGAGGCGGTACGTCACGTCAGCCTGTTCGAGGCGCAAGCCTGGTGCGCCTGGGCGGGCCGGCGCCTGCCGACGGAAACGGAATGGGAGCTGGCGGCGGTCCAGGATCGGGGCGGCCTGCGCTGGGGCATGGTGCGCGAGTGGACGGCGACGCCGTACGAGCCCTACGCGGGATTCGAGGCGGACCCTGCCGATATGGAATACGTGTACTGCTTTGCCAGCCACCAGGCGGTGCGGAGCACGTCTTTCGCCAGCCCGGCGCGCCAGCGTCATGCACGTGCGCGCATGGCGCTGCTGCCCGAGGACGATTTCGCGTTCGTCGGCTTTCGCAGTTGCTCGATGTAGCGGGGCGCTGGTTGCCCGCGGCGAGCGCCGCTGGTTGAGGCGGCCGAATAAGGCGGCCAAAGAAAAAGGCACCCGAAGGTGCCTTTTTCTTTGGCTTTGCGAGAGATCACCGCCTGAGCGGTGATCCTGTTCAGCCTGGCGAATTAACGCTCGAAACGCGAGCGGCCGCCGGTGTTGCCGTTGCCGTTGCGCTGACCGCCGCCGAAGCTGCGGGGGGCGCCATCACGGTTGCCATCGCGGTTGCCGAAGCTGCGGCCTTCGCCGCCACGGTAGCCACCGTTGCCGCCATTGCCGGCTGCACCGCCGCCAAAGCCGCTACGATTGCCGTCGCCGAAGCTGCGGGGAGCCGCGCCGTCACGATTGCCGAAGCCACGATTGTCGCCGCCACGGTAGCCGCCGCCTTCGTTGTTGAAGCTGCGCTGGCCGCCGGCTGCGCCCTGACCACGATAGCCGGTGCTGTTGCCATTGGGGTTGCCCAGGCTGCTGCGGTCGCCGAAGCCACGGTTGCCGTCACGGTCGCCGAACGGGCGATCGCCTGCGGGACGCGGGGCGCCATCACGGCTGCCGAAGCCGCGGCTTTCGCCGCCGCCGAACTTGCGGTCGCCAAAGCTGCGGTTTTCACCGCCGCGATAGCCGCCGCCATTGCTGTTGCCACGGTAGCCACCGCGGTCGCCACCCGGCTTGCCGGCGAAGCCCGAACGCGGCTTCGGCGAGCGACGCGGCTCCAGGCCTTCGATCACCGATGCGTCGACACGGTTGTTGGTGAAGCGCTCGATGCGCTTCCACTGGAACATGTCGCCGTGGTTCACCAGGTTGATGGCGACGCCCGAGCGGCCAGCACGGCCGGTACGGCCGATACGGTGGACGTAGTCTTCCGCTTGCTTGGGCAGGTCGAAGTTGACCACGTGGGTGATATCGGGCACGTCGATGCCGCGTGCGGCCACGTCGGTTGCCACCAGGATGCGCAGGTTGCCGCGGCGCAGCGAGGTCAGGGTGCGGTTACGCGCGCCCTGGGTCATGTCGCCGTGCAGCGCGCCGGCTGCGAAGCCGGTGTCCGACAGGCGCTCGGCCAGCGAATCGGCATCGCGCTTGGTCGCGGTGAAGACGATGGCTTGCTTGAGCGTGGTGTCGCGCAGCAGGTGGTCCAGCAGCTTTTCCTTGTGCGACATGTCGTCGGTGAAGTGCAGGCGCTGTTCGATATTGCTTTGGTCGGCGCGGGTCGCGGCGATTTCGATGCGTTGCGGATCGCGCAGCTGACGCGAAGCCAGCTGGGCGATGCGGCCGTCCAGCGTGGCCGAGAACATCAGCGTCTGGCGGGTGGCCGGGGTAGCGGCAACGATGGCGTCGATGTCGTCGGCGAAGCCCATGTCGAGCATACGGTCGGCTTCGTCGAACACCAGCATGTCCAGTTGGGACAGGTCGATACGGCCGGCTTCAACGTGGTCCAGCAGGCGGCCCGGGGTAGCGACCAGGATGTCAGGCATCTTGGACAGCGCGGCGAGCTGCTTCGGGTAAGGCATGCCGCCCAGGATGCTGGCGCAGACGATGCGGCGCAGGTGGCGGCCGTACTTGGCGGTGGCTTCGGTAACTTGCAGGGCCAGTTCGCGGGTCGGGGTCAGCACCAGCAGCGCGGGTTGCGCCGGCGACGGACGGGGGCGCTTGCCCTTCATGCGCTTGACCGGATCGTCCGAACGCGGGCGATTCGGCGAAGCCTTCTCGCTGATGCGCTGGATCGCCGGCAGGATGAAGGCGCCGGTCTTGCCCGAGCCGGTCTGGCTCGACACCAGCAGGTCGCGGCCAGCCAGGAAGGCGGGGATCGCTTGTGCCTGCACCGGGGTGGGCGTGGTGTAGTTCAGTTCAACCAGGGCGCGAAGAATGGCTTCTTCGAGGCCAAGCTTGGCGAAGCCGTTTTCGGCATTGATGGCAACAGCGGCAGGCGCCACGGCGGCTTCCGGGCTGAGGATGGCGTCGAGCTTGTCGAGCGGGCTCTGTTCCTGGATGGCGGGGGTGGCGATGGCTGCGGCTTCGATCGATGCGTCGGCGGCGGAGGCAAAATCTTGCTCCGCACGAATGTCGTGCTGGGTCATGTCGTAATTTTCTTTAAATGCATGGCACCCCATGCCGAACTAGCGAACAGGGGCGGGCGCAGTGCAAAGTCTTAAAAAGGCTTCGGCGCCAATCGGTGAGGCCGTTACGACAGACACAGCTGGCAGTACGGCGGCAGGCAGGGTGGCACCGGGCACAAGGCCGGGCGACAGTCCCTGGCAGGCAAACAGCTCTATAGAGCCATTCAACAGGATCGGAGACGAGGCGACGTCGGTGAGAAATGCGTTCTGTCGGGTATCACCACTTGGCCTTGATGCAGCAAACAGCACGGCAACATAAAGCAGGCCAGTCGGCGGGACCGGGGAGCAGAGCTTGAGAGCGGGGGCGGTATCGCCTGCCGGAAGAACCCGGCTGGCGTGTTGCACAACTCACAGTGCGAACTCACGGCGCGAATTATAGCAGAAACAAAAGTAAGTTTGTTGCACTGCGATAGGAATTCCTTTTTGAGTCCGAAAGAGTCCGAAACACGAGATTTTGAGCGTCATCGCGCACTTTTTCTGGAATTTCCCCTGCCGCATTCAGAGTTGCATCCGCGGGCTGCCTGCCTATACTGAAGCCGTCGGGCACACGGTTGCCCGGCAAGGTGGCGGACCTGGAATACCCGCTGACCTTCCTCGGCGCTTTGCTTTAAGTGCTGCTAGCCGCTGATATCGCGACAGTCGGCGTCACTGCCAGCTTTCCTTCGACTCTCCGGGTGGTCCGGAGGGACGTCCGCGTCATGGGCGGAATCATGGGAAACGCTGCTTGCAACGACTGTTGCCGCGATAACGCCGGCGTTGACCTGGAAGGCCCGGACCGTCCGCAACCAGCCCGCCAGTTTCCTGGCGGGCTTCTCGTTTGTGGGGCTGGCGGTTCTGCAAGCCGCTCTGGGTGCAGGCCAGCGATGGCTGGGTGCTGGTGCCCGAGCGCTGGGACGGACGCGGCGACGGCGGCTACGGCAAGAAAGACAAGGGCTATCACTGTCCCCCGGGGCACGCCAGGAAAGGCGAGTGCTGAAGCGGGGGCGGCGCGTTTCTTGGGCGGTGAGGATTTTGATATACTCCGGCCTGCTCCGGGATCCGCGCCGCCAAGGCGCGCTCACCGATCCGGGAGTGTCTATCGTCTCGCCGTAGTTCAATGGATAGAACACGCGCCTCCTAAGCGTGAAATGCAGGTTCGATTCCTGCCGGCGGGACCACCCCACGGGTCTCAGCGGTCCATCAAAGCTCCCCCGGTTGAAACGCAGCGGCTTGCCGTCGCACGGCGCACGCGTCTCAATGCGTCCCCATCTTCGAAAACAGCTGAATCACCGCCACCCCCGCGATAATCAGCCCAATCCCCACCCAAGCCGCCAGATCCGGCACTTGCCGATACAACACGCTGGCAATCAGCGTCACGAGCACGATCCCCGCGCCGCACCAGATCGCGTAGGCGATGCCCACGGGCACGGTCTTCATGACCTGCATCAGCAGGACGAAGGCGCTGACATAGCCGGCCACGACCAGCACGCTTGGCCACAGGCGCGTGAAATTCTCGGCGGCCTTGAGGCTGCTGGTGGCAATGACTTCGGCCGCGATGGCGAGGGCCAGTAGTACATAGGCATTCATGGATGGGTCCTTGACGTTGGCTGTCGCTGGGGCCACATTTTCCCATAGCTGCCCGGCGGGCCTTGCTAGGTGTACAGTGCAAAGCATGGTCGAGGCCGCTTTGCGGGCGGACGATCCCTCCTTTCAGGTGGTTGTCCCGTGCCGGGATGCCATCTTCAATCGAGGTAGAGCGCGTTGTTCAAGCGCCGGTAGTCCGGAACATCGTTGTGGGGTGGTCGCGGTAGCCCCGACCAGCTGGCAGTTGTGATAAAGCCAGAGGCGGGTGAGTCAGGTTCGCAGGGGGGGGACGCCATGAAAGGCGAGGATGAGGTTCAGACCGTGTGGCCGCAGGTGGATGGCCAGACGACGGGTCAGGGGCTCTGGCAGAACACGATTGCCGCAGCGGATGTGGCACTGGAAGAGGCGTCGCGCATACAGCGAGGCGTGCAGCACAACCTGAAGCTCCAGCAAGAGGTGAGGGCGCTGCGCGAGGAGTTGCGCAAGGCGCACGGCGAGCTGGATCGCTACCGTGGCATGCATGCGCGCGTGGTGGTCGGCATGCGTCAGCTGGAGGAGGACAACGCGGGCGAAATTAGCCGGCTGCGCGCGGAGAGCGAGATGCTGATGGTGCGCCACCGGGTCTACAAGCTGCTCTCCGAGCACTATGCGCTCACCGCGCTGCGCTTTGATCCCGCCACGTTTGCCGAGCACCGCGACCGGGTGCTGCAGCACATCCTGTTCCAGCGGCGCAAGGGCACACCGGTTTCCGGGATCGGCGCCGCGGACATCGCTTTCCTGCTGCTGTAAGCGCTCGCGCTTATCCGGCCTTGGCGGCAGTACGCGGTCGCAAGACGATCAGCGCCAGCATGCCGCCCACCACGCCCCAGAAGGCCGACCCCACGCCGGCCAGCGTCATGCCTGAGGCGGTGATCATGAACGTCAGCAGGGCGGATTCACGCTCGGCCGGCGTTTGCATGGCCGTGGTCAGGCCACTGGCGATCGAGCCAAGCAAGGCAAACGCGGCCACGGCCACGACCAGCGCTTTGGGGAACGCTGCGAACAGCGCGGCGATGCTGGCTGCCAGCGCCCCCGCAACCAGATAGCCGATGCCGCAAACCACCGCTGCCGTATAGCGCCGGTTGCGGTCGGGATCGGCTTGCGCGCCGGTGCAGATGGCCGCGGTAATGGCCGCCAGGTTGATGCCGTGGGAGCCGAACGGGGCGAGCAGGGCGGAGGCGATGCCGGTGACGGTGATCAGCGGCGAGGCCTGTACGTGATAGCCGTCGGCGCGCAGCACCGCCAGCCCGGGAATATTCTGTGACGCCAGCGCCACGATGAACAACGGTACCGCGATGCTGACGAAGGCTTGCAGCGAGAACGCCGGCGTGGTCCACACCGGCTTGGCCAGCGCGAAATGGAACGATTCGAAATGCAGCTGGCCAAGCGCGCCGGCCAGCGCCACGCCCGCCAGCAGCACGCCCGGCACCGCGTAGCGTGGCCAGAAGCGCTTGCCCAGCAGGTACAGCGCGAACATCACCAGCAGGAGCAAGGTCTGATGCTGGGCTTGCACGAACACGTCGACGCTGATGCGGAACAGGATGCCGGCCAGCAGCGCTGAGGCAATGCTGGCCGGCAGCGCGCGCATCAGTTTGTCGAACCAGCCGGTCATGCCGGCGGCGGTCATCAGCACCGCCGCCATGACGAAGGCGCCGATGGCCTGCGCGTAGGGCACGCCAGGAAGGCTGGCGATCAGCAGTGCGGCGCCAGGGGTCGACCAGGCAACGACGATGGGCGCCCGCGTCAGCAGGGACAGTCCGATGGTGGTCACGCCCATGCCGATGGACAACGCCCAGATCCACGAGGCGACTTGCGCGTCCGACAAATGGGCTGCCTGGCCGGCCTGGATCATCAGCACCAGTGAGCTGGTGTAGCCGGTCAGCATGGCGATCAGCCCGGCGACCAGGGCGGAGACGGAGAGATCGGTCAGCTTCAGGGGCGTGGTGGATGCAGGGCTGGACATGGCACTCGACGCAACGCGTGCGGAAAAAGCGGCTGGGCCGCCATCTTCGCACGAGTTGCGCCGTTCGGGATGCGCGCTCAGTCGGCGACCTTGTCGCTAGGAAACTTGAAGGAATCGCGCAGCAGGTAGCTCATCGGGATGTCGAGGTTGACCCCTTGCGGCGGGATCGGCGACTGGAACCATTTCTTGTAGAGCTTCTGGGTATCGAGCGAATAGATGGAGGCGACCAGGGTCTTGTCGACCAGCCGCTTGAACTCGGCGTCCTGTTTCGACAGCATGATGGCGTAGGGCTCGATCGTCAGCAGCTCGCTGGTGACGGTGTAGCGGGCTGGGTCGCGCGCATTGGCGCGCAGGCCGTAGAGCAGCACGTCGTCCATCACGAAGGCGTCGGCCTTGCCTTGCTCGACCATGGCGAAGGCCTCGGCATGATCCTTGGCTTCCACCACGTGGATCTGCATGGCGCCGGAGCCGTTGATCTGGCGCACCACGGCGAGCGACGTGGTGCCCACCGTGGAGACGACCGTCTTGCCGCGCAGGTCACCCAGCTTGCGGATGCCGGAGTCGGTCTTGACCAGCATGCGGCTGCCGGCGATGTAGTGCGGAATGGTGAAAGCAACCTGCGCGCGCCGCTCGCGGTTGTTGGTGGTGGAGCCGCATTCGAGATCGGCCTTGCCGTCGACGATGGCGGCGATGCGGCTAGCCGGCGTGACAGGAACGAATTCCACTTTTAGGCCCGGGAGCCGGAGCGCGCCGCGCAGGGCGTCGGCCACCCGCAGGCACAGGTCGATGGCATAGCCGTAGGGCTTGCCGTCGGCCACGAAGGAGAACGGCACCGAGCTCTCGCGGTGGGCGATGCGCAGCACGCCGGTTTGTTCGATGCGCTGCAGCACTGGCGTGCTGCCGGACTGCGCGGCGGCGGGCATGGCGCCGGTGGCGAGCGAAAGCGAAAGCAGGGTCGATAGCACAAGCAGCAGCGGCAAGCGCTGCGCACACGGATGGATCATGGAATTCCCCGTACAAAGAAAAAGGCATCAAGCGGAATTGGCGTTGGGTCGCCTCTCACCGGTTCTGACCGGTTCTTGTAGTGCTGCCGTTGTGCTGTGGCCTGCTGGCCGCAGGCCATTGTTCCATGGGGCAAAGCGGGCCGGCAATCGTCACGGCGGGGGGTGTTGCGCGGCGCGCAACAGGCGGGTGGCAGACGCGTGGCAGACATGTAAGCGGCGCCCCGCAGGGGGCGTTGACGGGACTTTCCCTTACGGACTTGTACGACTAGAGCCAGTCCGGGGCGCTTGCTATGCTCCTTCCCGTGCCTTGCGAGCAGGGCACCGAGGAGAGACTCTTGGGCCCGCGCGAGCGCGGGCCCTTCTTTTTTTGTGGCAGTGCGCGGGCCAGGGGTTTGCGCCGCCTCCAGCGAGGGCGGGCGCCGGTGGTCTACAATGCCGGCTACCTGGCACCCCGCCGCCCGGTTGCTGTCCGACGCCGGCGCGCGGCCGCGGGTTCAAGCCGCTTGAGTTGCCGCCTTGAACGGCCTCCTTTTCGCTGTCTCCTTTCGCATTGCTCCCATGGCCCTGTTTTCGATTTCCGACGCCCAGCTTGCCTTCGGGCATGTGGCCTTGCTCGACCACGCCGACTTCTCGCTGGAAGCCGGCGAGCGCGTCGGCCTGATTGGCCGCAACGGCACCGGCAAGTCGTCGCTGCTCAAGATCGTGGCCGGCCTGTCCGCGCCGGACGATGGCCTGATCGCCCGCCAGAGCGGTGTGACCTCGGCGTATGTGCCGCAAGAGCCGCAGTTCGAGGCGGGTGTGACCGTGTTCGACGCCGTGTCCCAGGGCCTGGGCAAGATCCACGACCTGCTGGTCGCCTATGAAGCGGCGCTGGCGGGGCTGGACGATAACCATGACGAGGATTCGCTGGCCGAGCTGCACCGGCTGCAGTCGGAAGTCGACGCCGCCGGTGCCTGGGGTTTGCGCACGCGGGTCGAAACCACGCTGGCGCAACTCAGCCTGAGCGCCGATGTGCGCGTGGATGCGCTATCTGGCGGCATGCAAAAGCGCGTGGCGCTGGCGCAGGCCCTGGTGGCCGAGCCTGACATCCTGCTGCTGGACGAACCGACCAACCACCTGGACGTGGAAGCGATCCGCTGGCTGGAAGACCTGCTGCTGGCCTTCCGCGGCAGCGTGCTGCTGATCACCCACGATCGCGCCTTCCTGGACCGGGTGGCCACCCGCATCATCGAACTCGACCGTGGCCGGCTGATTTCCTTCCCTGGCAATTTCGCAGCCTATCAGGCGCGCAAGGCCGAGCTGCTGGCCGCCGAGCAGGTCGAGCAGGCCAAGTTCGACAAGCTGCTGGCGCAGGAAGAAGTCTGGATCCGCAAGGGTGTGGAAGCGCGCCGCACGCGTAGCGTGGCGCGTATCCAGCGCCTGGAGACGATGCGCACGGACCGCGCGGCCCGCCGCGACGTGCAGGGCAACGTCAAGCTGGAAGTGTCGCAAGGCGAGCGCTCCGGCAAGATCGTTTCCGAGTTGACGGATGTCAGCAAAGCCTTCGGCAGCAAGATGGTGGTGCGCGACTTCACCGGCACCATCATGCGCGGCGACAAGGTCGGCCTGATCGGCGCCAATGGCGCAGGCAAGACCACGCTGCTGCGCCTGATCCTGGGCGAGCTGGCGCCGGATGCCGGTACGGTCAAGAACGGCAGCAACATGCAGGTGGCGTATTTCGACCAGATGCGCACGCAGCTGGACCTGGAGCGCTCGCTGGCCGATACCATCAGCCCTGGCAGCGACTGGGTCGAGATCAACGGCCAGCGCAAGCACGTCATGAGCTACCTCAGCGATTTCCTGTTCGCGCCGGAACGCGCGCGCTCGCCGGTCAAGTCGCTGTCCGGCGGCGAGCGCAACCGCCTGCTGCTGGCGCGCCTGTTCGCGCGCCCGGCCAATGTCCTGGTGCTGGACGAGCCGACCAACGACCTCGACATCGACACCCTGGAACTGCTCGAGGAGCTGCTGCAGGACTACAGCGGCACGGTGTTCCTGGTGTCCCACGACCGGGCCTTCCTGGACAACGTGGTGACCTCTACCATCGCAGCCGAAGGCGACGGGCGCTGGCGCGAGTACGTGGGCGGCTACTCCGACTGGCAAGTCCAGTCGGCGCGCAGCGCGGCCATGCAGGACGCGCGCGGCGGCGAGGGCAAGGCCGCAGCGGAAAGCGCGAAGCCGCGCGAAGCCCGTGCGGCCAACCGCCTGGTCAAGCTGTCGTACAAGGAACAGCGCGAGCTGGACACGCTGCCTGAGCGTATCGCTTCGCTGGAAAGCGAGCAGAAGGCCGTTGGCGCACAGCTGGCGGACGGCTCGCTGTATGTGAGCGACGCGGGCAAGGCCGCGCAGCTGGCGGCCCGCCACGACGAGATCGACCTGGAACTGCTGGAGGCGCTGGAGCGCTGGGAAGTGCTGGAAGCCAAGACCAAGGCCGAGGCGCAGTAGGACCGCTGCGGCTGTGGCTCTGCAGGGGGCCGCAGCCGTCGTCATTACCGACGGCTTTGGCGCATCCTCACCCGCACCAGGCGAGCACCATGTTCGTCAGGTCCACCATGAAAGCCGGCCGCAGGTAGGCCATGAAGGCCAGCGCCAGCACCCCGGCCAGCGCCGTGAAGCCTGCTGCCCGTAGCGCAAGGCCGGCGGGGCGTGCCGTGATCATGCCGAGGCCCCTTGTGGCCGTGCGATCGCATGCTCGCGGATCGGCAGGTTGACCAGGGCGGCCGCTACGCCCAACCCGATCGCGATCATCCAGACCGTGTTGTAGGTGCCGGTCCGGTCATACAGGAAGCCACCCAGCCACGCGCCCAGGAAGCTGCCGATCTGGTGCGAGAAAAACACCACGCCCGACAGCATCGACAGGTACTGCACGCCAAACACCTGCGCGATGATGCCGTTGGTCAGCGGCACCGTGGACAGCCACAGGAAACCCATCATCGCGGCGAACACCCAGGTGCTGGTGGCCGTGAGCGGCAGCAGCAGGTAGCCGGCAATCACCACGGACCGGGTGATGTAGATCAGCGAAAGCAGGAAGCGCTTGGGCACGCGCTGCCCCAACGCGCCCGCGCTATAGGTCCCGAACACATTGAACAGCCCGATCAGCGCCAGCGCCACGGTCGCGATCTTCGGGTCGGTCAGGCCCCGGTCCTTGAGATAGGGCGCCAGATGCACGCCGATGAACACCACCTGGAAGCCGCAGACGAAGTAGCCCAGCGTAAGCAACTGGAAGTTGCGGTTGCCAAACGCTTCGCGCACGGCCTGGCCGATGGTCTGCTGGAAGCCGGGCGCTTGCGTCGCGCCCTGCGGCTCGCGCAGGCTGAGGGCCAGCGGCAGCATCAGGCAAGCCAGCACCGCCAGGATGAACAACGCGTTCTGCCAGCCGGCAGTCGAGATCAGCGTCTGCTCCACCGGGATCATCAGGAACTGCCCGAACGAGCCCGCGGCCGCCGCAATGCCCATGGCCCACACGCGCTTCTCGGGGCTGGCCACGCGGCCAATCACGCCGTACACCACGCTGTAGGTGGTGCCGGACTGCGCAATGCCGATCAGGATGCCGGCGCCAGAGGCGAAGGCGGTGCCGGAGGTGGCCATGGCCATCACGACCAGGCCCGCCACGTACAGCGCAATGCCGACCAGCATGATGCGCAAGCCGCCGAACTTGTCGGCCAGCGCGCCCGTGAACGGCTGGGTCACGCCCCACATCAGGTTTTGCAGCGCCAGCGCGAAGGCAAAGGTCTCGCGGCTCCAGCCGTGGGTCTGCGTGATCGGCAGGTTGAACAGGCCGAAGCCGTGCCGGATACCCATCGATAAGGTGACGAGCAGGCCACCACAAATCAATACGGTAGTGAGGGTGAGTGGTTTTCTTGGTGTGGGTTGAATCGTGTTCTGCATGGCGTCCTGCATCCTGGCTGGGTGTGCGTAGTGCTGTTTTAGTTTTGTCGGCGCGGTCCGCAACCGCCTTGGCCACGCCGGTGCGAGCGAGTGTACCCCGCATCCCGGGAGGACGTCGGGCGTCACTTCGGCGCCGCCCGGGACACCGGATGTGCCGAATCGCGCACGGCAATTGCTGGTGACGATTGGCATCAAGACGGCTACCCGCTTCCATTACAATGCAGGCTGCCCGGCCCCCCTGGCTGGCGTGCGGCAACCGCGCCCCCGCCAAGGCTGGCCGAGAATCCCACTAAGCAAGCGACTCCATGGCGAGCAAAATCAGTCAGTACAGCGAATCCTCCATCCGGGTCCTGAAGGGCTTGGAGCCGGTCAAGCAACGACCCGGCATGTACACCCGTACCGACAATCCCCTGCACATCGTGCAGGAGGTGATCGACAATGCCTCCGACGAGGCCCTGGGCGGCCACGGTTCCGAGATCATGGTCACCCTGCACCGCGACGGCAGCATCAGCGTCGAGGACGATGGCCGCGGCATCCCGGTCGGCATCCATCCCGAAGAACAGGTTCCGGTGGTGGAAATCGTGTTCACGCGCCTGCACGCGGGCGGCAAGTTCGACAAGGGCAAGGGCGGTGCCTATGCCTTCTCGGGTGGCCTGCACGGTGTGGGCGTCTCCGTGACCAATGCGCTGTCGACCCGTCTCGACGTGACCGTATGGCGTGACGGCAACTGCTCCACGCTGACCTTCTCCGGCGGCGACGTCACCGTGCCGCTGGCCACGCGCAAGCTCGAGCGCGGCGAGAAGAAGGGCGGCACGCGGGTGCAGGTCTGGCCCGATGCGAAGTATTTCGATTCGGCCGCGATCCCGATGGCCGAGCTGCAGCGCCTGCTGCGCAGCAAGGCGGTGCTGCTGCCGGGCGTCAAGGTCACGCTGCTGCAGGAGAAAAACGGCGAGCGCCAGACCTGGCAGTACGAGCAGGGCCTCAAGGGCTACCTGGTGGAAGCGCTGGCGCAGGGCAGCGGCGCCGAGCTGGTGGTGCCGATGTTCGAAGGCGAGCACTTCGCCGACCCGGACGCCAACCCGGCGGAAGATGGCTTTGCCGAGGGCGAGGGCGCTTCCTGGGTGGTGGCGTGGACCGAAGATGGCGCGCCGGTGCGCGAGTCCTACGTCAACCTGATCCCCACCCCCGCTGGCGGCACGCACGAGTCCGGCCTGCGCGAAGGCCTGTTCCAGGCGGTCAAGAGCTTTATCGAGATGCATGCGCTGCAGCCCAAGGGCGTCAAGCTGATGAGCGAAGACGTCTTCGCCCGTGCCTCGTTCGTGTTGTCCGCCAAGGTGCTGGACCCGCAGTTCCAGGGCCAGATCAAGGAGCGCCTGAACAGCCGCGACGCGGTGAAGCTGGTGTCCACCTTCAGCCGCCCCGCGCTGGAGCTGTGGCTCAACCATCACGTCGAGTACGGCAAGAAGCTCGCCGAGCTGGTGATCCGCCAGGCGCAGGCGCGCACGCGCGCGGCGCAGAAGGTGGAAAAGAAGAAGGGTTCCGGCGTGGCCGTGCTGCCCGGCAAGCTGACCGACTGCGAATCCACCGACGTCACCCGCAATGAACTCTTCCTGGTCGAGGGCGACTCCGCCGGCGGCTCGGCCAAGATGGGGCGCGACAAGGAATTCCAGGCCATCCTGCCGCTGCGCGGCAAGGTGCTCAACACCTGGGAGACAGAGCGCGACCGCCTGTTCGCCAATAACGAGGTGCACGACATCGCGGTGGCAATCGGCGTGGACCCGCACGGCCCCAACGATGAGCCCGACCTGTCCAACCTGCGCTACGGAAAGATCTGTATCTTGTCCGACGCTGACGTGGACGGTGCGCACATCCAGGTGCTATTACTGACCTTGTTCTTCAAGCATTTCCCCAGGCTGATCGACAACGGCAACGTGTGCGTGGCCCGCCCGCCGCTTTACCGGGTGGATGCGCCGGCACGCGGCAAGAAGCCGGCCCAGAAGCTCTATGCGCTGGACGACGGCGAGCTGGTGGCCATCCAGGACAAGCTGATGAAGGATGGCATCAAGGAAGGCGGCTGGCAGATCTCGCGCTTCAAGGGCCTGGGCGAGATGAATGCCGAGCAGCTGTGGGAAACCACCATGAATCCCGACACGCGCCGCCTGTTGCCGGTGGCGCTCGGCCATTTCGACCTGCCGCAGACCGTAGGCGTGATGAATATGCTGATGGGCAAGGGCGAGGCCGCGCAGCGGCGCACCTGGCTCGAGGAGCGCGGCAACGAGGTGATCGCCGATATCTAGGCGGCACGAATCGAACCGTTCGATACCCGCATGACGCAAGGAGTCCCGATGGCTAAGACCAGACCTGGCAGCACCCGCGCGCGGCAATGGATTGCCGCCGGCATGCTGCTGGCCGGCTTGGCCGGCCTGGGCTTCATGCCAGCGGCCCACGCTGCGTTGTATGGCTATATCGACGACGACGGCGTGGCGCATTTCTCGGACGAGAAACTGGACGAGCGCTACACGCTGTTCATGAAGAACGGCGGCGAGCTCAAGAACCCGCTGCCGTACCGTGCCGGAGCCGGAGCCGGCAGCCAGATCGACCTGGAGACGCACAAGCTTTACCGCTATGTCGTCAACCATCCCAATATCGCCACGGTCGAGCCCATGATCCGCCAGATCGCGGCGGCGCAGAATGTCGACCCGGCGCTGGTCAAGGCAGTCATGGCGGTAGAGTCCGGCTTCAACGCAGGCGCGGTCTCGCCCAAGGGCGCGATCGGGCTGATGCAGGTGATTCCCGACACCGGCGCGCGCTTTGGCGTGAGCGCCGATGCCCGGCGCACGGTCGAGCAGAAACTGGCTGACCCGCGCACCAATATCTCGGCCGGCGTGCGCTACCTGCGCTGGCTGATGGAGCTGTTCCCCAACGACCTCGAGCTGGTGCTGGCCGCGTACAACGCGGGCGAGGGCGCGGTGCAGCGCTACAACAACAAGATTCCGCCTTTCCCCGAGACCCAGCAGTATGTCAGCACGGTGCTGCAGTTCTATCGCTTCTACCGGCCGGGCGGCGCGCCCGCGGGGTTGGGCGGGGCGGGAGTCAATCGCGTCAAGATGGTAATCGGCGGCCGCCGCAACATGCCCTGATCCCATCCCGAACCATACGACGAACCGCATAACGAACAACATGCAACCGGCGCACCGGCCAACGATGCGGTGCGCCGTCTTCTTGCCAATCCATGGAACAACAAGACATTCCGCTTGACCCAGGTTCGCCCGACAACGGAGCGGACTCGCTGACCCTGGCGCACTATGCCGAGCGCGCCTATCTCGACTACGCCATCAGCGTGGTCAAAGGCCGCGCGCTGCCGGAAGTGGCCGATGGCCAGAAGCCGGTGCAGCGCCGCATCCTGTACGCCATGCACGAGATGGGGCTGCGCTCCGACGCCAAGCCGGTGAAGTCGGCGCGCGTGGTGGGCGATGTGCTGGGTAAATTCCACCCGCACGGCGACCAGTCCGCCTATGACGCGCTGGTGCGCCTGGCGCAGGACTTCTCGCTGCGCTACCCGCTGATCGACGGCCAGGGCAACTTCGGCTCGCGCGACGGCGACGGCGCGGCGGCCATGCGTTACACCGAAGCCCGGCTCACGCCGATCGCGCGCCTGCTGCTCGACGAGATCGATCAGGGCACGGTGGACTTCATCCCCAACTACGACGGCTCGATGGAAGAGCCCCGGCTGATGCCGGCGCGCCTGCCCTTCGTGCTGCTCAACGGCGCATCGGGCATTGCCGTGGGCATGGCTACCGAGGTGCCGCCGCACAACCTGCGCGAAGTGGCGGCAGCCACCGTGGCGATGATCCGCAACCCCAACATCACGCTGGCCGAGCTGCTGGCGCTGATGCCGGGTCCGGACTATCCGGGCGGCGGCCAGATTATTTCGCCAGCGGCCGACATTGCGCAGATCTACGAGAACGGCCGCGGCAGCCTGAAGGTGCGCGCGCGCTGGATCATCGAGGAAATGGCGCGCGGCCAGTGGCAACTGGTGGTGACCGAGCTGCCGCCGAGCACCTCGTCGCAAAAGGTGCTCGAAGAGATCGAGGAAATCACCAACCCGAAGGTCCGCGCGGGCAAGAAGTCGCTGACGCCCGAGCAGTTGCAGCTCAAGCAAGGCATGCTGGCGGTGCTCGACGCGGTGCGCGACGAATCCGGCAAGAACGCGCCGGTGCGGCTGGTGTTCGAGCCCAAGAGCAAGAACATCGAGCAGCAGGAGTTCATCCAGACGCTGCTGGCGCACACCAGCCTGGAGTCCGGCGCCTCGATCAACCTGGTGATGATCGGCACCGATGGCCGCCCGCGCCAGAAGGGCCTGGCCGACATCCTGCGCGAGTGGATCGCCTTCCGCTTTGCTACCGTCACCCGCCGCACGCGCCATCGCCTGGGCAAGGTCGAAGACCGCATCCACATCCTCGAAGGCCGGATGCTGGTGCTGCTCAATATCGACGAGGTGATCCGCATCATCCGCGAGAGCGATGAGCCCAAGCCGGCGCTGATGCAGGCCTTCGGCCTGTCGGACCGCCAGGCCGAGGACATCCTGGAAATCCGCCTGCGCCAGCTGGCCAGGCTGGAAGCGCTGCGCATCGAGCAGGAGTTGAAGAGCCTGCGCGACGAGCAGGCCGAGCTGGATGTGCTGCTCAAGTCCGAGACCATGATGCGCCGGCGCATCATCAAGGAGATCGAGACCGACGCCAAGCAATACAGCCCGGAAGACAAGGATCCGCGCCGCACGCTGATCCAGGAAGAGCGCCGCGCCAACGCCGAGGTGCGCGTGGTCGACGAGCCCGTCACCGTGGTGGTCTCCCAGAAGGGCTGGGTGCGCACGCGCCAGGGACACGGCCATGACGCGCAGCAGTTCACCTTCAAGGCGGGCGATACGCTCTATGGCACCTTCGAGTGCCGCAGCGTGGACGTGATGCTGGTGTTCGGCACCAATGGCCGCGCCTACACGGTGCCGGTGGCCGGCTTGCCGGGCGGGCGCGGCGATGGCGTGCCAGTGACCACGCTGATCGAGCTGCAGCCCGGCAGCCAGATCGCCCACACCTTTGCCGGCAGCGTCGACCAGCGCCTGCTGATCGCCACGCGCGGCGGCAATGGCTTCCAGACCAAGGTCGGCGACATGGTCAGCCGGCAGAAGGGCGGCCGCGCCTACCTGACGCTGGACGAGGGCGACGCGCCGCTGTTGCCCGCGCCGATCGGCGAGGAGGCCACGCACGTGGCCTGCCTGTCGGCCAACGGCCGCATGCTGCTGGTTGCGCTCGACGAGATCAAGTCGCTCTCGGCCGGTGGCCGCGGCGTGATACTGATGGAGCTGGAACCCAAGGAGACGCTGCAGCAGGCGATTGCCGTGGGCGCCCCTGGGCTGGTGGTGTCCGGTGCCGGACGTGGCGGCAAGCCGAGCTCGCAGAAGCTCTACGGCCAGCTGCTGCTGCCTTATGTGGGCAAGCGCGCCCGCAAGGGCCGCGCGCTGGATCTCAAGCTCAAGGAGCCTAGCATCGAGCCGGTACGGATCGTGCCGCCGGCGAGCGGCAACTAAGCCGCGTCCACCCGAACTGGCCCTGCGCGACAATGCGCGGGGCCTTTTTCTTTCCCGGCATGCCGGACCGCCCCGGCGGCCATGCCTCTCCCGTTACAAGCGATGCCAGTTACTCCCTCTCCCACCGGCGACGATCCGATGGTAGCGCTAGCACCCCCACCTACGCCGCGGCGCCTGTTTATCGAATTCGCCCGCATGGGGCTGTCCGGCTTCGGCGGCGTGCTGCCGTTCGTGCGGCGTGCCGTGGTCGACCGCAACCGCTGGCTGGGCGACCGCGAATTTGTCGAACTGCTCAGCCTCGGGCAGGTGCTGCCCGGCCCCAACGTGATCAACCTCGCCCTGATGCTGGGCTTGCGCTTTGCCGGACTGCGCGGCGCGCTGGCGGCCTTTGCGGGGCTGGTGATGGTGCCGATGGTGGGCGTGCTGGCGCTGATGCTGCTGTACGAGCACTACCGTGACGTGGCGGCGGTGCAGCGCATGCTCACGGGCATGACGGCGGTGTCGGCGGGCCTGGTGCTGTCGACCGGCTTCAAGCTGGCGCAGAGCCAGCCGCGCACCGTGCGCGGGTTGATGATCGGCGGCGCGGCGTTTGTCGGCATCGGGCTGTTGCGCTGGCCGCTGGTGCCGGTGATGGCGGTGCTGGTGCCGATGGGGCTGGTGCTGGAGTGGCGCAGCGAGCAGCTTGCGCGGCGCGCACAGGCGCTGGCTGCTATCGAGGTGTCGTCCATGCCGCCCGTGCCACCCGTGCCACCCGTGCCACCTGTACCCGGGGAGCCGCGGCAATGAGCTCACCGAACGTGCTTTCCAGCCTGCTCACGCATTTCCTGATGCTGTCGTTCCTTGCCATCGGCGGGGCCAGCACCACGATTCCCGACATGCATCGCTTCCTGGTGGAGTCGAACGCCTGGATGAGCGACGCGCAGTTCTCCGCCATGTATGCCATCTCACAGGCCGCGCCCGGGCCGAACATCCTGTTCGTTGCCTTGTTCGGCTGGCAGGTGGCCGGCCTGGCCGGCGCCATCGTCGGCATGATCGGCATCTGCGGGCCATCCAGCGTGATCGCGCTCGGCTTCGAGTATTTCGCCGGCCGCTCGCCGCAGGCGCGGTGGCCCGGCCTGATCCGGCGCGGCCTTGCCACGCTGACCATCGGGCTGCTGTTTTCCACCGGCTGGATCCTTGCCGCGAGCGTGGATCACCGCTGGACCGCCGTGGCGGTGACCGTGGTCACCATCGTGCTGATGCTCAAGACGAAGGTGCATCCGCTGGTGCTGGTGGCGTTGGGGGCTGGGGCGGGGGTGATGGGGTTGGTTTGAGGATACGGTTGTTGGCTGTTTTTTTACGGCGTTGGTTTTTGGACCCAAGAGCCGTACGACATCTCCCTTGCGGGGTTGGTTGCTGTTTCTTTGATCGGTGTTGGTTTTTGTACCCAAGGGCCATACGACATCCCCCTGCGGGGGCTGCCGGTCACTTTTCTTTGACCGGCAAAGAAAACTAACGAAAAGAAAGCCGCCCTGCCGGGAGCAGAGCAATAAGGCTGTTTTTGCCTCTATGGTTGCGTCGTACGGCCCGGAGTGCTGGCTAGCGAATCCTACCGGCCCCAAGGACATCATTTTTGCATGACCCATGGGTTACGTCGTGCAGCCCCTGACCTCGCTTGCGGTGACCATTCACACATCTGCCGTTCGCGGGGCGAAGTGCTGCGCCGTTTCGGGTGTGGCTGGTTTCGTGGTTTTGTCTCGGAGGACGAGCGCGGTGATGTCCGAACGTGTGTGTGAGCGCGGCCCTCGCGCACGGGCCACGGTGCCCACCACGAAACCAGGGGAGTTGAGAGTAAGGCACCGCTCGCGCCGGTACGGCAGGGCATCAAATAGCCGGGCGCCCGCCGCCAGAGACAAAACCACGAAACCACCAAGGCAGGCAGGATCGCGGCGCTGCGCACCGCGAACGGCAGATGCCCGAACGCGCACCGAGCAAAGCGATCAGGGGCACCACCCCGTGACCATTGGGTCATGCCGTAGCGATGACCTCCAAGCCGGTTGGACACGCCAGCCAACACTCCGGGCCGTACGACGCAACCACCGCCCCACATAAGCCTTATTGCTCTGCTCCCGGCAGGGCGGCTTTCTTTTCGTTAGTTTTCTTTGCCGGTCAAAGAAAAGTGACCGGCAGCCCCCGCAGGGGGATGTCGTATGGCCCTTGGGTGCAAAAGCCAACGCCGCACAAAGAGACAGCGACTAACCCCGCAAGGGCGATGTCGTATGGCTTTTGGGTCCAAAAACCAACGCCGCTCAAAGAAACAGCGACCAACCCCGCAAGGGCAATGCCGTACGGCACCTTGGGTGCAAAAACCAACGCCATATCAATCAACACCCCCCACATCAAACCTCTACTCCACCCCCACAAACCCCCCAGTCTGATGCGCCCACAACCGCGCATACAGCCCCCCACGCGCCAGCAACTCCGCATGCGTGCCGCTCTCGGCGATCCGCCCGTCCTCCAGCACCACCAGCCGGTCCATGCGCGCGATGGTGGACAGGCGGTGCGCGATGGCGATCACCGTCTTGCCTTGCATCAGCGTCTCCAGGTTTTCCTGGATGGCGGCTTCCACTTCGGAGTCCAGCGCCGAGGTGGCTTCGTCCAGGATCAGGATCGGTGCGTTCTTCAGCAGCACCCGTGCCACGGCAATGCGCTGGCGCTGGCCGCCTGACAGCTTCACGCCACGCTCGCCTACCTGCGCATCCAGCCCCGTTGCCCCATGCGCATCGCGCAGGCGTGGAATGAACTCGCCGGCATGGGCGTCGTTGGCCGCGGTGAGCAGTTCGGCCTCGCTGGCGCCGGGGCGGCCGTAGCGCAGGTTGTCACGGATCGAGCGGTGCAGCAGCGACGTATCCTGCGTCACCATGCCGATCTGCGCGCGCAGGCTTTCCTGCGTGACGCTGGCGATGTCCTGGCCGTCGATCAGGATGCGTCCTTGCTCCACGTCGTACAGCCGCAGCAGCAGGTTGACCAGCGTCGACTTGCCGGCGCCGGAGGGGCCGACCAGGCCGATCTTCTCGCCCGGGCGCACCACCAGGTCGATGTTCTCGATCACGCCCGAGCCCTTGCCGTAGTGAAAGCCCACGCCTTCGAAGCGCACCTCGCCGCGCGTGACGCGCAGCGCTTGCGCGTTGTCGCGGTCGCCGACCGTGCGCGGCACGGCGATGGTCTGCAGGCCATCCTGCACCTGGCCGATGTTCTCGAAGATGCCGCTGATCACCCACATGATCCAGCCCGACATGCTGACGATGCGGATCACCAGCCCGCTCGACAGCGCAATCGCACCAACGCTGACATGGCCCTGGCTCCATAGCCACAGCGCCAGTCCCGTGGTACCGGCGATCAGCAGGCCATTGAGGGAGGTCACAGTGAAGTCCATGGCGCTGACCATGCGCCCGGACAGGCGTGCCTTGTCGGTCAGGTCGGCCATGGCTTCGCGCGCGTAGTCCTCTTCATGGCGCGTGTGGGCGAACAGCTTGAGCGTGGTGATGTTGGTATAGCCGTCGACGATGCGTCCCATCAGCCGCGAGCGCGCGCCGGTGGCGGCAACCGAGCGCGCCTTCACGCGTGGCGTGAAGTACAGCATGGCGGCCACGTAGCAAGCGATCCACGCCACGAGGGGAATCATCAGGCGCCAGTCGGCTTGCGCGAACAGGTAGAGGGAGCTGGCCGCGTAGATCAACACATGCCAGATGGCATCCACGGCCTGCACCGCTGAATCGCGCAGCGAGAAGCCGGTCTGCATGATGCGCTGCGCGATGCGCCCGGCAAAGTCGTTCTGGAAAAACGACAGGCTCTGCTTGAGGACGTAGCGGTGGTTCTGCCAGCGCACCAGGTTGCCCAGGCTAGGGTTGATGACCTGGTGCACGAGGATGTCGTGCAGGCCGTTGAAGAACGGACGCAGCAGCAGCGCCACCACCGCCATCCACACCAGCTCGACACGGTGGCGCGCGAAGAAATCGGCGGGCGGCGTTGCTTGCGCCAGGTCGACCAGGCGGCCGAGAAAGCCGAACAGCGAGACTTCGATCAGCGCGCCAGCCAGCCCCACGCCCAGCAGCAGCGCGAAGACCGGCCACACTTCCCGCAGGAAATAGGCGTAGAAGCGCCAGATCTGGCTGGGCGGCTGGGTGTCGGGGAGGGCGCGGAACGGGTCGATCAGCCGTTCCAGGAAACGCATCAGCATGGGAGTCCAGGGGGGTTGCGCGGCGATCGCCTTGTCCGGGTCGCAGGCGTGCTCGCGAGGGCCGTATCGATGCCATGGGCATGCGGCGGATCAGGAACATCATACCGCGCTTGCGCATCGCCGATGTCCGTACCCGCGGGCGGGTCGTCCCCGTCGCGGTGCCTGGGTGCGTGCTCCGGAACGGCGAGCACTTTACGTCGCTCCCATCATTTTAGTAATCATAGGTGCACTTTCTTGCCCATGCATGCGGCTTGTCTCCGGGAATACCCCAATTTATCCTAGCTTGTCTATACAACACTATACATACCTAGCATGGCTGAACAGACCGGTTCGAGCCGGCCTTACTGACCCAGGGAGTTCCCGTGAGCAACACCGACCGCTTTCGCGATGTAGAGATCCGCGCCCCGCGCGGCAACCAACTGAACGCCAAGAGCTGGCAGACCGAAGCGCCGCTGCGCATGTTGATGAACAACCTCGACCCGGAAGTGGCGGAGAACCCTAAGGAGCTGGTGGTGTACGGCGGCATCGGCCGCGCCGCGCGCAACTGGGCGTGCTACGACAAGATCGTCGAGACGCTCAAGACGCTGAACGACGACGAGACCCTGCTGGTGCAGTCCGGCAAGCCGGTCGGCGTGTTCAAGACCCATAGCAACGCGCCGCGCGTGCTGATCGCCAATTCCAACCTGGTGCCGCACTGGGCCACCTGGGAACACTTCAACGAGCTCGACGCCAAGGGCCTGGCCATGTACGGCCAGATGACCGCCGGCAGCTGGATCTATATCGGCAGCCAGGGCATCGTGCAGGGCACCTACGAGACCTTCGTGGAAGCCGGGCGCCAGCACTACGACGGCAACCTCAAGGGCCGCTGGGTGCTGACCGCCGGGCTGGGCGGCATGGGCGGCGCGCAGCCGCTGGCCGCCACGCTGGCCGGCGCCTGCTCGCTGAACATCGAGTGCCAGCAGACCAGCATCGATTTCCGCCTGCGCACCCGCTATGTCGATGAACAGGCCACCGACCTCGATGACGCGCTGGCGCGCATCGCCAGGTACACCGCCGAAGGCCGCGCCGTTTCCATCGCGCTGTGCGCCAACGCCGCCGAAGTGCTGCCCGAACTGGTGCGCCGCGGCGTGCGCCCGGACATGGTCACCGACCAGACCAGCGCGCACGATCCGCTCAACGGTTACCTCCCGGCGGGTTGGACCTGGGGCCAGTACCGCGACCGCGCGCAGACCGAGCCGGCTCGTGTGGTCAAGGCCGCCAAGCAATCGATGGCGCTGCATGTGCAGGCCATGCTGGACTTCCAGAAGATGGGCGTGCCCACGTTCGACTACGGCAACAATATCCGCCAGATGGCCAAGGAAGAGGGTGTGGCGAATGCCTTCGATTTTCCTGGCTTCGTGCCCGCCTACATCCGCCCGCTGTTCTGCCGCGGTGTCGGCCCGTTCCGCTGGGCCGCGCTGTCCGGCGATCCGCAGGACATCTACAAGACCGACGCCAAGGTCAAGGAGCTGATCCCCGACGATGCGCACCTGCACCGCTGGCTGGACATGGCGCGCGAGCGCATCAGCTTCCAGGGCCTGCCGGCGCGTATCTGCTGGGTTGGCCTTGGCCTGCGCGCCAAGCTTGGCCTGGCGTTCAACGAGATGGTGCGCAGTGGCGAGTTGTCGGCACCGGTGGTGATCGGCCGCGACCACCTCGACTCCGGCTCGGTCGCCAGCCCCAACCGTGAAACGGAAAGCATGCAGGACGGCTCCGACGCCGTGTCCGACTGGCCGCTGCTCAATGCGCTGCTCAATACCGCCAGCGGCGCGACCTGGGTCTCGCTGCATCACGGCGGCGGCGTGGGCATGGGCTTCTCGCAGCATTCGGGCGTGGTGATCGTGTGCGACGGCACCGACGAAGCGGCCGCGCGTATTGCCCGCGTGCTGCACAACGATCCCGCTACCGGCGTGATGCGCCATGCGGATGCCGGCTACGACATCGCCATCGACTGTGCACGCGAGCAGGGCCTGAACCTGCCGATGCTCAACAGCAAGAAGGAAGCCTGAACGTGAACGTGCTGAACCTCAAACCTGGTCAACTGACCCTGGCGCAGCTGCGCCAGGCCTATCTGCAGCCGCTGCGCGTGAGCCTGGATGCCGGGGCTGCCGAGGCCATCGCCGCCAGCGTGGCCTGCGTCGAGAACATCGTTGCGCAAGGCCGGACCGCCTATGGCATCAATACCGGCTTCGGCTTGCTGGCGCAGACTCGCATCGCCCGCGAGGATCTGGAGAACCTGCAGCGCTCGCTGGTGCTGTCGCATGCTGCCGGTGTGGGCGAGCCGCTCGACGACGCCATGGTCCGCCTGATCATGCTGCTAAAGATCAATAGCCTGGCGCGCGGCTTTTCCGGCATCCGCCGCAAGGTGATCGATGCGCTGATCGCCCTGGTCAATGCCGAGGTCTATCCGCATATCCCGCTCAAGGGCTCGGTGGGCGCCTCTGGCGACCTGGCGCCGCTGGCGCATATGTCACTGGTGCTGCTGGGCGAAAGCCGTGCCCGGTACCAGGGCGAATGGCTGCCGGCGCGCCAGGCGCTGGCCCGTGCCGGCCTGGAGCCGCTGACCCTGGCCGCCAAGGAAGGCCTGGCCCTGCTCAACGGCACCCAGGTATCCACCGCTTACGCGCTGCGCGGCCTGTTCGAGGCCGAGGATCTGTTTGCCGCGGCCATGGTCTGCGGCAGCCTCAGCGTCGAGGCCATGCTCGGCTCGCGCGCGCCCTTCGACGCGCGCATTCATGCGGTGCGCGGCCAGCGTGGCCAGATCGACGCGGCCGCCACCTATCGCGGCCTGCTGACCGATACCAGCGAGCTGGCGCGTTCGCATGCGCAGTGCGACAAGGTGCAGGATCCCTATTCGCTGCGCTGCCAGCCGCAGGTGATGGGTGCCTGCCTGACGCAACTGCGTCAGGCAGCCGAGGTCCTGGAAGTGGAGGCCAACGCGGTCTCGGACAACCCCTTGGTGTTTGCCGCCGAAGGCGATGTGATCTCAGGCGGCAATTTCCACGCCGAACCGGTGGCGATGGCCGCCGACAACCTGGCGCTGGCCATCGCCGAAATCGGCTCGCTGTCGGAGCGCCGCATCTCGCTGATGATGGACCGGCACATGTCGCAGCTGCCGCCTTTCCTGGTAGCGAACGGCGGCGTCAACTCGGGCTTCATGATCGCCCAGGTCACCGCCGCGGCGCTGGCCAGCGATAACAAGGCACTGGCCCATCCGCACAGCGTCGACAGCCTGCCGACCTCGGCCAACCAGGAAGACCACGTATCGATGGCGCCGAATGCCGGCAAGCGCCTGTGGGCGATGGCCGAAAACGTGCGCGGCATCCTTGCCGTGGAGTGGCTGGGCGCCTGCCAGGGCCTGGACTTCCGCGAAGGCCTGAAGAGCTCGCCCAAGCTCGAACAAGCACGCAGCCTGCTGCGCGCCGAAGTGCCCTACTACGAGAAGGATCGCTTCTTCGCGCCGGATATCGAGACGGCGAGCCGGTTGCTGGCGGCCGGCACCCTGAACGCGCTGCTGCCGGCGCGGTTGCTGCCCAGCCTCTGAGGCTTGGGGCATGACGCCCGGGGGTGGGACGCCTGCCACGCAGCACCCCGCGCCCCGGGCGCGATAAAAAATAAAGATTCGGAGACAAATCAATGCAAGAGCAGTCGCAAGGCCTGCAGCGTGGCCTCAGCGCGCGTCATATCCGCTTCATGGCGCTCGGATCGGCCATCGGCACAGGGCTCTTTTACGGTTCGGCCTCGGCCATCCAGGCCGCCGGACCGGCGGTGCTGCTGGCCTACGTGATCGGCGGCGCCGCAGTCTATATGGTGATGCGCGCGCTGGGCGAGATGGCGGTGCGCAATCCGGTGGCGGGTTCGTTCGGCCAGTACGCCAGCACCGGCCTGGGACCGCTGGCGGGCTTCCTGCTTGGCTGGACCTATGCTTTCGAGATGATCGTCGTTTGCCTGGCGGACGTGACTGCCTTCGGTATTTACATGGGCTTCTGGTTCCCGGACGTGCCGCGCTGGATCTGGGTGCTTGGCATCGTGTTCCTGATCGGCGGGCTCAACCTGCTCAGCGTCAAGGTATTCGGTGAGCTGGAGTTCTGGCTTTCGCTGCTGAAGGTCGGCGCCATCGTCGCGATGATCGGCGGCGGCGTTGCCATCATGCTGTTCGGCTTCGGCATGGCCGACGGCGGCGTTGCCACCGGCATCCACAACCTCTGGGCGCACGGCGGCTTCATGCCCAACGGCATTGCTGGCGTGATCGCCTCGTTTGCCGTGGTGATGTTCGCCTTTGGCGGCATCGAGATCATCGGCATCACGGCCGGCGAGGCGCGCGACCCGGAGCGCGTGATTCCGCGTGCGATCAACGCGGTGCCCCTGCGTATCCTGCTGTTCTATGTGCTGACGCTGGCAGTGCTGATGTCTCTTTATCCTTGGCACCGCATCGGCAGCGAGGGCAGCCCCTTTGTGCAGATCTTCAGCCGGCTGGGCATTGGCTCGGCCGCGGCGTTGCTCAATGTCGTGGTCATCTCTGCCGCGGTATCCGCCATCAATAGCGACATCTTTGGCGCTGGCCGCATGCTCTACGGCATGGCGGTGCAACGGCAGGCGCCACGCATCTTCGCCAGCGTATCGCGCAAGGGCGTGCCCTGGATGACGGTGGTGGTGATGGCTTTCGCGCTGCTGGCCGGCGTGGTGCTCAACTACGTGATGCCCGAGGACGTGTTCACGCTGATCGCCTCCATCGCCACCTTTGCCACGGTCTGGGTGTGGCTGATGATCTTGCTGTCGCAGGTCGCCCTGCGCAGGCGCATGAGCCGCGCCGAGGTGGCGGCGCTGAAGTTCCCCGTGCCGTTCTGGCCGGTAGCGCCGCTCGCGGCCATCGCCTTCATGCTGTTCATCTTCGGCGTGCTTGGCTGGTTCCCGCAGACCCGCGCAGCGCTGCTGGTGGGCGCGGTGTGGCTGATGCTGCTGGTGGTGGCGTGGTGGTGCTGGGGACGGCCGCGCGGCCAGGAGGGTGCGCCTGCTTCCTCCTTTGCGGCGGACTGATACATGCGCGGGCCCTGCCTCGGCAGGGGCCGCGTTGCCTGGCATCCGTCTAGCCGGATGCCAGGGTAGCGGGCAGCGCACGCCAGCCACGCGCGCTGCCGTAGTGGCGCGACGAACACCCTGTCTGGGTTGCGCTCACCGCCCGCGTGCGGGCGGCCAGGATTATTTTGCTTCGGAGTTACTTCATGTCCATTGACAACACCATTGCCGGCATCGCGGCCCCACATGCCGCCACGGCCCAGCCGCTGTCCAGGTTCAAGTCCATCGCTGCCATTACTATCGGCAATGGCCTGGAGTTCTACGACTTCGTGGTCTACAGCTTCTTCGCCACGCTGATCGGCCGGCTGTATTTCCCGGTTTCCGATCCCACCGGGCAGTTGCTGTTGTCTTTCGCCACCTTCGGCGTTGGCTTCCTGATGCGCCCGCTGGGCGGCCTGCTGATCGGCATGTATGCCGACCGTGTCGGGCGCAAGCCGGCGGTGGCGCTGACGCTCTGGCTGATGGGCCTGAGCTCGGTGATCTTCGTGGTGACGCCGACGTATGCGCAGATCGGCATGTTCGCGCCGATCATGATCCTGCTCGCGCGCCTGGTGCAAGGCTTTGCCATCGGCGGGGAGATGGGGGCCTCCACGGCACTGCTGCTGGAGTATGCCGACGACCGCTCGCGCGGCTTCTACACCAGCTGGCAGCCGTTCAGCCAGGGCCTGGCGGCGCTGTTCGGCGCTCTGGTTGGCTTGCTGCTCAGCAACGTGCTGGAGCAGCAGGCACTGGAGGCATGGGGCTGGCGCCTGGCCTTCGTGATCGGCATCCTGGTGATCCCGGTGGGCCTGGTGATTCGCCGCCGCCTGGAAGAGACGGCGCCAGCTGCCGGCGAGTCGGAGCGCGGCTCCACGCTGCAACTGCTGCGTGAGCACGGGCGTGCGCTGGTGGCCAGCATCCTGCTGATGATCGGTGTGGCTTCGTCGACTTATATCGTGGTGTATTACCTGAGCAACTATGCCGTCAGCCAGCTGCATATGCCGCTGTCGCTGGGCATCTGGGCCGCTTGCGTGGCCGCTGCCGTGCAGGTCGTGCTGTCGCCGTTCGCGGGCTGGCTGAGCGACCGGGTGGGGCGGCGCCCGGTGGTGCTGTGGTCGCGCGTGGCCTTGCTGCTGATGATCTATCCCGCTTTCGTGCTGATCAACGCCGAGCCCGGCCTGACGCGCCTGCTGCTGGTGGTGGGCTGCCTTTCGGTGCCGATGTCGATGACTTCGCCTGCGTCGATGGTGCTGGTCAGCGAGGTGCTGCCGCAGCGCATGCGCGCCACCGGCCTGTCGATTGCCTACTGCGTGGCGATCGCCATCTTCGGTGGTTTCGCGCAGTTCTTCTCGACCGAGCTGATCCATCTCACCGCCAATCCCAACGCGCCCGCGTTCTACGTGATCGGCTGCGGTCTGGTCTCGCTGATCGGCCTGGCGATGGTGCCGGAAACCCTGGGTCGCCGCTTGTCATGAGCGGAAGGGATCCAACGGCCGCGGCGCCGGGCAGCATCTGGCACGGCCGCAGCGATGCGGGCGAGCTGGGCGACACGCGCCGGCTGTTCAATGTCGTGCGCGCGCAAGGCACCGAACGCGTGCCCGGCGCGCCCGTGCTGCTGGGCTTTTGCTGCGACGCCGGCGTGCTGCGCAACCAAGGCCGCGGCGGCGCGGCGGGTGGCCCGCGCGAGATCCGCCGCGCGCTGGCCGGCATCCCGGCCCATGGCCTGGAGGCGTTCCACGATGCGGGCGACGTCGTCTGCCACGATGGCGATCTCGAGACGGCGCAGCAAGCGTTGGCAACAGCGGTCGCAGCCGAACTGGCGCAGGGTGCATTCCCGCTGGTGCTCGGTGGTGGCCACGAGATCGCCTGGGGCACCTGGCAGGGGCTGCGCACGCATCTCGATGCGCGCGGCGACCACGGCCGCGTGCTGGTGATCAACCTCGATGCGCACTTCGACCTGCGCACCGGCCGTCCCGGCAGTTCGGGCACGCCCTTCGACCAGATCGCGCAGGCCTGCCATGAGCGCGGCGAGCGCTTCGAATACGCCTGCCTGGGCGTCAGCCGGCTCGGCAATACCGCCGCGCTGTTCGCGCATGCCAAGGCGCTCGGCGTGCACTACGTCGAGGACGTGCAGATGCAGGAACGGCACCTGGACGCGCGGCTTGCCGAGTTGCACGGGCTGATGGATGCGGTCGATCACGTCTACCTCACGATCGACCTCGACGTACTGCCGGCGGCAGTCATGCCGGCAGTCTCGGCGCCCGCCCCTTATGGCGTGCCGCTGCCCGTGGTCGAGGAGGTGGTGGCGCTGGTGCGAGCCAGCGGCAAGCTGCGCGTGGCGGACCTGGCGGAGTTCAATCCGCTCTATGACCGCGACACTTGCGGCGCTCGGGCTGCGGCGCGGCTGGCTTACCGGTTGATGACCTGAGGGCCGTGGTCATCGCCATTGCCATCGCTGTAAAGAAAACCCCCGCCTGCAAGGGGCGGGGGTTCTTCATGGCCGCTGGTTTGCCAGCTCAGTGAATCACCATCTGCGTGAACGGATGCACATACGCCTGCAGCGTAATGAACAGCCCCACCAGGATCGCCAGCGCGATCGAGTGGAAAAACACATAGCGCAGGATCTCACCTTCGTGTCCGTACCACTTGGTGGCGGTGGACGCCACCACGATGGACTGCGCATCGATCATCTTGCCCATCACGCCGCCCGAGCTGTTGGCCGAGGCCATCAGGATCGGCGATAGGCCCAGCTGCTCGGCCGTGGTTTTCTGCAGGCCGCCAAAGAGCACGTTGGAGGCGGTGTCGGACCCGGTCAGCGCTACGCCCAGCCAGCCCAGCATGGTGCCGAACAGCGGGTAGAGCACGCCCGTGTGGGCAAAGGCCAGGCCCAGCGTGGCATCCAGGCCCGAGTAACGGGTCAGGTAGCCCACGCCGAACATCGCACAGATGGTCAGCAGCGAATACTTCACCAGCTTGATGGTCTCCCAGTATTCCTTGACGAGGCGCGGCACGGAATAGCCCATCAGCAGGCCGCCGAGAATGCCGGAGACCAGGATGCCGGTGCCGGCCATCGACAACACGTTGAACGTGAAGACGGCGCCTTCGGCAGTGGCCTTCGGCACCACCGGCGGCACCTTGAACACGGCTTTGTCGAGGCCGGGGATGGGGAATTTCCATTGCCACAGGCCGTCCATCAGCTTCTTGAATTCCGGCACGCCCCAGACAAAGACGAACACGGTCAGGATCACCCAGGGCATCCAGGCCTTGACCACCGAGATGCCGGCGGAGGCGGCGCTGGCGCGGGCTTCGGCGGCTACCGCTTCAGGGTCGTCGACCTTGGAGTCGTCCTTGCGGCCGAGGATGCGCGTGGAGGTCCAGATTTCCTTGGGCTTCCAGACCTTCAGGAACAGCGTCAGGCAGCCCATCGACACCAGCGCGGCAATCACGTCCACCAACCAGGGGCCGTGGTAGTTCGACACCAGGAATTGCGGCACGGCAAAGGTGACGCCGGCCACCAGGATCGCCGGCCAGATCGCCAGCATGCCGCGCAAGCCGGCAAAGGCCCAGATCAGCCAGAACGGCACGAGCACCGAGAAGAAGGGCAGCTGCCGGCCGACCATGGCCGACAGATGCAGCAGGTCCAGGCCCGTCACCGCGGACAGGCCGATCAGCGGCGCGCCCAGCGCACCGAAGGCCACTGGCGCGGTATTGGCGATCAGCGCCAGGCCGGATGCCGCCAGTGGCGAGAAACCGAGGCCGATCAGGATGGCGCCTGTGACCGCCACCGGCGTGCCGAAGCCGGCGGCGCCTTCGAAGAAAGCGCCAAAGCTGAAGGCCACCAGCAGCAGTTGCAGGCGACGGTCTTCGGTGATGCCGGAGATTGAGTTCTGCAGCACCTTGAAGGAGCCGTTGATGGTGGTCAGCCGGTGCAGGAAGATGATGTTCAGCACGATCCAGCCGATCGGGAACAGGCCCGATGCGATGCCCAGGCCGGCAGCCTTGCCCGCCATCGCGGCGGGCATGCCGAACACCGCGGAGGCAATGACCACGCCGACCACCAGGGCCAGCCCCGCGGCCAGGTGGGCCTGCAGGTGAAAGAAGGCTAGCGCCGCCAGCAGTACGGCGACGGGAATCCCCGCTGCCAGCGTGGACAATGCCAGGCTGCCTAACGGGTCATAGACTTGAGTCCACACGATGAGTCCTCCTCTGGTTGGGGCGACAGGTTTCTTTTGTATTAGCCCAGGCTGCCGTATCGTCTTTTTGTCCGGGCGCGCATTGCCAACCTGCCCGCCGCGCGACCAGCAAACTTCGGATTTTAAGGATGGGTTCCTGCCGCGCTACCCTAAATCCGGTCACCGCCATCGTGAGCGGGATTCATGGATCAGGGTTTGCCTGGGGGCAGGTTGGCGCACTCGCTGCCTGATTGGCAGAGTACTCCAAACCACTCGATACGCAAATGTATGCTGGCCAGGCCCGTGGTGGCAGAATGTGCCGGTCGTCCTTTTGCGCCTTGGCGCTGCCGATAGGCTGACCGGCCCGGCATGAAAGGCGGCGTTCCTGTTTCCGAAGGCGCATTGCCATGCTGCACATCCTACCCGGCGGTCACGTGCTTGCCGCTTTCCTGCTGTCCAGCCTGTTGCTTGCGGTGACGCCGGGGCCGGCGGTGATCTACATCGTCGCGCGCACGCTGTCGCTAGGCCGGCTTGCCGGCCTGGCTTCGGTGACGGCCGTGGTCTTGGGCAACCTGGTCAATGTGCTGGCGGCCGCGCTGGGGCTGGCGGCGCTGTTCGCGGTGTCGTCGCTGGCCTTTGCCGTGATGAAGTACGCCGGCGCGGCCTACCTGGTCTACCTGGGGGTGCGGGCGCTGCGCGCGCGACCGGCCGCTGCTGCGCAGACGGACCCGGCTGCAGGCAGCGCCGGGCTGCGGCGGGTGTTTCGCGATGGCTTCGTGGTGGCCTTGTTCAACCCCAAGACCACATTGTTCTTCGCGGCCTTCCTGCCGCAGTTCATGGACCCGGCCATTGCGGCGCTGCCGCAGAGCGCGGCCCTGGGCGGCACCTTCGTCCTGATCGCCGCCACCACCGATTGCTGCTATGTGCTGGCCGCGGCGGCGTTGTTGCCCCTGCTCGCGCGCGCCAGGGGCGCGCAGGCCGTGGGCCGCTACCTGACGGGCGGCGCGCTGATCGGGCTGGGGGTGCTTGCGGCGGTGTCGGGCGGGCGCAACAGCAGGTAAATCAGCAGGTAAATCAGCGGGCAAATCGGCAAATAAGGGGGCGGCTCAGACCAGCGGCAGCGTCAGGATGGTGCGGGCGGCAGGCCGTGCGCGCATGGCCACTGCCCAGCGCTCAAGGTGCGGGCGGGGCTGGTGTGTGACAGGCAGGCCCAGCCAGCGGTGCGCGGCGCAGGCAACCGGGATGTCGGCCATGGTGAAGCGGTCGCCGCAGATGAATTCACGCTGCGCCAGGGCTTCGTCGAGCCGGGCCGCGAGCGGTTCGGTGCGTTCCAGGGAGCGGGCGATCAGGTCGGCGTCGCGCTGCTCGGCGGGCAGCCGCACCAAGTGGCGGAATGCGTCGACCATGGCCGGGCTGAAGGCGTTGGTCTGCCAGTCCATCCAGCGGTCGGCCAGCGCGCGCGCCTTGACGTTGCCGGGCCACAGGGTGTCCTCGCCGTCGTGCGCGCAAAGATAGCGCACGATGGCGTTGGATTCCCACAGCACAAAGGGCTCGCCGCCCACGTCGGTGCCGCGGAAATCCTCGATCACCGGGATGCTGCGGTCGGGGTTGAGCCGGACATAGGCCTCGGTGTCGAGGTCGCCCTCGCTGACGCCAATGTCGATGCGTTCGTGGTCCAGGTGCAGCTCGCGCGCGCACCAGACCACTTTTTGCACGTTGATCGATGAGAGTCGACCCCAGATACGCAGCACGAAAACCTTCTCCTCAAGGCGTGGGCCGCGCATGCGCAATGCCTGCGCGTTCGTGGCCCGGACTGACAGGCGATGGCCGTTATCTTGCCATGAAGCCCGCCAGCCCGGTATCAGCCGGCAGACGTCTGCGTGCCATGCGTGTCGTTCAAGCGACGCTCAGGCAGCCTTGGCTTGCGGCGCGTGCTTGGCGATGGCTTCGCGGAACAGCGTGCCGAGGATGGCCACGCCTTGCTCGATGCGCTCTGGCGCCACCGTGACAAAGGCCAGGCGCAGCGCATTGCGGCGCGGGTTGCTGGCGTAGAACGGCGCGCCTGGCACATAGGCCACATTGCGGTTGACCGCTTCCTGCAGGATCTCCATGCTGTCCAGGCCCTCGGGCAGCTCCATCCAGATGAACATGCCGCCTTCCGGCGCGTTCCAGGTCACGCCTTCGGGCATGTGGCGCGCAAGCGAATCCAGCATGGCCTGGCACTGCGCCGCGTAGAGCGTGCGGATGGTGGGGATGTGCGAGTCCAGCAGGCCATCGCGCACCACTTCATAGGCAAGGCGCTGGGTGAAGCTGGGCGTATGCAGGTCCGATGCCTGCTTGGCCTGGCAGAGCTTGAAGTGCAGGTCGGGCGGGGCGATCACAAAGCCCAGGCGCAGGCCGGGGGCCAGGATCTTGGAGAACGAGCCCATGTAGATCACGCCGTCGGGGTTCATCGACAGCAGGCTCGGCAGCTGGTCGCCGCAATAGCTCAGTTCGCCGTAGGGATCGTCCTCGACCAGCAGCACGCCGAGCTCGCGGGCGCGGGCCACCAGGGCCTGGCGGCGCTCCAGCGGCATGCGCCGTCCGGTGGGGTTCTGGAAGTTGGGCAGGGCGTAGAGGAAGCGCGCGCCTGCGGTCAGCTCGGGCGTGAGCGCTTCCGGCAGCAGGCTCTTGTCGTCGCCCGGCACCGAGACGAACTCGGGCTCGAACAGCGAAAAGGCCTGCAGCGCGCCGAGGTAGCTGGGCGTTTCCACCAGCACCGGGCTGCCCGGGTCGATCAACACCTTGGCGATCAGGTCCAGCGCCTGCTGCGAGCCGGTGGTGATCAGCACGCGCTCCACGTCCACGTGATGGCGCTTGGCGATGAATTCGCGCAGCGGCATGTAGCCTTCGGTGGCGGCGTACTGCAGGGCGGCTTGCGGGTTGTCGGCGAAGATCCGGGCCACCGCCTGTTCCATGGCCGCTACCGGGAAGGTGGCCGGCGACGGCAGGCCGCCCGCGAAGGAAATAACTTCCGGACGCTCGGTCACTTTCAGGATTTCGCGGATAGCCGAGCTGGTCAGCTGTTGCGCCCGGCGGGAAATGGCCCAGTTCATGATGTTCTCTTGGTGTGTGGGGAGTCGGGTTGGCTCGACTCAGTCAACAATAAAAAGCCGCGCCCCGGTCGGGGTGGACGAACGGTGCGGCTCGGCCTGGTCGGCGACCTGGTAGCTCGTGCCCGCGCGGAGCACGAAATGCCGGCCGTCTTCCAGCTCGGTATGCAACTCGCCTTCCAGCACAAAAAGGATGTGCCCTTTGGTGCACCAGTGATCGGCGAGGTACCCGGCAGAATACTCCACCATGCGAACGCGGATGTCGCCGAACTGGCGGGTGCGCCAGAGGGCTTCCCCGGTGTCGCCGGGGTGGCGGGTCGGGGTGATGTCAGACCAGTCGGTGGTGCCGAAAGGCAGGTTGTCGATGCGCATGGGTGGGAGGTGCCTTCAGCTGGTTGGGCGCAGGGCGGGGGGCGCCCCCGGTCCCTGGCCTGACTTCAATTCACTTGGTTCTGCCTTCTCGCGTCTCGCTGTCTCGCTTCTCGCCGGCTTACTTCACTTCGACGATCATCTCGATCTCGACGCAGGCGCCCAGCGGGATCTGCGCTACGCCAAAGGCGCTGCGCGCATGCTTGCCGGCTTCGCCGAAGACTTCAGCCAGCAACTCCGAGGCACCGTTGGTCACCAGGTGCTGCTCGGTGAAGTCTTCCGTGGAGTTGACCAGGCTCATCACTTTGACGATGCGGGTGACGCGGTCCAGGTCGCCGCCCAGGTGGGTGTTCAGCGTGGCCAGCAGGTCCACGGCGATGCCGCGCGCGGCAACCTTGCCGTCTTCGGTGCCCAGGTCCTTGCCCAGCTTGCCGACCCAGGGTTTGCCATCCTTGCGGGCAATGTGGCCCGAAAGGAACACGGTGTTGCCGGTTTGCGCGGCCATGACGTAGGCGGCGGCAGGTGCGCCAGCGGTCGGCAGTGCGATGCCGAGGCGGGCAAGGGTGTCGTGAACGGACATAGGGTCTCCAGTCAGAGGGATCGTGCCGTAGGGGCAGGGTGGGGTTCTTCGACGGCGGGCGCGGGCATGGGACTCGCGGGGGCGCTGCGCACGGCGGTTCGGCGGCCCAGGGCTACCACGCCGATCACCGCCACCGCAAACGCCAGGGTGACGGCATCGAGCGGCTCGGCCAGCAGCAGGGCGCCGCCCGCCAGCGTGAGGAACGGCTGCAGCAATTGTATCTGCCCGACGCGCGCCACGCCGCCTTTTGCGAGCCCGGCGTACCAGAACAGGAAGCCGATGAACATCGAGAAGACGGAAACATAGCCCATGCCGAGCCAGGCGCGCGGCGAGGCGGCTGCGATCTGGCCGGCATGCGCAAGCCCAAGCCAGGCCACCACCGGCAGCAGCAGCGGCAGCGCCACGGCCAGTGCCCAGCTGATGGTTTCCAGCCCGCCAAGCTCGCGCGACAGCTTGCCGCCCTCGGCATAGCCCAGCGCGCCCAGCACCATCGCCGCGAACAGCAGCCAGTCGGCATGCTGCAGCCCGCCGGCGCCCTGCCACAGGGCAAAGGCGACCACCAGCGCGCTGCCGGCGGCGGCCGACAGCCAGAACGCCGGCGACGGCCGCTCGCGGCCGAACCAGGCGGCGAAGACCGCCGTGGCCAGCGGCAGCAGGCCGGTAATGATGGCGCCGTGGCCGGCCGGCACTTCACGCATGGCCAGTGAGGAAAACAGCGGAAATCCCACCACCACGCCCAGCGAGGTCACCCCCAGGCGCCACCACTGGCCGCCCCGGGGACGGCGCGCGCGGGCGAATGCGCCGCGCTGCCATAGCAGCACCAGCGCCAGCAGCGCAGCCACCACCGCACGGCCGAGCGCGACGAAGGTAGCGTCCAGCTCGGCCACGGCCATGCGCGTGAAGGGCAAGGTCTGGCTGAACACGGTCACGCCGATAAAGCCGAGCAGCATGCCGCCGCTGTGGGTGTCGATGGATTGAGCAGGGGTGGTCTTGGCAGCCATGGCGTTTGAATTAGTGCAGGGTGGGCCGGCCAGCCAGCGCAATCCACAGCGCCGTGAGTGCCAGCGCCAGGCCCATTGCGCGGTTGAACCAGCGGATGCGGTGGCCCACCTGCAGCCATTGCCGCAGCGTGGCGCCGATCACGCCATACACGCCATTGCTGACAAAGCCGAACACGCCGAACACCGCGCACACCAGCATGGCCCGATGCACCGGCGACTGCGCGCCCGCCATATACGAGGCGGCCGTCGCCAGCGCCAGCATCCACGCCTTGATATTGGCGTACTGCAGCACGGCCGACTGCCACACCGACAGCGGGCGCAGCACCTGTTTGTCCGACAGCACGGTACTGCGCGCCAGTTTGAGCGCCAGCCACAGCAGGTAAAGCACGCCGGCGGCATGCACCAGCAGCGCCAGCGCCGGGCTGGCCAGGACCAGCGCGCCAATGCCCGCCGCGCACAGCGCCAGGATGCTGGCAAAGCCGAACGCGACGCCCACGCAGTGCGGCAGCGTGGCGCGCAGGCCAAAGTTGGCGCCCGTGACCGCGGCAATCGTTGTGTTGGGGCCGGGCGTGAAGGCGCCGACTGCCATCAGCGACAGCAGCGCGGCGAACTGGGCGGCCGACAGCCCGGTGAGCAGAGCGGGATCCATCTATCGTCCTGCCGCTCTCACGCCGCGAACTGCACGACCACGCGGCGGTTGGTGCGGCTCTTCTTCTCGATCTTGGTCACCAGCACGGCGCCGATCTCGCCGGTGGCCGCCACATGGGTGCCGCCGCAAGGCTGGCGGTCCACGCCGGGGATGTCGATGATGCGGATGACGCCGCTGCCCGCGGGCGGCGCCGCGCCCACCGTGCGCACCAGCTCGGGCTGCTCGGCGAGTTGCTCGGACGTGATGCGCTCCACCTGCACGCGGCTGTCGGCGTCGATCAGCGCATTGAGCTGCTCGGTGAGCACGGCCTTGTCGAGCGTGGATTCCGGCAGGTCGAAGTCGATGCGCGCCGAGTCGGGCGAGATGCCGCAGCCAGTCACTGGCGCCGGGATCAGCGAGCCCAGCAGGTGCAGGCAGGTATGCAGCCGCATCAGCCGGTGGCGGCGCTCCCAGTCGATCGTGACGGCCACGATGTCGCCCACCTCCGGCAGCGCCGTACCCGGCGCCGGGACGTGCAGGATATGGCTGCGGTCCGGGCCGTACACGGTTTCCAGCAGTTCGATGGTCGCGCCGTTGGCCAGCTTGAGCGTGCCGGTATCGCCCGCCTGGCCGCCGCTGCGCGCGTAGCACACGGTCTGGTCGAGCTCGATGCCGTCAGCGTGCACGGCTACCACGGTGGCGGTGCAGCTGCCGAGATAGGCGTCGTCGTCGAAGCGTTTGCGGGTGGCGGACATCAGAGGGGCTCCTTGGTGGTTGTTCTTGTTGTGAAAGTTCTTTTGCGTATTGCGTATTGCGTATTGCGGCGTGCGGCGTGCGGCGTGCGGTTCAGCGCAGCGTGCGCACGCCATCGGGCGTTTCTATCTCCGCGCTCAGTTCGGCGAGCGTGGATGCTTCCGGGACGAACGGGGTGCCGCCCAGCCATTGCAAGGCCTCGGCCAGCCGCGCGGCCTGCGGATGGCGTGCCCGCAGCGAGCGCAGCGCCAGGCCCTGGTTCGGCAGCCGGGACGACGGATGGGTCGATACATCCCACTGGATCAGCGTGGGGAGGATGCCATCGCCCGCCGTCGCCGCGCCGTGCGTGCCATCCGCATCGTCGGCCGGCCACGCGGGCAGGCTGCCATCTTCCGGCACGGTGATGCGCCAGCGCAGGTCGCCACGGGTCATCGGGATGACCGGCGGGATGCGCGTGGGGTACTGCGCCTGCCACAGGGACAGGTCGGTGGGGCGTTCCACCCGCGCGACCCAGTGCATCAGGAAGGGACCATGGCGCAGCCGGGCCTGCACTGCCTCGGTGTCCAGGCCAAACCAGCGCGGCCGCGTGGGGGCCGGTGCCTCGGGGTCGATGGCGATGACTTCGAGGTAGATGCCGCCGAACAGGCCGAGCAGGCAATTGTGGGTGCCCATGCCGGGGTGCGCGCCGCCCGGCTGGGGCATCACGCCGAGCGCGTCGGCGACATGCTGCGCCCCCGCTTCAAGCGTGGGGGCGGCGATCACGAGATGGTCGAGGGCAATTGTCATTGTGTGTTGATGGTAGACAAGGTTGTCGGTACAGTACCGATACAGTTATGCAGAACATTCTCAGTACAGTGGCGGGAGCAAGGCATGAACAGCAGGGAACCGGTTGCGCCAGGGCTCAAGGATAAAGGAGCCGGGGCGGGTAAACAGGAGGGCGCGGCTCCCCAGGCTGGCGAGCAGGTGCGCTCATTGCGCCTGGTCATGCCGCCCCCCACCGAGCGCATGCCCGACCCGGTGCCCTCGGCGCAGATGACGCTGGTGGAGCAGTTGACCGAGTGGGCGCGGCTGCGTATCGACGAGCGGGTCTTCCGCGCCGGCATGCGCATGCCCTCGATCCGCCAGCTCGCGCAGGAAAAGGGCATCTCGCGCTTCACCGTGGTCGAGGCCTATGAGCGGCTGGTGGCGCTGGGCTACCTCGAGTCCCGCCGCGGCTCGGGCTTCTATGTGCGCGAACGCACGCCGCTGGTGGCGGCGGTAGCGCCCGTGGCTACCGGCGCGCGCAATATCGACGTGACCTGGCTGCTGCGCAGCATGTTCCACTCCACCGAGCCGCATAAGTCTCCGGGGATGGGCTTCCTGCCCAACGACTGGCTGGACGGCGAGCTGATCGCCAGCGCGCTGCGCGGCCTGGGACGCCAGCCGGGCAGCCACTTCCTGGCCAGCGGCACGCCGCAGGGCTTCCTGCCTTTGCGCCAGCAACTGCGCAACCGCCTGGCCGAACTGGAGATCGGCGCCACCCCCGAGCAGATCGTGCTCACCTCCGGCATCACCCAGGCGCTCGACCTGATCGCCCGGCTCTACCTGCGCCCCGGCGACGCCGTGCTGGTGGGCGACCCGGCGTGGTTCGTCATGTTCGGCCGCTTCGCCGCCCAGGGCGCGCAGCTGATCGGCATGCCCTACACCGCCGAGGGACCGGACCTGGAGGCGCTGGAGCGCATCCTGCAGGCGCGCCGCCCGCGCCTGATGGTGATCAACTCGGTGCTGCACAACCCCACCGGCACCTCGCTGTCGGCCGCCAAGGCCTTCCAGCTGCTGCGCCTTGCCGAGCAGTACGACCTGCTGATCGTCGAGGACGATATCTATTGCGACCTGTGCCCGCCGGGTCACTCCGCCACCCGGCTGGCCAGCCTGGACCAGTTGCGCCGGGTGATCTACCTGGGCAGCTTTTCCAAGACGCTGGCCGCCAACCTGCGCGTGGGCTTTATCGCCGCCCACCCGGAGCTGGCCGCCAGCCTGACCGACAGCAAGCTGCTGGCGGGCCTGGCTTCGCCGGAGATCAACGAGCGCGTGCTGTACAAGGTGCTGACCGAAGGCCATTACCGCAAGCACGTGGAGCGCGTTCGCAACCGGCTCGACCGGGCGCGCGACGAGACCCGGCGCACCATCGAGCGGATGGGCCTGTCGCTCTTTCCGGGCCAGCACGCCGGCATGTACCTGTGGGCGGACACCGGGCGCGATACCAACGCCATTGCCGTTGCCGGGCATGAGGAGGGCTATCTGTTCGCCCCCGGCAGCTTGTTCTCGCCGTCGCAGATGCCGTCGGGCTGGATGCGCTTCAACGTGGCCAGCAGCCAGGACCCTGCCATGCTGGCCTACCTGGCGCGCCAGCTGGAGCGGCGCTAACCGGGTCCCAACCGTGGCCCAACCGGGCCATGTCTTGAAAACCGCTCGGATGCCCTTATGTCTCGGGTCACCGGCCTGACGCCAGCCTGCAGCCCCCCGGCTGCAGGCGCGTCACATTGCCTAGATTCCCAAATCAGCCAAGTTAGCCAAGATTGTTAAGAGGAGAACCATGACCGCACCGCACGAGACGATGAGCTTCCAGGCGGAAGTGAAGCAACTGCTGCACCTGATGATCCACTCGCTGTACAGCAACAAGGAAATTTTCCTGCGCGAGCTGGTTTCGAATGCTTCCGACGCCACTGACAAGCTGCGCTTCGAGGCGATTGCCAATCCGGCCCTGCTCGAGAACGACGCCGACCTGGCGATCCGCATCGAGGCCGACGCCAAGGCCCGCACGCTGAAGATCACCGACAACGGCATCGGCATGAGCCGCGACGAGGCGATCCGTAACCTTGGCACCATCGCCCGCTCGGGCACCAAGGAGTTCTTCCAGCAGCTCTCCGGCGACCAGCAGAAGGATGCCGCCCTGATCGGCCAGTTCGGCGTGGGCTTCTATTCGGCGTTCATCGTGGCTGACAAGGTCACCGTGGAAACGCGCCGCGCCGGCCTGCCCGCCAGCGAAGCCGTGCGCTGGGAAAGCGCAGGCGACGGCGAGTTCACCGTCGATGCCATCGATCGTGCCGAGCGCGGCTCCACCATCACGCTGCACCTGCGCGAAGGCGAGGACGATTTCCTCTCCGCCTGGAAGATCAAGGGCATCATCCAGAAATATTCCGACCACATCTCGCTGCCGATCCGCATGCCCAAGGAAGTCTGGGATGCCGAGACCAGCGCCTACAAGGAAACGGGCGAGTGGGAGAGCGTGAACCAGGCCAGCGCCCTGTGGACCCGCTCCAAGTCGGACATCACCGAAGAGCAGTACACCGCTTTCTACCAGCACATCGCGCACGACAACGAAGCGCCGCTGGCTTACACCCATAACCGCGTCGAAGGCCGCAGCGAATACACGCAGCTGCTGTACGTGCCGGCGCGCGCGCCGTTCGATATGTGGGACCGCAACCACAAGGCCGGCCTCAAGCTCTATGTGAAGCGCGTCTTCATCATGGACGATGCCGAGCAACTGCTGCCGGCTTACCTGCGCTTCGTCAAGGGCGTGGTGGATTCGGCCGACCTGCCGCTCAACGTCTCGCGCGAACTCCTGCAGGAAAGCCGCGACGTGAAGGCCATCCGCGAAGGCTGCACCAAGCGCGTGCTGTCGATGCTGGAAACGCTTGCGGACAGCGAGGACGAAGCCGAACGCGCCAAGTACACCACCTTCTGGCAGCAGTTCGGCCAGGCGCTCAAGGAAGGCCTGGGCGAAGACGCCGCCAACCTGGAGCGCATCGCCAAGCTGGTGCGCTTTGCCTCCACGCATCAGGACAGCGCCGAGCAGAGCGTGGCGCTGGCTGCCTACGTGGGCCGCATGAAGGAAGGCCAGGACAAGATCTACTACGTCACGGCCGATAGCTGGGCCGCGGCCAAGTCGAGCCCGCACCTGGAAGTGTTCCGCAAGAAGGGCATCGAAGTCCTGCTGCTGACGGACCGCGTGGACGAATGGATGCTGTCCTTCCTGCGCGAGTTCGATGGCAAGGAACTGGTCTCGGTGGCACGTGGCGACCTGGAGCTTGGCGCGCTGGCCGACGCCGACGAGAAGGCCGAGCAGGAAAAGGCCGAAGGCGACTGGAAGGACGTGCTGGAACGCGCCAAGGCCGTGCTTGAAGGCAAGGCCAAGGACGTGCGCGTCACGCTGCGCCTGACCGAGTCGGCATCCTGCCTGGTGTCGGACGAAGGCGACATGAGCGGCTACCTGCAACGCCTGCTGAAGCAGGCCGGCCAGAAGGCGCCCGACGCCCAGCCCATCCTGGAGCTGAACCCCGACCACGCGCTGGTGAAAAAGCTGCGCGCGCTGGTGGAGGCCGGTCCCACGGACGACGCCTTCGGCGACCGCGTGCACGTGCTGTTCGACCAGGCCCTGCTGGCCGAGGGCGGCACGCTCGAGGATCCGTCGATCTACGTGCGGCGCGTCAACAAGCTGCTGGCGTAAGCGCAGCGGGTTTGCTCCCTCCCCGGTCTGCGGGAGGGACCGGGTGAGGGCGGGCGCCGGCGGCAAGCATGATGCATGCAAGCCGCGCAGGCGCTTGTCCGCTCCCGGGGCCAAGTACACTCACCCCATGCCCGTCCCATCTCCCGCATCCCCTCTGGTTCTTCCCCCCGATCTACAGCAAGGCCTTGCACCGGTCATCGATCGGCATATCCGCGTGCTGGTGCTGGGCAGCTTTCCCGGGGCGGCGTCGCTGGCGGCGCAGCAGTATTACGCGCATCCGCGCAACCAGTTCTGGCCGCTGCTGGGCGCGCTGACCGGCGAGCCCCTGCCTGATTTGCCTTACGCCGACCGGTTGGCGCGGCTCCTGTCTCACGGCATCGGCGTGTGGGATGTGCTCGGCGCCTGCGTGCGCGAGGGCAGCCTGGACAGCAATATCCGCCGTCCGCAGGCCAACGACTTCGTGCGGCTCAAGGCGCTGGCGCCTGCGTTGCGCCGCGTCGGCTTCAACGGCGGTACGTCGGGTCGTTTCGCCGCGCAGTTCGAGGCGGCAGGCTATGAGACTGTGGTGCTGCCCTCATCTAGCCCGGCACATGCGGCGCGCAATTTTGAGCAGAAGCTGGCGTTGTGGCGTGCGCTGCTGAACTAAGCGCTGATATTCGTGCCGGCGGGCAAGCCGTCGGCTGCCGCAGAGGGGCAAATTACCGCAAAGCCGCTCAGGCGTCTATGATCGAAATCTCGATATGCCAACCGGCGCGAAGCCGCGCCGGGCGCCCAAGGCCGTTGTTCTGTTCGCAGTCAATTCAGTGAAGGTTCCCATGCCACGCTCTGACTGGACCCGCGAAGCGATTCGCAAGATCGAAGCCGACTTCAACCGCTGCGCCGATACGCACCTGATTCCGCTGGACCTGCCGGGATATCCGCAAATCCGCTTCTATTTCAAGGATGAATCCAGCCATCCGACCGGCAGCCTGAAACATCGCCTGGCGAGATCGCTGTTTCTCTACGCGCTTTGCAATGGCTGGCTGAACGAAAAAAGCACCGTCGTGGAGGCGTCCAGCGGCTCGACGGCCATTTCCGAAGCTTACTTTGCCAGGCTGCTCGGCTTGCCCTTTGTGGCGGTGATTCCGGCGGGTACCTCAAGGGCGAAAATCGAGGCGATCGAATTCTATGGCGGGCGCTGCCAACTGGTTGCCAATCCGGCGGACATCTATACGGAGTCGCACTGCATAGCGGTGGAAACCGGGGGCCATTTCATGGACCAGTTCACCTATGCGGAGCGTGCTACCGACTGGCGCGCCAACAACAATATCGCCGAGTCGATTTTCAAGCAGATGGCTGACGAGGAACACCCGGTTCCGACGTGGCTCGTGGCCAGCGGAGGTACCGGCGGCACTGTAGCAACATTGGGCCGCTACGTAGCCTACAGTCGACATAGAACCCGCATTCTCTGCGCCGACCCGGAGAACTCCGTATTTTTTGACTATTTCAAAAGTACGCTGGCGGGCCAGCCGGACAGCAGCCTGAGCCTGGATGTCGGATCTAGGATCGAAGGCATCGGCCGCCCGCGTGTCGAGCGCTCCTTTATTCCGACGTGCATCGATGCGATGCTCAAGGTGCCCGATGCCTTGTCCTTTGCCGCAATGCGCTATCTGGCCGCGCGCTTCGGGCGTCGCGTGGGCGGCTCGACAGGCACTAACTTCGTCGGTGTGCTGTACCTGGCCGAGCGGATGGCGGCGGCGGGCGAGCAGGGCGCCATCGTTGGCCTGCTGTGTGATAGCGGTGAACGCTACGGCACTACTTACTATGATGATGCATGGTATCGGGCGCAGGGAATTCCCGTCGCGCAGCCCGATGCCCTGATCGCTCGCGCAGTCAACGGCGAACCGCTGCTGACCCGGCAGGCTCATGCGGGGATCGAGGCTGCCGGGCTTGGGATTCGGGGCGCACCCTAGCTGCCGAGATCAACTGGCAGCGCTTCCACTCACAACGCCAGCGCAGCCATCTCCCCATACGCCCGGTTCAGCCAGACCTTGACGCGCTGGCGCTCCAGCATGCCGAGCCCGGTGGCGGCGCGATCCGGATGATTGACCGCGGCCCAGAAGCTGGTGCTTTGCTGGTCGATCTTCTGCATGGTCGTGTCGGGCAGGTGGCGCAGCGTCATCACGCTGGCGCCCAGCGCTTCGGCGCGGGCGCGTTCGCCCGAGGCTTCCAGGATCTCGAAGCGATCGCCGCGGACTTCATTGAGGACCAGCACCAGCTTGATACGGCCGCCAAACTGGTCAAGCCATTGGCGCAGCAGGTCGACCGAGTCGCGGCCCGCATCCATCACGTGCCACCAGGTGAGCGTCAGGCCATGCGCTTCGGCCAGCGCCAGTACGTCGGCATCGTCCATCCATTTTGCAAGTGCGTGCTGCGTCTGGGCCGCGAGGTCGACCAGGATGCGCCGCTGTGGATCTTCCACGGCGTGCTCGATAATGGGGTCCAGGCTGTCGTGCTTGTCCAGCACGGCGGGCGCGGCAAAGTCGGCATAGAAGCGCAGCAGGGCGCCGTGCGATTTGTCGGTGTCGAAGCCAAGGAACGGCATGCTCCGGTCGATAAAATGCTGGGCTAGCAGGCGGGCGACGAGCGATTTGCCGACGCCGCCTTTTTCACCACCGATGAAGTGGATGTAGCTCATATTTACGGATCCTTTGTCGTGGAGGGCCGGGTTGGAGGGAGCGTCTCGGGTTTTGGTGAGGCAAGCCAGGCAGGTAAGCCAGGCAGGCCGGCCGGGAAGCCAGGCGCAGAACGTAAGCGCAAGACAGCCTTACCGTAAAAGGCATTTGTGACAGTAGCAAGTAGCATGCCGCATCGGGCACCCCGGCCGCATCTGTCACAATCACGGCTATGCATGCCGGTGGGAAGTCCGCCGGCCAACGCTTTGCAGGATAGATAGACAATGCCGTATCTAGGAATTGGTTTTCACGTCATCATCGCCGTGTTCTTCGCCGTGCACGCGGTGCGCACCCAGCAGAACATGTACTGGTTGCTGATCCTGTTCGCCTTCCCGGGCCTGGGCAGCGTGGTGTATTTCCTCGCCATCTACCTGCCCGGGCTGCGCCAGACGCGGGGTGCGCGGGCCGCCAAGCGCGCCATTGGCCAGTTGGTCGACCCCAACCGCGCGGTGCGCGAGGCGCGCGACGCGTTCGACCGCGCGCCCACCGTGGATCACCGCATGCGCCTGGGCGCCGCCTTGCTCGAGGCCGGCGAGCCCAAGGCCGCGCTGGAACACTATGAGGCCGCCGCCAGCGGGCCGTTCGCCACCGACCCGGCGCTGCTGCTGGGGCTGGCGCGCGCGCAGTTCGCCACCGGTGGCCATGCCGCTGCCGTGGCTGCGCTGGAGCGCTTGTTCGCCTCCCAGCCCCAGGCCCGCCAGCAAGCGGACCCTGCATTGCTGTACGCTCGCGCGCTGGCCGCATCGGACGCGCCCGGCACGCGGGCCGCATTCGAGCAGGCGCTGACCTGCGCCAACGATGCCGCCGCGCGCTGCCTGTTTGCCGACTGGCTGACGGCCCAGGGGGAGCCAGCTGACCGCGAGCGCGCCCAGGCGCTGTACGCGGAGATCGTGCACGACGGCAAGCACTGGCCGCGCCACGCCCGCGAGCACAACCGGGAGTGGCTGCAGCGTGCCCAGGGCGCGCTCGGCAAAGCCTGATCCCGGATCGATCCGAACTGACTTACGTGCCGCCCCGCTGGGCGGCACGCTTACACGCATTCTTCCTGACCACCATGACTCTTCTCAAACGTAAATCGATTGAAGCCGTGGCCTCGCGCCGTCCCGCGCGCGGCGCGCGCAGCCCCGAGGACGGACGCGGTGCACGCGGCGCGCAAGCTGCGCAGCGCGAGGAAAAACGCATGACACCACGCTTCGCGCCGGTGACCTTCTCCGAGATGGACGGTGTGCGCTACCTGCATTTCGGCACCGAATGGGTGCAAGGCGCCATGCGCCTGCGCAAGCCCGATGCCATCGAGCTGGAGTACGCGCAGCAGATGATGGCGTGGCTGTTGTTCCTGTCGCCCTCGGCGCCGGAGTTTCACGTGACGCAGCTGGGCCTGGGCGCGGCTGCGCTCACCAAGTTCTGCCATCGCCAGTTCAGCCGCGCGCGCGTGACGGCGGTGGAGCTCAACCCGGCCGTGATCATTGCGGGCCGCAGCATGTTCGGCCTGCGTGAAGACGACGAGCGCCTTACCGTGCGGGAGCAGGATGCGTGGGATTACGTGATGGATGGCGCGCACACCGGCGCGCTGGATGTGCTGCAGGTGGACCTGTATGACGCCACCGCGCGCGGGCCGGTGCTTGACACCACGGCGTTCTACAAGGCGTGCCGCCGCGTGCTCAAGGCGCCGGGCGTGATGACGATCAACCTGTTCGGCGACCACGACAGCTTCCCGAAGAACATCGTGCGGATCTGCGAAGCGTTTGATAACCGCGTGCTGGTGTTCCCCGAAGTGCACGACGGCAATGTCATTGCGCTTGCCTTCAATGGGCCGGCGATCGATGTGTCGTGGGATGTGCTGGAGATTCGCGCGAAGGTGCTGGAGGATACGACCGGGTTGCCGGCGCGGGAATGGGTGAAAGGCTTGCGCGCGGCAAACGCGAACCAGGAAGACGGCCTGCGGATCTGATTCAAGCCGCCAGGTAGCTGGCGGCGCCGGGTTCAACGCCCGGCGCCGCCTCGCGAGACGCCGCTCTGCTCTCTCGCTTACTGCTTGTGGAAGAACTGCGCCAGCGACCATTCGTCGGTGCGCGCTTCGTATTTCAGGTCCTTGCGCATGGCCCACATCGCCAGCTGGCTGTGCGAGGGGATGATGGCGTGGTCGGCCAGGGCGAACCTGGCTGCGGCGCGGGCGTTCTCCTCGCGGGCCTTGTCGCTGGTCACCGTGGTCAGCGATTTCTCGATCAGCTGGTCGAGCTGGGTATTGCTGTATTTGCCCCAGTTCCACGTGCCGTATCCCGTCTTGGGGTTCGGCGTGCCAGTGATCGATCGCAGCGCCACGTCGGCCGCTGCCGAACCCCAGCCCAGCATCTCGAAGGCAAAGTCGCCCTGGCGTGCGCGGGTGAAGTACGCGGCGACCGGTAGCGTTTCCACCTTGGTCTGGATGCCGATGCGCGTGAGCATGCTGGCGGTGGCCTGGGCCACGGCGGCATCGTTCAGGTAGCGGTTGTTGGTGGCGTGCAGCGTCAGGCCGAAGCCATCCGGATAGCCCGCCGCGGCCAGCAGCTTCTTGGCGCCTTCGGGGTCATAGGCATCCGGCTTGGTGCCGGGGTGGCCGAAGATCTGCGGCGAGACGATCGACGAGGCCGGCACGGCCAGTCCTTCCATGATGCGGCTGACGATGGCGTCGCGGTTCAGCGCGTGGCTGATGGCGGCACGCACGCGTGCGTCCTTGAAGGGGTTCTTGCCCAGCGGCTTGCCGGCCTTGTCGGTGACGTAGGGCGGGTTGTCGCGCGACTGGTCCATCTGCCAGAAGATGGTGCGCCACGAGACCTGCTGCTCGATGCGGAACTTGGGGTTCTGCTTGAGCTTGGCCACGTCCGCGGACGGCACGCTTTCGATCACGTCGACGTCGCCGGACAGCAGCGCCGCGCTGCGCGCGCCATTGTCCGTGATGATGCGAAAGATCGCGCGATCCCATTCCGTCTTCGGGCCCCAGTAGTCGGGGTTCTTCGCCATCACGATTTCCTGCCCGCGCGCGAAGCGCACGAACTTGAACGGGCCGGTGCCGATCATCGCCTTGCCGGAGTCGAAATCCGCCTGGCTCAGCGTGGCAGCTACCTTCTTCGGCATGATCGGCACGCTGTTAAGGTCGTTGGCCAGGTTGGCATAGTTCGGCACGCTCATGGTCAGGCGCACGGTCAACGGGTCGGGCGTGTCGATGCGCGCGATCGGCTTGGTGTAGCTGGTGAAGGAGCCCGGGCTGTTGGTGAGCTTGTCGGGGCGCTCGAGCGAGGCCTTGACGTCTTCGCTGGTAAACGCCGTGCCGTCATGCCATTTCACGTTGGGGCGCAGCTTGATTTCCCAGGTGATGGCGTTGACCGGTTTCCATGACAGCGCCAGGCCGGGGATATAGCGGGCGTTCTTGTCGAGGAACACCAGCGACTCGAAGATATGCAGCGCGATGGCGTTGTTGGGGCCGGAGTTGTTCCACTGCGGGTCCATCGAGGTCACATCGGCGGACAAGCCGATGCGCAGGTCTTCGGCCTGCGCGGCATCGGCGGGCAACAGCATCAGCGCGGCACTGCCGAGCGCGAGCGCGGCACCGGCTTGCAGCAGCGCGCGGCGCGGCATCATGGCGGTGAGGCTGGAAGTGTGGCGTGTGCGGCGTGTGGCGGTCATCGGGATGCGCTCCTCGTACGGGCCGCCGCCCGGATGGGATGGCGGCGGCGGGTTCTCAGATGGGGTGGCGGGACACGCTTGGGCGGCCCGCTTGTCCACCCCGGTTGCCCGCATTGTGCCGTCAAAACGACATCTGCGTGCGACATCGACGTCATATCCTTATGCTCGCAGCAGTGGATGGCATTTGTCCACGCCCGTCGCCAGAGCCGCAATCCCCGGCAAGCCCGCGGCGCTCGGCGGCCGGGTAGAATCCCGCCCATGTTTGCTAACTCCCGCACCATCACCTCGGCCCAGGCCGATGTCCACGACCACCTCGAGGCGCGCCTTGCCCGCCACCTGGCAGAGCCCTTTCGCAAGCCCATCGGCGAGCCAAGCCGGCGCGCGCTGGATCTTGCGTTGCAGCAATGGCAGCAGGCCGGGGCGGCCCCGCTGATCCTGGACGCAGGCTGCGGCGTGGGGGAGAGCACCTTGCGCCTGGCCACGGCGTTCCCCGGGCATTTTGTGATCGGCGTGGACCAGTCGGAAAAACGGTTGACCGGGGGGAAGGACTGGTGGGATGGCCCGATGCCGGGCAATTTTGCCTGGGCGCGCGCGGACCTGGTCGACGTCTGGCGGATGCTGCAGTCCGATCGCATCGCGGTGGACCGCCACTACGTGCTGTATCCCAACCCCTGGCCCAAGATCGGGCACCTGGGGCGGCGCTGGCAGGGGCATGCGGTGTTCCCGGCGCTGGCTGCGTGCGGCCGGTACCTGGAGTGCCGCAGCAACTGGCAGGTCTATATCGACGAGTTTGCCCAGGCCCTGGCGCTGGTTGGCCGGCCTGCGCAGGTCGAACTGTGGCAGCCGGCCGAGGCCATCACACCGTTCGAGCGCAAGTACGCAGCCTCCGGCCATGCGCTGTGGCGCTGCATCAGCCCGACGGCCGCCGGCTGAAGAAAAAACAGCCCGCGCAAGGCGAGCCGTTGGTCAGGCAGGGCGAAGCGACGCAGCTTAGTGGAACAGCGGCTGCTGCGTGGGCGCGTCTTCCGGCAACTCGGCGTGGACGATCTCGCCAGAGCGGTCGGCGTAAAGCGGCGTGCCGCAGTCTTCGCAATACTCGGGGTCGAACAGCGCGGCGTGGCGGAAGATGTCTTCCACCCCGGCGTTGCGCAGTTCCTCGCAGATCTGCTCCAGCGGGTTGTCCTTCTCGCTGGCATCGATCTCGCCGGACTCACGGCCGTACACCGGCCAGACGATGCCGTAGATCACATCCTTCTCGCCGCGCATGGTGAAGCCTACACGGTATTCCTCGACTTCCTCTTCGCCGAATGCCGCCACCACGGCCGCCATCTGGCCGGCCGGCACATCCAGCGTGCCGCACAGGTAGTTGACGGCGGCGCGCACGGTCAGCGGGCGGATGCTCTTGTCGGATTCGCGACAGGACAGGAAGAAGGCGTCGGGCAGCAGCAGGTCGAACTCGCAGCCGGGCATCAGCAGCGCGATCGAGGGCTGCACCTGGGTGCGCCATTGCTCCAGGCAGACGCTGCGCTCGGCATGGTGTTCCTTGGCGTCTTCCTGCCAGCGGAACAGGGCCTGCTCGTGCGGCGCCACCACCACGGCCAGCAGATAGCGCGGATCAGCCAGGATCGGCGCGGTTTCCGGCAGGTCCCGCAGGTCGACCTTGGGCGTGGTGCCGGCCATGGCAGCCGATACCAGCTTGTAGGTCAGGGCAAAGGTGTCGCTGTGCGTGCGCGGCAGCTGGTCGATGCTGTACAGGTAGGGCGATAGCGCCATCTTGGTGTTGGCCGCCAGCACATGCGCCTGCATGTGCACAGCCAGCGTCTGCGACAGCTCGGGCTTGAGCGCGCCGGACGGGATGGCGTAGCGGGTGTGGGCCAGGATGGGCGCGGCGATCAGCAGGGCGTCGTAGCTGACGCCGTCGATTTCGACGGTAGCCGATTCGGCCAGGGTCTCGGCTTGCTCGGCAAGCACGTCGGAGGCGTCGGCGTTGTGCTTGAACAGGTGTTCGAGCGCTGCGTCGAGCGCGGATTGGCTGCCGTTCTTCAGGAGCCGGCCCAGGCGTTGCGAAAGACGCCGCTCCCAGTAGCCATCCTCCATGCGGCTGCCCGAGGCATCGAGCGCAAGCGCATCGGCCACCAGACGCTCGGCGTCAGGCGAAAGACGTTGGGTAGCCTTGGGGCGAAAACCTGCCATAAGTCGAAATCATCCGTTTTTCGGTAAAACGGTATTCTACTCGCTGCGTTGACAAAAAAAGCCGCCAGGGGGCCGGGCGGCTGTATTGCGGTGCGTCAGGCAGCGCCGCGCAGCGGCGGAACCGGCCGGGTTTTACTTCTGCGCGGGCGCTTGCGCAGCCTCCGGCGCGTGGGTTTCCACGCCGTGTTGCTCGCCGCCCATCGAGATGTCGCCGCCTTTTGACAGCATATACAGTGCGGCGCCGGCAATGACGGCGAATGCGATGAAAATCTTTGCCATGATGTCTCCTGTGCGTTTCAGGCGGGGTTGGCCGGCATGGCTGTCCCGCGCAAGGCGTTTTCTTTGTGGATGACGGGCAGTTTGGCAGGGCAGCCTTGCGTGGAACTTACACCGGTCAACACTTGGGGTAAGCCCGGTACAAGCGACGGCTGATGCGCTTTAGGGCCAGCGCGAATGGCGCCCCAAAGAAAAACGCCGCTGGCCATGGCCTCCGAAAGAGGCGCAGAGCCAGCGGCGTCACCCCTTGGCCTCGAAGGGCCAGGGGCACTCCGGTCAGGCAGCCAGCAACTGACGCAGCACGAACGGCAGGATGCCGCCGTGGTTGTAGTAGTCGACCTCGATCGGGGTGTCGATGCGCAGCAGCACCGGCACGCGCTGCACGTCGCCATTGGCGCGCTTGATCACCAGCGTCACGTCCTGCTGCGGCTTCAGGTCGCCTTCGATGCCTTCAATGTCGAAGGTCTCGTTGCCGATGATGCCCAGCGTCTGCACGCTGTCGCTGCCCTTGAACTGCAGGGGCAGCACGCCCATGCCGACCAGGTTGGAGCGGTGGATGCGCTCGAAGCTGCGCGTGATCACGGCCTTCACGCCGAGCAGCTGGGTGCCCTTGGCGGCCCAGTCGCGCGACGAGCCGGTGCCGTACTCTTCGCCGCCGAACACCACGGTGGGCGTGCCTTCGGCGATGTACTTCATGGCGGCGTCGTAGATCGACATTTCGTCGCCGGTGGGCTGGTGCAGCGTGACGCCGCCTTCCACGCGCGAGCCGTCTGCCTTGACCGGCAGCATCAGGTTCTTGATGCGCACGTTGGCAAAGGTGCCACGCATCATGACCTCATGGTTGCCGCGGCGCGAGCCGTAGCTGTTGAAGTCCGCCTTGAGCACGCCGTTGGCCAGCAGGTACTTGCCCGCGGGCGACGTTTCCTTGATGGAGCCAGCCGGCGAGATGTGGTCGGTGGTCACGGAGTCGCCGAAGACGCCCAGCGCGCGCGCATTGCGCACGCTCGACTGCGTGGCGGCCGGCTCCATGCCGAAGCCGTCGAAGAAGGGCGGCTCGGCGATATAGGTGGACTTCGGCCAGTCGTAGACCTGGCCCTTGGTGCCCTTGACCTTGGCCCACAGCTTGCTCGGCTTCTTGACCTGCTCGTAGTTGACCTTGAACACCTTCGAGTCCATCGCGTACTTCATCAGCGCGTGGATTTCTTCCGAGGTCGGCCAGATGTCGCCCAGGTAGATCTCGCGGCCGCCCTTGCCCGTGCCCACCGGCTCGGTCATCAGGTCGCGCGTGACGTTGCCGGCGATGGCGTAGGCCACCACCAGCGGCGGCGAGGCCAGGAAGTTGGCGCGGATGTTCGGGTGGATGCGTGCTTCGAAGTTGCGGTTGCCCGACAGCACGGCGGCGGCCACCAGGTCGTTCTTGGTGATGGCCTCGTTCAGTTCCGGCGTCAGGTCGCCGGCGTTGCCGATGCAGGTGGTGCAGCCGTAGGCAGTCACGCCGAAGCCCAGCTTTTCCAGGTACGGCAGCAGGCCGGCGGCTTGCAGGTATTCCGTTACCACGCGGCTGCCAGGGGCCAGCGACGTCTTGATGTGCGGCGCCACCTTGAGGCCGGCTTCCACCGCCTTCTTGGCCAGCAGGCCGGCGGCCAGCAGCACGCTCGGGTTGGAGGTGTTGGTGCAGGACGTGATGGCGGCGATCAGCACGTCGCCGCTCTTCACGTTCACGCCGTCGGCCGTGGTGTAGGTCTTGTCGAGTTCCGCGATGTCCTTGTTGAAGCCGTTCTCGGCGGTCGGCTTGGCGAACAGCGAGGCAAAGGTGGACTTGACGTTGCCGATTTCGATACGGTCCTGCGGGCGCTTGGGGCCGGCCAGCGAGGGGGCCACGGTGCCCAGGTCCAGCGTGACCACATTGGTGTAGTCGATTTCGCCGGCCTTGGGCACGCCGAACATCTTCTGGGCACGGAAGTAGCCCTCGAAGGCGGCAATTTCTTCTTCGGTGCGCCCGGTCCCCTTGAAGTAGTCGATGGTTTTCTCGTCGACCGGGAAGAAGCCCATGGTGGCGCCATACTCCGGTGCCATGTTGCCGATGGTGGCGCGGTCCGGCAGTGCCAGGCTGGCCGTGCCTTCGCCGAAGAACTCGACGAACTTGCCGACGACCTTCTCGCGGCGCAGCATTTCGGTGATGGTGAGCACCAGGTCGGTTGCCGTCACGCCTTCGCGCAGCCGGCCCTTCAGTTCCACGCCGACCACGTCGGGCGTCAGGAAATAGACCGGCTGGCCCAGCATGCCGGCTTCCGCCTCGATGCCGCCCACGCCCCAGCCGACCACGCCGATGCCGTTGATCATGGTGGTGTGGCTGTCGGTGCCGACCAGGGTGTCGGGGTAGTACACGCCGTCCTTCTTGTGCACGCCGCGGGCCAGGTACTCCAGGTTCACCTGATGCACAATGCCGAAGCCCGGCTGCACCACGCCAAAGGTATCGAAGGCCTGCATGCCCCATTTCATGAACTGGTAGCGCTCGTTGTTGCGCTGGAACTCCAGTTTCATGTTCAGGTCCAGCGCGTTCTTCTCGCGGAAGTGGTCAATCTGCACCGAGTGGTCGACCACCAGGTCCACGGGAACCAGCGGCTCGATCTTCTTGGGGTTCTTGCCCATCTTCTCGGCCACGTTGCGCATGGCGGCCAGGTCGGCCAACAAGGGCACGCCGGTGAAATCCTGCAGCACAACGCGCGCAACCACGAAGGGGATCTCGTCGACACGCTCGGCGACGGGCTTCCAGTGGGCGAGCTGCCTGACGTGCTCCTCGGTGACCTTTTTGCCGTCGCAATTGCGCAGCACCGATTCCAGCACGACGCGAATCGACACCGGCAGGCGCTCGACCGCCACGCCTAGTGCCTTGCCCAGTTGCGGCAGGGAGTAGAACTGGCCCTTGCTCGACGGGCCGGTCTTGAATTCTTTTAGCGTCTTATTGAGATTGTGGGGCATTGCCTTACTCCAATCGAAGGATGGTGCGGACTTGCTTGGACTCGTAAATCGTCTATCGCCGCCGGCTGCCGGAGAAGCAGGGTTGCCGCGCGGCGCGCGGCGCGGGTCGCGCGCCGTGTTCATGCCTACTGCTTTTCTTGCTGATCGATCTTGCAGGACTGCTTTGCTGCTGAATCGCTAAACCAAGGTACGTGCCGCGTGGATTTTAGGCCAATGCGTCAGCCGCCGTCAGCCCCCATTGGCTTTGGCGCGCGCGAATCCGCACTGTTTTTTGCTCAGGCCACCCAGTTCACTCAGATCACGTACAGGTCGACATACTCATTGACCGGCATGGCCTCCAGGCGCGCCTGGTCCAGCGACACCGCCAGGATCGCTTGCTGCTGCCTGGCCGGAAAACGGCGGGCCAGGTTGGTCTTGAACTTCTCCACCAGCAGCGGGATGCCCTCGTCGCGCCGGCGCTTGTGGCCGAGCGGGTAGTCCACCACGACTTCGGGCAGCACCGTGCCGTCGTCCAGCGTAACGGTCAGCGCATTGGCGATGGAGCGCTTCTCCGGGTCGTGGTAGTCGGCGGTGAACTGCGGATCCTCCACGCACACGATCTTGTCGCGCAGGGCGTCGATACGCGGGTCCGCCGCAATCTTGTCTTCATAGTCCTCGGCGGTCAGCCGGCCGAACAGCAGCGGCACCGCCACCATGTACTGGATGCAGTGGTCGCGGTCGGCGGGGTTGGCCAGCGGGCCCTTCTTGTCGATGATGCGGATGCAGGCCTCGTGGGTGCGGATGGTGACCTGCCCGATCTGCGCTGCCGTCTTGCCCGCGGCGGACAGCTGGCCGTGCAGGGTCATGGCGGCCTCCACCGCGGTTTGCGCGTGGAATTCGGCCGGGAAGGCGATCTTGAACAGCACGTTCTCCATCACGTAGGTGCCATACGGGCGCTGGAACCTGAAGGGCTGGCCCTTGAACAGTACGTCGTAGAAGCCCCAGCCCTTGGCGCTCAGCACCGAGGGATAGCCCATCTCGCCGGTCCGGGCGATCAGCGCCAGGCGCACCGCGCGGCTGGTGGCGTCGCCGGCGGCCCAGCTCTTGCGGCTGCCGGTATTGGGGGCGTGGCGGTAGGTGCGCAGCGCTTGCCCGTCGACCCAGGCAAGGGACACCGCGTTGAGGATTTCGTCACGGGCGAGGCCGAGCATCTGCGCAACCACGGCGGCGGAAGCCACCTTGACCAGCACCACGTGGTCCAGGCCCACCTTGTTGAATGCGTTTTCCAGCGCGATGCAGCCCTGGATCTCATGGGCCTTGATCATGCCGGTGAGCACGTCCTTCATGGTCAACGGCTTGCGCCCGGCGGCCACGTTGTTGCGCGAGAGCCAGTCGGCGGTGGCAAGGATGCCGCCGAGGTTGTCGGACGGGTGGCCCCATTCGGCGGCCAGCCAGGTGTCGTTGAAATCGAGCCAGCGGATCATGGCGCCGATATTGAAGGCGGCCTGGATCGGGTCGAGCTGGAATTGGGTGCCGGGCACCTTGGCGCCGTTGGGGACTACCGTGCCGGGCACGATCGGGCCCAGCAGCTTGGTGCAGGCCGGATACGACAGGGCTTCCAGGCCGCAGCCGAGCGTGTCGATCAGGCAGTTGCGGGCCGTGTCGTAGGCCAGCGCGCTCTTGACCTGATACCTGGTGACGTAGTCGACGATGTCGGCCAGGACCGGGTCCGGTTCGGGGCGGACGTTCGAAATAGGCGCGGACATGGGGTTCCCTCGGATGTTTGTGCTTCCTGGTGCCCATGGTGCCGTAGCCGGACAATGCCAGGCTACGGCCCCTTACTACTGATTACCGCTTACTGCTCTTGCTGCTTACAGGTTGGTGCTTACTGCTTGGGGGCGGCCGGTGCTTGGGAGGCATCGGCTGCCGGTGCCGACGGGGCGATCAGCAACGGGGTGGCTACCGGAGCGCGCAGCGCGCCTGCCTGGGTCGGGGCCGAGCCGCCAGCCTGCATGTCCGCGGTCTGGCACTCGTCGGCCAGGCGCTGGCCGGCGTTCTTGTTGAACAGCATGGCCTTGCTCGGGATCACGACCAGGTCCAGGCCGGAGCGGGCGTCGAAGTAGCGGTCGGCGCCGGTTACGGTGGACAGGCGGGGCAGGCGGTATTCCTTGCCCTCCCAGTTCACGGTGATGACTTCATCGCGTTGCATGTTGCCGCCGATGTACAGGACATGGCCCAGTTCACACTGCCATTTTTCACCGCTCGGGACGACTGCGGGTGCTGCGGCCGCGGTCTTCTTGGTGCTTTTCGCAGGGGCCTTCTTGGCGGGAGCGGCCTTCTTGGCCGGTTCCTGGGCCATCGCAACGCCAGCGGTGGTCAGCGTAAAGGCGCCGATGCAGGCGGCGAGGACAAGATGCTTCATTCTGTGGGTTCCTTCTGGAGTTGGGTCAATGGCGGTGGCTTGCCGGCAAGGCCGGCAGTCATATCCGCCGCTATTCTCTACGATTTGAAAGTCGGGGCGTAGTGCCCCTACCATCCGTTACATAATTCGCGGCAGCCCCAGGCCGGGCAAGGGGGCGCCTTCGCTACATGGCAAGCCGGTTTGCGGCCTGCCCAGCCTATTTCCGTTTTCCGATCGGCACGAACTTCAGGTTTTCCGGCCCGGTGTAGTTGGCGCTGGGGCGGATGATCTTGTTGTCGATGCGTTGCTCGATGATATGCGCAGCCCAGCCCGAGGTGCGCGCGATCACGAACAGCGGGGTGAACATGGCGGTGGGCACGCCCATCATGTGATAGCTCACCGCGCTGAACCAGTCCAGGTTGGGGAACATCTTCTTGGCGTCCCACATGGTGGTTTCCAGGCGCTCGGCGATGTCGAACATCTTCATCGAGCCGGCATCCTTGGACAGGCGCCGCGCCACTTCCTTGATCACCTGGTTGCGCGGGTCGCCGGTGGTGTACACCGGGTGGCCGAAGCCGATCACCACTTCCTTGTTCTCCACGCGGCGCGAGATGTCGATATGCGCCTCGTCCGGGCTGTCGTAGCGCTTCTGGATCTCGAACGCCACTTCGTTGGCGCCGCCGTGCTTGGGGCCGCGCAGCGCGCCGATGGCGCCGCAGATCGACGAGTACATGTCCGAGCCCGTGCCGGCGATCACGCGGCCGGCGAAGGTGGAGGCGTTGAACTCGTGCTCGGCGTACAGGTTGAGCGAGGTCTGCATGGCGCGCTCCCACAGCGCGGAGGGCTTCTGGCCGTGCAGCAGGTGCAGGAAGTGCGCGCCGATGGTGTCGTCGTCGGTCTCGACTTCGATGCGCCGTCCGTTATGGCTGTAGTGGTACCAGTACAGCAGCATGGAGCCCAGGCTGGCCATCAGGCGGTCGGCGATGTCGCGCGCGCCGGGGGTGTTGTGGTCGTCTTTTTCCGGCAGCACGGTGCCGAGCACGGACACGCCGGTGCGCATCACGTCCATCGGGTGGGCGCTGGCGGGCACCCATTCGAGTGCGGCCTTGACGTTGGCGGGCAGGCCGCGCAGGGCCTTGAGCTTGGCCTTGTAGGCAGCCAGTTCGGCGCGGGTGGGGAGCTTGCCGTGCACCAGCAGGTGGGCGATTTCCTCGAATTCGCAGGTCTCGGCGATGTCGAGGATGTCGTAGCCGCGGTAGTGCAGGTCGTTACCGGTACGGCCGACCGTGCACAGCGCGGTATTGCCGGCGGTCACGCCCGACAGGGCGACGGATTTCTTCGGCTTCGGGGCGGCTAGCGGTTGCGCTTCGGACATGGGGGAAGTCTCCTTGGGGTTGCTGTGCTCGTGTGCTCGTGTGCTGTTCGGGTGCTGCTGATGTGCTTACTTGGCCTTGCCCTGGGCAAACAGGGCGTCCAGTTTCTGCTCATAGGCGTGATAGCCGATGCTTTCGTACAGCTCGGCGCGCGTCTGCATGGTATCGACCACGTTTTGCTGCGTGCCGTCGCGGCGGATTGCAGCGTACACGTTTTCGGCGGCCTTGTTCATGGCGCGGAAAGCCGACAGCGGGTAGAGGACCATCGACACGCCGGCACCACCCAGTTCCTCGGTGGTGAATAGCGGCGTAGCGCCAAATTCGGTGATGTTCGCCAGCACCGGCACCTTCACGGCGTCAACGAACTTGCGGTACATGGCCAGGTCGGTCATGGCTTCCGGGAAGATGGCGTCGGCGCCGGCTTCCACGCAGGCCACGGCCCGCTCGATGGCCTTGTCCAGGCCTTCCACGGCCAGTGCGTCGGTGCGGGCCATGATGACGAAGTTCTCATCGGTACGGGCATCGACGGCCGCCTTGATGCGGTCGACCATTTCGCCCTGCGAGACGATTTCCTTGCCCGGACGGTGGCCGCAGCGCTTGGCGCCGACCTGGTCTTCGATATGCATCGCGCCCGCGCCGAACTTGATCAGCGACTTGGTGGTGCGCGCCACGTTGAAGGCGGAGGCGCCAAAGCCGGTGTCCACGTCGACCAGCAGCGGCACATCGCACACGTCGGTGATGCGGCGCACGTCGGTCAGCACGTCGTCCAGGTTGGAGATGCCCAGGTCCGGCAGGCCGAGTGAGCCCGCGGCCACGCCGCCGCCAGACAGGTAGATGGCGCGGTAGCCCGCCCGCTTGGCCAGCAGGGCATGGTTGGCATTGATCGTGCCGACGACCTGCAGGGGATGCTCATCGGCCAGTGCCTGGCGGAAACGGGCGCCGGCGGAGCGGGCGAGGTCGGAAGTGGAGAAGGTCATGATCATCGCTTTAGGAGTGGACGGCTGATAAGCGCAAGGGGTGTGCCAGCTTGCATTTGGCTGCGCATCGGGCCTCACCCAGGAGCGCGGGCGTAGGGCAGTGCCCTTGTCAGGCCTGGGCTGGCGGCGATTCCCGAGGCTTCGTGGCCGGCCCCTGCGTTGCGTCCCTGATGTGTGGTGAATTTCAAATTTGAAAGGATTGCATTTCAATATTGAAATGCAATCCGCGGGGGCGCACAATCTCAAGATTAGCGCCATCCGGCGTCTTTGCAGCGTTTTCCGCCTCCATGCAATCCGGCATCCTCCCGTCCATTCCCCCCTCCGGCGCCGCCACGCCGGCCCGCCCGCGGATCTGGGCGATCGGCATCAGCCGCCTGTCCCGGGCCTTTGCCGACCTGATCCCGGCCTACGCCGCGCAAGCCGAGTTCCGCATCGTGGGCAAAGGCTACGCGGCGGCGGCCAGCGCCGTCGCCCGCGAAGCGCGCGAGGGCAGGCTCGATGCCGTGGTGGCGGGCGGCTCCAATGGCGCCTACCTGCGCCAGCACGTCGATGTGCCAGTGGTGCTGGTCAAGGTGACGGGCTTCGATGTCATGAGCGCGCTGGCGACGGCGCGGCGCATCTCGCCGAAGGTGGCGCTGGTGACACACGCCGCCACCTATCCGGAGGTGGACGAATTCGTGCGGTCTTTTTCGCTGTCCATCCCCGCCTACACGTACCTGACCGAGGACGATGCCGCCGCCCGCGTGAAGGCCCTCAAGCAAGAGGGCGTGAAAGTGGTAGTAGGGCCCGGCATGGTGACCGACCTGGCGGACAAGATCGGCCTGATCGGCGTGTTCCTGTACTCAGGCAATTCGGTGCGGGGCGCGCTGGAGGATGTGATCGAAGCGGCTCGCTTGCGCCGCATCGAGTCCGGCCGGCGCGACTACGTCAACACCATCCTGGCTCACCTGAACGAAGGCGTGGCCGCGGTCGACGCGGATGGGCGCATCCAGACATACAACCCGGCCATGGAGCGTTTTCTCGGCACGGCGCCGGCCGCCGCGCTGGGCCGCAAGCTGCAAGCGCTGGCCCCCGCGCTGTCGCTCGATGGCGTGATGCAGAGCGGCAGCAAGGAGCTCGAAGCCATCCACAAGCTTGGCGACAAGATGGTGGTGGTCAACCGCATCCCCATCGTCACCGAGAGCGGCGCCACCGGCGCGGTGCTGACGCTGCAGGATGCCAATGCCATCCACCGGGTCGACCGCAACCTGCGCTCGCGCAGCCGTGCGCGGCCGGCTGGCGTGCGCTACAGCCTGGACGACCTCGCCGGCGCATCCCCTGCCATGCATCACCTGCGCGAACTGGCGCGGCGCTATGCGGCGGTGGATTCCACCGTGCTGGTGGGCGGCGAAAGCGGCACCGGCAAGGAGGTGCTGGCCCAGGGCATGCACGACGCCAGCCCGCGCCGCGTATTCCCGTTCGTGGCGGTCAATTGCGCGGCGTTCCCCGAGACCCTGCTGGAAAGCGAGCTGTTCGGCTACGAAGAGGGCGCCTTTACGGGCGCACGCCGCGGTGGCAAGGCGGGCTTGTTCGAGTCCGCCCACAATGGCACGCTGTTCCTGGACGAGGTGGGCGATATGCCGCCCGCGCTGCAGACCCGCTTGCTGCGCGTGCTGCAGGAAAAACAGGTGCTGCCGATCGGCGGCCTGGATGCCGTGCCGGTCAATGTGCGGGTGATCGCCGCCACGCACCGCAACCTGGGCGAGCTGGTCCGCCAGGGCAGCTTCCGCCAGGATCTCTACTACCGCCTCAATATCCTGCGCATCGAGATGCCGCCGCTGCGCGAGCGCGCCGGCGACCTGCCCGAGCTGGCGGAACTGCTGTACCGCCGTGCCCAGGAGCGCCTGGGGCAGCAGGCGCCGCAGCCGCTGCCGCAAGCGGTGCGGGCGAGGCTGGCGGGCTATGCCTGGCCGGGCAATATCCGCGAACTGGAAAACGTGACCGAACGCATCGCCGTGCTGGTAGCGGGGCGCAAGCTGGCACCCCGGGATTTGCTGGAGGAACTGCAGGCGGCGGCGCCGGAGTTGTTTGGCACGGAGCCGCAAGGTGATCCTGCGCCGCCGGCTGGTGGGTTGCGCGGCGCGGCGGATAAGACAGACGCGGGAGGCACGGGAGGTAGGGGGGGGCACGATTCGACTGAGGCCGGCTCGCTCGCAGGTGTGGCACGCGTCAGCCAGGCCGAGCATATCCGGCGCGTGCTGGCGCAATGCGGGGGCAACCGTGCCGCCGCCTGTCATCAGTTGGGCATCAGCGCCACGACCCTGTGGCGGCGCCTGAAAGAGGCGCCGTAGTCATGTCACTGCTGCGCTGAGTGCCGTGGCACGACGGGCTGCGGCGTCAGCCCCTTGGCCGCCAGCCAGTCGGCATTGAACAGCCGCCCGGCGTACAGGTCGCCGCGGTCGCACAGCAGGGTGACGATGGTGTGGCCCGGCCCCATTTCGCGGGCCAGCCAGGCCGCCGCCGCCACGTTGATGCCGGACGAGCCGCCCACCCATAAGCCTTCCTCGCGCAGCAGCCGGTAAACCATGTCGACGCAGGTCTGGTCGTCGATCCGGACCGCATCGTCGATCGGGGTGTCCGCCAGGTTGGCGGTGACGCGGCTGGAGCCGATCCCCTCGGTGATGGAGTTGCCCTTGGCCTTGACCTCGCGGTGCTTGACGAAGTGATACAGCCCGCTGCCGTGCGGATCGGCCAGCACGATGCGCACGGGCGGGTTGCGCTCCTTTTCCTTCAGGAAACGCGCGACGCCGGCCAGCGTCCCACCAGTGCCGGTGGCACAGACAAAGGCATCGACCTTGCCGGCGGTGTCGTGCCAGATTTCCGGGCCAGTGGTTTCGTAGTGGGCCTGGCGGTTGGCCAGGTTGTCGAACTGGTTCGCCCAGATGGCGTTTTCCGTCTCCTGGGCCAGGCGCCCGGCCACCTTCTGGTAGTTGTTGGGGTCCGCGTAGGGCGCCGCGGGCACCGGGCGCACCTCGGCGCCGAGCAGACGCAGGCGGTCCATCTTTTCCGGGGACTGGGTGTCGGGGATCACCACGATGCAGCGGTAGCCGCGCGCGGCGCAGAGATGCGCCAGGCCGATGCCGGTATTGCCGGCGGTGCCTTCCACTACGGTCCCGCCGGGCTTGAGCGCGCCGCGCCGCTCGGCGTCGCGGATGATGTAGAGCGCCGCCCGGTCCTTGACCGAGCCGCCCGGATTCAGGAACTCAGCCTTGCCGAGGATTTCGCAGCCGGTCTCCTCGCTCAGGCCTGCCAGCCGGATCAGCGGTGTATGGCCGATGGTGCCTACGAACCCATCCTTGACGTCCATGATGCACTCCGGGTGTTGCGCTCCGGATGTCTTGGAGCGTCACTCAAAGTGATAGATCGGCGTTGGGGGAATGACAAGCCGTGCCGGGGAAACCCGCATGGCGGACGGGTTCGGCCTTGGCTGGAAAAGCGGGTCTTGCACTACTTTGGGGTAGCGGCGCCAGGGTGGCCGTCAGGCAGCGTTCAGCCACCGGAAATTGATGTCGCCCTCAAGAAATTCCTGTCGGGTGGCGTGAAAGTCACGCACATATTCGCTGTTGAGGTGCGATTCCAGCGCATGCCTGGAATTCCACTCCATATAGAGCACAAACACCTCGGCATCCTCGGCATCTTCTCCCACGTGGTAGCGCAGGCAGCCGGGTTCCATGGCGCCGCGCAGGCGCAGCGCGGCCAGCTTGGCAACCAGGACTTCACGGCGGTGAGCCTTGGCGCGCGCAATTCCGACAAGCGTGTACGTCGTGGACATGGTGTGAACGGCAAGCGTGTGGCGCGCCATTGTAGCCGTGCGGCGGGGCCCTGGGCTGAATGTCCGAGGGCATTGGCCGGATAATTTAGACGGGTTGACAAGTCCCCGCCTGGGCGATAGTGGTGCGGCCAGCGGCCCCGGCAGGGGCCGGCTGGCATGCCGTCGCGCTGGCTAGTCCAGCCGTGCCTGCCGTGTGATGACCTGCCCGTTGCGCGCTCCGCTATGCGTGCCGTGCTGCCAGGTAATGGCGCCGTTGACGATCACGGTGTCGATCCCTTCGGCCGGGCGGGTGGGGGTTTCGTAGCTGGCGGCATCGCGCACGTTCTCGGCATTGAAGACGACGATATCGGCATGGTGGCCCACCTCCAGCGTGCCGCGTTGATGCAGGCCGAAGTTGCGCGCTGTCAGCCCGGTCATCTTCCAGACTGCCGTTTCGAGCGGGAACAGCCCGATCTCGCGGCAATAGTGGCCGAGTACGCGTGGGAAGGTGCCCCACAGGCGCGGATGCGGGCTTTCGCCAACGGGAATGCCGTCGGAGCCGATCATGGTGTCGTCGAAGGCGAGGATGCGCTGGACGTCGTTCTCGTCCATCAGGAAGTAGACCGCGCTGCCGGGCTGCAGGCGGCGCGCCGCCTCGTCCTTGGCCACGCCCCATTCCCTGGCGATGTCGTCGAGATCGCGCCCCGCGCATTCGGGGTGCGGCTGGCTGGCGGAGATCAGCACCCGGCCTTCGAGCATGCCGCGGTCGGTGCGGATCATGGTGGAGCCGGCCGTGTACGGGTAGCAGTCGAGCGAGACGCACTGGTGCTTCATGGTTTCACGGATGAAGGGCAGCGTGACCTGGCTCCTGCCGAAGTTCGCCGTGTTCTGCACCTTGTGGTGCGACACCACCACCGGCACGTCGAGCTCACGGCCGATGCGGAAGGTTTCTTCCAGCGACTGCATGACATGGTCGGATTCGTCGCGCATATGCGTCACGTACAGCGCCTTGCGCGCGCTGAGCGGCCGGCAGACCTCGATGATCTCCTCGGTCGTCGCCTTGGCGGCGGGCGGGTAGAAGGTGCCGGTCGACAGGCCGATGGCGCCGGCCTGCATGGCTTCCTCGACCAGTGCCCGCATGGCGGCAATCTCTTCGGCGTTGGCGGGCCGGTCGAGCGCCGGCATGGTGACCGCGCGCAAGGTCGAATGCCCGACCATCGCCGCCACGTTGACCGAGCTTGGCGTGGCGCGCAGCGCATCGAGGTAAGCCGCGAAGGTGGTGAAGCGGCCCTCGGCCGGCGAGTCGATCAGGCTTAGCGGCATGGGCAGGTCCATGTCGGGGCGCAACGGGGCGGCGCTGATGCCGCAGTTGCCGGCGATCACGGTGGTGACGCCCTGCGAGATCTTGAAGGGCATGGTGGCCTGCGACAGCACGGCCTGGTCGTCATGCGTGTGCGCATCGATGAAGCCGGGGGCGACGATCTGGCCCGCCGCGTCCAGCGTCCGGTCGGCGGTGTGCCCGGTCAGGTTGCCGATCGCCGCGATGCGGCCGCCGCGCACGCCGATATCGGCGCCGAAGCGGGGTGACTTGCTGCCGTCGATCACGGTGCCGCCAGCGATCAGCAGGTCGTAGTGCATGGAATCAGGGTTGGACATCGGGTTCCTTTTTCTGCTTTGCAGCGGGTCGGTCGGCGGGTCGGCGGGTCAGCGGGTCAGCGGAAGTGGCAGGCCACCTGATGCTCACCGCCGGCGGAGGGCCGTTCGGTGAGGGCGGGCGCCTGTTCCTTGCATACGGCTTGCGCCAGCGGGCAGCGCGTGTGAAAGCGGCAGCCCGACGGCGGGTTGGCCGGGCTCGGCGGGTCGCCTTGCAGCAGCAGGCGCCGGGCCGGCGTGCGCGGATTGGGCACTGGCACCGCGGACAGCAGGATCTCCGTGTATGGGTGGCGCGGCGCGCTGAACAAGGTGTCGCGGTTGGCCAGCTCCACGATCTGGCCGAGGTACATCACAGCGACCCGGTGGCTAATATGGCGCACCACGGCAAGATCGTGCGCGACGAACAGGTAGGCGATGCCGAGTTCGGCCTGCAGGTCCATCAGCAGGTTGACCACCTGCGCCTGCACCGAGACGTCGAGCGCCGACACCGGTTCGTCGCAGACGATCAGCTTGGGGTTGAGCGCGAGCGCGCGCGCGATGCCCAGCCGTTGCCGCTGGCCGCCCGAGAACTCGTGCGGGAATTTCCTGGCCGCCTCCGGGCGCAGCCCGACCTTGCTGAACAGCCACTGCACGCGTTCGCTGCGCTCGGCGCGCGAATGCATGCCGAAATTGCGCAGCGGCTCGCTGACGATCTCGCCGGCCGTCAGCCGCGGGCTTAGCGAAGCGTAGGGGTCCTGGAAGATGATCTGCAGATCCCGCCGGCGCAGGCGCATGGCGTTTGCCGACAGGCCCAGCAGTTCCTCGCCATCAAGCTGCACCGAGCCGGAGGTGGGCTCGACCAGGCGCAGCACCGACTTGGCGGTGGTGGTCTTGCCGCAGCCGGATTCGCCAACCAGCGAGAGCGTCTCGCCGCGCTCGACGGTGAAGGACACGCCGTCCACCGCCTGGATAGGCGGCTTGCGCGGTGCCAGCCAGCGCTGCGGCGCGATGTAGTGCTTCTTGAGCCGGTCGACCTTTAGCAGGGGCGAGGGCGGGGCAGTGGGGGTGCTCATGCAATGGCTTCCTGGGCTGGCTGGTTGCATTCGATGCGGCCTTCCTCGATCGCGAAGCAGGCCACCGCATGGTCTGCGCCGTGGCGCGTGAGCTGGGGGATCTCGCGTGCGCAGCGCGTGTCGGCATGCGGGCAGCGCGCCGCGAACGCGCAGCCGCGGCGCGCTTCCTGCGGCGATGGCACCAGCCCGGGGATTTCGGCCAGGCGCTGGCTGCTGGTGTTCATCGAGGGCATCGAGGCCATCAGCGCGCGGGTGTAGGGGTGCAGCGGGCGGTCGAACAGGTCGATGACGCTGGCTTCCTCGACCTTGCGCCCGGCGTACATCACGATCACGCGGTCGCAGCACTCCGCCACCACGCCGAGGTCGTGCGTGATCATCACTACCCCCATGCCCAGCTCTTTCTGCAAGCGGCGGATCAGGTCCAGGATCTGGGCCTGGATGGTGACGTCGAGCGCGGTGGTGGGCTCGTCGGCGATCAGCACCTCCGGGTTGCAGGCCAGCGCCAGCGCGATCATCACGCGCTGGCGCATGCCGCCGGAGAGCTGGTGCGGGTATTCGTTGACGCGGCGCTCGGGCTCGGGGATCTGCACCAGCCGCAGCATTTCCACCGCGCGCTTCAGCGCATCGGCACGGCTTGCGCCTTGGTGCAGCTGCACCGTCTCGGCAATCTGCCGGCCGATCGTGAGCACCGGGTTCAGCGAGGTCATCGGCTCCTGGAAGATCATCGAGACACGGTTGCCGCGGATGCGGCGCATCTCGCGCTCGCTGAGTTGCAGCAGGTCGGTGCCGCGCAGCCGCACGGCGCCGCGAATACGTGCCGGCGGCGTGGGCAGCAGCCGCATGATCGACAGCGCGGTCACGCTCTTGCCGCAGCCGGACTCGCCGACCACGCCAAGCGTCTGGCCGGCGCGCACGGTGTACGACACGCCGTTGACCGAGCGGGCCGGGCCGGTGAGCGTGTCGAAATGGGTGTGCAGGTCATCCACCTCGAGCAGCGGCTCCCCGGTGGCCAGGGCGACGCGGGACATTGTTGTCGTCATTGGTGAGCCCTTCATCAGAGTTGCCGCGCCAGGCGCGGATCGAGCGCGTCTCGCAAGCCGTCGCCCAGCAGGTTGATCGCCAGCACCGTCGCGGCCAGCAGGATGCCGGGGTAAAGGATGATATGGAACGCCACCGCCACGAAGTTGCGGCCCTCGGCCATCATGTTGCCCCAGCTCGGTGTCTGCCCGGGCACGCCGACGCCGAGGAAGGACAGGGCCGCTTCCGTCAGCACGGCGGCGGCGGCCACGAAGGTGGCCTGCACGATCAGCGGCGCCACCATATTGGGCACCACATGGCGCGCGAGGATCACCGGCAGGCGGGTGCCCACCGCATGCGCGGCCTCGACGTAGAGCTGCTCGCGCAGCGTGAGCGCTAGCGAGCGCACCAGCCGCACCACGCGCGGGACTTCGGGGATGGTGATGGCGACGATCACGGCCGTGAGGCTGGCTTGCGTGACGGCCATCAGCGCGATCGCCAGCAAGATGCCCGGGATGGCCATCAAGCCGTCCATCACGCGCATCACGAAGGAATCGGCCCAGCGCACGAAGCCCGCGGCGAGGCCGAGCAGCACGCCGAAACCGGTTGCCAGCAGGCCGACCGAAAGCCCGACGACCATCGAGACGCGCCCGCCCCAGACCGCGCGGCTGAACACATCGCGGCCCAGCGCGTCGGTGCCGAACCAGTGCTCGGCCGAGGGCGGCTGCATGCGCGCCAGCGGATCGATATCCAGGGGATCGAAGGTGGCGATCCAGGGCGCGCCGATGGAAAGCGCGGCAATCGCGGCCAGCAACAGCGCGCCGACGATCAGCGTGGGGTGCTTGCGCGCCCAGTGCCAGCGCGGCAGCACGAAGGGGGCGTCCTGCGGCGCCGCCGCGCTAGGGGCGGCGCCATCGGTCACGGGCAGGGAGGTGGACATGGTGGCAGCTCTCGCGGCAAGGATGGGGTTGGTACCGGATGTCAGTACTTGATGCGCGGATCGAACAGGCGGTAGCTCAGGTCGATCATCAGGTTGATCAGCACGTAGACGCCGGCCGAGATCAACAGCACGCTCTGGATCACCGGATAATCGTGGCGTTGCACCGAGTCGACTACCAGGCGGCCGACGCCGGGAATCGCGAACACCGTCTCGGTGACGACCACGCCGCCAATCAGCAGCGCGATGCCCATGCCGATGGTGGTGGCGATCGGGATTGCCGCGTTGCGCAGCGCATGGCCCAGCACCGGCAGCACGCCCAGGCCTTTGGCGCGCGCTGTGCGGATGTAGTCCTCGTGCAGCACCTCAAGCACGGTGGCGCGCGTCATGCGCGTCACCAGCGCGATATAGACCAGCGCCAGGTTGACGCAGGGCAGGACCAGGCTGCGCAGCCATTCGCCGAGGCCGTCGGCCAAGCGCGCATAACCCTGCACCGGAAACCACGGCAGCTGGATGGCGAAGGCATAGACCAGCAGGTAGCCCACCAGGAACACCGGCAGCGAAAACGCCAGCACCGCGAACAGCATCACCAGCCGGTCGATCCAGCTGCCGGCGCGGTAGGCCGCAAGCGTGCCCAGCGGCACCGCGACCAGCAAGGTCAGCAGCATGGTCAGCGCGGCAATGGAGGCCGTGGGTTCCAGCCGCTGCGCCAGCAACCGGGCCACCGGCACCTGGGTGAAGATGGAGGTGCCGAGGTCGCCGGTGGCGAGCCGGCCGAGCCACAGCACGAACTGCCGCCACAGCGGCAGGTCCAGGCCAAGCGCGCCACGCAGTCTGGCGATGTCGTCGACCGTGGCAAGGTCGCCCGCGATCAGTGCAGCCGGGTCGCCCGGCGACAAGTGGATCAGCAGGAACACCACGATGGCGACTACCGCCATCACGGGTAGCGTTGCGGCCAGGCGTCGGAGCAGGTAGCCCATCGTCGTGTCTCCTCGGTGGGTCGTTCTTCGTTTTTCGTTCGTTGCTTTTTACTTGTCGAGCATCCAGACCGTGGGCATGCCAGCCCACAGCTTGTCGACGCCCTTGAGGCTGGCGCGCGCCGCGAAGGCCGCCGAGTACTGGCCGGCATTCACATAAGGCACCGCCTCATAGGCGCGCTTCTGGAAGGCGTCGAGCAACTCCTTGCGCTTGGCCGGCACCGTCTCGCGGATCCAGGCGGTGCGTAGCGCATCGAGCGGCTTGTCGCAGGGCCAGCCCGGCAGGCTGCTGCCGCAGGCGGCGCTGAGGTAAGCGTTGGTGATCGGCGAATTCGAATCGAACTCGCCCGCCACCGTCACGTACATGCTCCAGCCGCCGGCCTCGGGCGCATCGCGCTTGGCGCGGCGCGCGCCAATGGATGCCCAGTCCATGTTCTGCATGTCCACGTTCATGCCCATGCTGCGCATGGTCTGCGCTGCCATCAGGGCCTCGGCGTTGAGCTGGGGCACGTCGGTCGGCACCAGCAGCACCACCTTCTCGCCCTTGTAGCCGGCCGCGCCGAGCAACTGCTTGGCGCGCGCCAGGTCGGCCTTGCGGTACGGCTCGGCGCCGGCCGTCGTATCGTTGGGGCCACCACAGATGAAATAGGTGGCGCAGTAGTTCATGCGCATATCCAGTGGATAGCCCATGGCCGCGGTGAAGCGCTCCTGGCTCACCGCCTGCAGGAAGGCTTGGCGGACCTTCGGGTTATTGAAGGGCGGATGGAGCTGGTTCATCACCAGCACGCCCTGGTAGGCGCCGCCCGAGCCGATCTTGATGCTGGCGTCGGCGCGCAGCGGGGCGATGTAGTCCGGCGGCACCTGCTCCACCAGGTCGACCTCGCCGCGCTTGAGCGCCGCGATGGCGCTGTTGGCGTCCGGCAGGTAGAGCCATTCCACGCGGTCGAACTGGCTCTTCTTGCTGCCGGCGAGACCGCTCGCCGGTTCGCTGCGCGCGACGTAGTTCGGGTTGCGCACGAAGACCGCCTTGTTGCCCGGTACCCATTCGTCGCGCTTGAAGACAAAGGGGCCGGAGCCCATCACCTCGGGCAGCGGCGCGGTGGCGGGCATCCTGGCCAGGCGCTCCGGCAGGATCACCGGCGGAAAGCCCGATGGCTTGGCCAGCGCATCCAGCACCATGCCAAAGGGCTCCTTGAGCGTGAGCGTGAAACTGCGCGCGTCGAGCGCCTTCCATTCGGCGCCAGCGTCGCCCATGGCGCGGCCCAGGCTGTCGCGCGCGCCCCAGCGCTGCAGCGATGCGACGGCGTCTGCCGCGGTGACTGCGCTGCCATCCGAGAACTTGAGGCCGGGGCGCAGGGTGAAGCTCCACTGCTTGCCGTCCTTGGCACTGCTGTACTTTTCCACCATCTGCGGTTGCGGCTTGCCGCTCGCGTCCTGCGCGAACAGCGTGTCGTAGACCATGTAGCCGAAGTTGCGCGTGATGTAGGCGGTGGTGAAGGTCGGGTCGAGGATCTTCAGGTCGGCATGGGCCACGACCTTGAGCGTCTTGGTCTGCGCCAGCACGGGAAGGCTGGCGCTGGCCAGGGCAAGGGCGCTCGCCGCGAGGGCGGCGCGCAGGGCGGGATTCAGTTTCATGGGCGGGTCTCCTTTCTTGTTGTCGTTGTTATGGTTGTAGCCGTTGCGAACCGGCGCGCGGCGCTCAGGCCGCCGCTGCGTCGAGCGGCCACTTGGGCCGGCGCACCTTGCGGTAGGGCAGGGTCGTGAGGTCGAGCGTCACGGCGCCGGGGGCGCCCGCGTAGATCACGTGCCTGGCCACCTTCGAGAACGAGGCGTAAAAATGCTGCGAGGACTTCACCACGATGATTTTCTTGCGCGCGAGGTCGCAGCCCAGCTGCGTGAACAGATCCGTGCCCATCGCCTGGTTGCGCAAGGTAATCAGCACGATGTCGATGCCGTTGGCTTGCACCAGCGCGCAATCGCCCATCTGCACCGGCGTGTTCGACAGGCCGGTCATCACCATGTTGGGCAGCAAGGCCTTGATCGTGCAGTCCAGGTCCAGCGGATCACCCGAGAGCGGGCTGATCTTGCCGCCGATGCGCATCGCCAGGCGCGCGCCCACACCCGCATCGAAGGCGATGCGCACCGCGATCGGGTCCCACAACGGGCCGACGGCGGCGTTGGCGATGCCGCGCTCGATCATGCGGCGCAGGATAAAGGTGGAGTCGCTCGCCGCGCCGCCCCCGGGATTGTCGGCGCCGTCTGCCAGCACCACCGGGCCGCCGTCGAAGGCCAGGGCCTCGTCGAGCGAGGTGTCGATGTCCGGATAGCGCACCGTGAGCGCCTCGCGCATGCCGATCAGCTCGTCGGCCAGCTGGCGGGCCAGCGCATCGGCCTGGGCCTGGTTGCCATCGGTGTAGACCAGCACCTTGGTGCCCATGCCGGGCACGTCTCCCCACGAGAAGCCGTGCGCGATGGAGATCGACAGTACGCCGTCGCGGCCTTCCAGCGACTGGATGCGGTCCACGAATCCGCGCGCCGGCTCGCGCGAGGTATGAATGGTCACGATCATCTCGCAGTCGACCACGGCAGCCACGGGACGGACCTTGCCTTGCACCTTGGCCGCGCACAGGTCGGCCAGTTCCAGGGCGCGTTCCAGCACGTCGGTGTGCGGGTATTCCTTGAAGGCGATCAGCACGTCGGCATGCGCCACCATCTCCGGCGTCAGGTGGCTGTGCGGATCGAGTTCCGCGCCGATCACCACCTCCGGCCCGACGATGGCGCGCACGCGCTGCAGCAAGTCGCCTTCGCAGTCGTCGTAGCCATCGGCCACCATCGCGCCGTGCAGGCCAAGCAGCACCATGTCCACGGGCAGCGCCGCGCGCAGGTCGGCCAGCAGCTCCTCGCGCAGGGTTTCGTAGGCATGGCGCGTGGTCGTGCCGCTGGGCTGCGCGCCAGCTACCATGCCTTCGGACAACTGCCAGCCGCTCTCCTTGCCGCGTAGCCGGGCGGCCCACAGCGGGCCGGAGAAGAACGTCATCTGCTCTGGGTGCTGGCCGGCCGGGAAGTAGCCGCGGTCCCTGAAGGACGCGAGGCCAGTCGGCATCGGCCCGAAGGTGTTGGTTTCGGTGGCGAGGGAGGCACTGAAGACACGCACGGTGATGAACTCCTGGTCTGGTTGGCGATTGGCGATTGGCGATTTGGTGGGCAAGTACGATTCAGGTCGAGCCAGCCAGGCGGCGCAGCCGCGCGGGCCCCAGCATCTCGGCGGTCAGGCCGAACGATGCGGGATGCGCGGGCACGGGCAAGCCGCGCGCAAGCGCGGCGCAGGTTTCGCCCATGGCGGCCGAAGTCTGGATGCCATAGCCGCCCTGGCCCGCGACCCAGAAGAAGCCGGGTGCCGCGTCGTCAAAGCCGCCGACCAGGTCGCCGTCGGCGACGAAGGAGCGCAGCCCGGCCCAGGTGCGGGTGGGGCGGCGGATCGCGAGCGAGGTGGCTTCCTCGATGCGGTGGATGGCGAGCGCGATATCCATTTCCTCGGGCTGGATGTCCTGCGGCTCGACCGGATCGGCATTGGCCGGCGAGCCCAGCAACATGCCGGCATCGGGCTTGAAGTACCAGTCCTCGTCGGCGCCGAAGACCATGGGCCAGTGGTCCGTGTCCATGCCCGCGGGCGGCGCGAAGATGAACGCGGAGCGGCGGCGGGGCTCGATTCCAAGCGGCTGCACGCCAGCCAGCCGCGCAATGGCGTCGACCCAGGCGCCGGCGGCATTGAGCAGCACGGGCGCTTCGTACACCGCTGCGCCCGCCTCCACGCGCCAGTGGTCCTGCACGCGCGCAATGGCGCTGGCTTCGGCATCGCACACCAGTTTGCCGCCGGCCTGGCGCATGCCGCGCAGATAGCCTTGGTGGATGGCATGCACATCCATGTCCGCAGCATTGGGCTCGTACACGGCGCCTAGCACCTGTTCTGGCCGCAGCGCCGGCACGCGCTCGCGTGCTTGCTCGGCGCTCAGGCGGCGCGCATCGGGGTCCATGGCGTGCAGCACTTCCCAGTGCGCTTCGAGCAACGGCAGTTGTCCGGGGCCGGCGATCATGAGCGCGCCGCGCGGGGTGAGCAGCGGATGCGCGGCAAAGCCCGGCGGCGGGTCCTGCAGGAAGGCGCGGCTTGCCATGGTCAGTGCGCGTACCTGCTGGGTGCCATAGCTCTCCATGAACAGTGCCGCCGAGCGGCCGGTCGAGTGGTAGCCAGGCTGGGCCTCGCGCTCGAGCACGATGACGCGGCCATGCGGCGCGAGCCAGTGCGCGACGGACGCGCCGGCAATGCCACCCCCGATGACAAGGTAGTCGGCTGAGATCGTCGAAGCAGCGTGAGTTGTGCGCATGATGGTGGTGGGACTGAGCGCGCTCGAGGGGCGCTGGTGCTTTGGAATGCGAGTGAGTGTATTCAAGAATTTGCGAATATGCAAATTGCGGATACGCAAATTTTGCACTAAAGTGAGCGGCATGGGATGTACCCGGCTGCGCCGTCTGATAGCATCCGCTCCAATGGAAAAAAGGACGCAGGCTTGAAAACACACATCGCCCCGGGGCGCGGCAGCGACGATAGCGAAGAGTCGCGCACGCTCGACCGCGAGACCTTTGGCAAGCGTCTGCGCAGTGCGCGCAAGGCCTTTGGCTGGACGCTGGCACATCTGGCCGAGCTGTCAGGCGTGTCGATCACCACCATCTCGCGCGCGGAGCGCGGGCAGTTGGCATTGGGCTACGAGAATTTTGCCGCGCTGGGCAAGGCGCTGCAGATGGACATGGGCTCGATGTTCGCGGGCGCCGGCGCGAAGACAGCGCCATTCCAGGGACCCGTCGTGACGCGGGCAGGCGAGGGCGTGACGTATCGGGGCGTGTCGTTTTCCTATGAGTTCCTCGGCACCGAGGCGGTGGGAAAGCAGATGATTCCGGTGGTCAGCACCGTGCACGCGCGCCGTATCGCAGGACCCGAGGATTTCGCGCGCCATCCCGGGGAGGAGTTCGTGTACGTACTCTCCGGCGAGATCGAGGTGCATTTCGACAGCGGTGAACGGGTACATCTGGCGCGCGGCGATTCGCTCTACTTCGATGCCCGCATGGGCCACGCCTACATCAGCCTCAGCCGCCAGCTCGCGCGGATCGTCGGCGTGATGACCAGTGAAAGCAGCTTCATGAAGTCCGCCCAGGCCGGGGAGACAGACGCCGCGCCGAAACCTGCCGCCAAGCGGCCGCGGGGTAAGGGTTGATGGGCTGAAGGGTTGAACGGTTGAAGTGCTATTTGTGCCTGCCCCCGGCCGCCTTGATGTCATAACCGTTCTGCATGGCGGTGGTGCCGGCCCTGGCCGAGCCGCGGGAATGCCCGTCAGCCCTAAAGTATTTCGTCTCCTTGCCGTTAAGCGGCCACGCCTTATTCAATCTGTACGCGAGGAGCTGGCATGCTGAAACGGATCAAGACCCAACAGCTTCAAGTCGGAATGTTCGTGGCCAGGGTGGGGGGGCCATGGCTGGAGCATCCTTTCTGGCGCTCCCGGTTCCTGGTGAACAGCCGGGAACAGATCGACCAGATGATCGCCTCCAAGGTCGAGGAGGTCTGGATCGATCTGCTCAAGGGCAAGGGTGTGCCGCCGCCCGTGCAACTGGCGGCGTCGGGGTCCTTGAGCGTGAAGCCCGTTGCCGACGAGCCGGCCGGCGCCGTGCCGCAGTCGGGAGTGCCGCTGGAGGTGGAGTTCGGCCTGGCCCGGGAGGTGATGAAGAATGGCAAGGCGGTGGTCGGGTCGATGTTCACGAATGCCCGCATGGGCCGGGCGCTGGAGGTGGAGGGTGCCCTGATGCTGGTCGATTCCGTATCGAATTCGCTGACCCGCCATTCGCAGGCCCTGATCGCGCTGGCGCGGCTCAAGGTGCGGGACGACTACACCTATCTGCATTCTTTCGCGGTCTGCGCGCTGATGATCGCGCTCGGGCGCACCCTTGGCCTGGACAGTGCCGCAGTGCAGCAGCTCGGGCTGGCGGGCCTGGTGCACGATATCGGCAAGATTTCCGTGCCCACGCACGTGCTGCACAAGCAGGGCGAGATGAGCGCCGCCGAGGTAGCGATGGTGCAGCGCCATCCTTCGGTGGGCTACCGCGTCCTCAACGAGGCCAAGCTCTACAGCAATATTCCCCTCGATGTCTGCATGCACCACCACGAGCGCATCGACGGGCGCGGCTACCCGTTTGGCCTGCATGGCAACGAGATCAGCGTGCACGCCAAGATCGCTGCGGTGTGCGATGCCTATGACTCCCTGACCTCCAACCGGCCCGGGCACCAGGCGTGGACGCCAGCGCGGGCGCTGGAGTACATGGCGGTGCGGGTGGATACGCTGTTCGATCGTACCGTGTTCCAGGCCTTCACCCGGTCCATTGGCATCTATCCGCTGGGCACGGTGCTGCGCTTGCGTTCCGGACGGCTGGCGGTGGTCTTCGCGCAGAACGACAACGAGCCGCTGCGCCCGCAGGTCAAGGTGTTCTACTCGGTGAGCGAGGCTGCCCACCTCGGCCCCGAGACGCTCGATCTGCGCGAGACGCAGGACACCGTGGTCGGGTTCGAGGATCCGGCGCAATGGGGCTTTCGCGACGAGCAGTTGCTGGAGCTCTGCGCGGCTTGATCCCAGCCACGGTGCGGCAATGCCATGCTGGCATTTGTTACAGCGGTATGCCGCTTGCGCAAATGAAAACCGGCGCCATCGGCGCCGGTTTTCCCGTCACGGCAAGCCCGAGTCCACTTACTGGATCTTGGCCTTGTCCTTGAGCGACTTCATCATGGCCTGGAACTGCTCGCGCTGCCAGTTCTGGTCGCCCATCAGCATCTGCACCAACTGCGGCTTGACTTCCTCGAACGTCGGGATCTTGGCGTCGCGGGTGTCGTCGAGCTGGATGATGTGCCAGCCGAACTGGGTCTTGACCGGGGTTTCGGTCATCTGGCCCTTCTTCAGCGCGGTCATGGCGGCCGAGAATTCCGGCACGTAGCTGCTGCTGTTGGCCCAGTCGAGGTCGCCGCCGTTGGCTGCTGAGCCCGGGTCCTTGGACGAGGCCTTGGCCATGTCTTCGAACTTGGCGCCGGCCTTGATCTTGGCGATGATGGCGCGCGCGTCGGCTTCCTTCTCGACCAGGATGTGGCGGGCGTGGTATTCCTTGCCGCTGCCGAACTGGGACTTGATCTTGTCGTACTGCTTGCGCAGTTCGTCGTCGCTGGCGCCGTGGGTCTTGACGTAGTCCTCGAACACGGCACCGGCCAGCACGTTCAGCTTGGCTTGTTCCAGTTGTTCCTGCAGGTCGTCGCGCTGGGTCAGGCCGCGCTTGTTGGCTTCCTGCAGCAGCAGCTCACGGTCGATCAGCATGGTGCGGGCACGGTCGCGCAGTTCTGCGCTGGGAGGCTGTCCGGTGCCGGCTACGAGCTTGTCCAGCTTGGCCGAGGGGATCGCCTTGCCATTCACGACGGCAGCGTTCTGGGCGAGGGCGGGCAAGCTGCCAGCGGCAAGCACAGCCGCCAGGCTGAACGAGAGGACTGTGGTCTTCATGGAATCAGATCTGAGAGTTGCTCGAGGAATCGCGGGAGGTTTCGCGGGATTCAAGTTCTTGGTCAGTCAGCGCGGTCACCGCCAGCGCGTGGATTTGCGCGGGGAATAGATCGCGCAGCGCATCATACACCATGCGATGGCGCGCCACCCGGGTGCTGCCGGCAAATTGCGCGCTGACGATGGTGACGTGGTAATGCCCGCCGCCGGAGGCGGCACCGGCGTGGCCGGCGTGCAGCGCGCTGTCGTCGCGGACTTCGATGCTGGAGGGCGAAAGGGCTGCGCGCAGCAGGGCTTCGATTTGTGCGGGTTCTGCGGCCATCGGTGAATGCGTATCCTGGTGGGGGCCGGCCGGAGCCGGGAGATCAATCGAGGCAGGCGCGGCGGGCAGGGCCCGCCGGTGCGCTTACTCGGGGGTGTTTTCCTGCATGTGGCGGGACAGCCAGACGCTTTGTGCCAGGATGAACACCAGCATCAGGCCCATGCTGCCGAACAGCTTGAAGTTGACCCAGGCGTCGGTGGAGAACTGGTAGGCCACATAGAGGTTGACCACGCCCATCACGGCGAAGAAAGCGGCCCAGGCGGCGTTGAGCTTGCCCCAGGCGGCTTCCGGCATGGTGACCTGCTTGCCCAGCATGGCGCGGATCAGGTTCTTGCGCCAGATCAGCGCCGACAGGGTCAGCGTGGCGGCAAACAGCCAGTACAGCACGGTGGGCTTCCACTTGATGAAGGTCTCGTTGTGCAGCAGCAGCGTGGCGCCGCCGAACACCGAGATGATCGCCAGGCTGACCCACTGCATCGGCTCGACCTTGCGGTGGCGCAGCCAGACCCAGCCGATCTGCACTACGGTGGCGGCAATCGCCACGCCGGTGGCGGCATAGATGCCAGCGAACTTGAAGGCGACGAAGAACAGGATGACCGGAAACAGGTCGAACAGGAATTTCATGCGAACAGGATTGAGCGACGCAAGGTCGAAGGCTTGGTTGGCGGCGAACCGCCGCGCGGGCGGTTCGGGCTTAGCGCGGCGTGTCGGGCGATGTCGGCGCGGCGTCACCCGCGTTGAGGTCGGCAGGGTCGCGCTGGTCGAATTTTAGCGCAGCCGAGTTGATGCAGTAGCGCAAACCGGTGGGCGCGGGGCCATCTTCGAAAACGTGGCCAAGGTGGCTGCCGCATTCCTTGCAGCGAACCTCCACCCGGACCATGCCGTGCGTGTGGTCGGTGTGCTCGTCGATCACCTCGCCGTTGATCGGGCGGAAGTAGCTTGGCCAGCCGCAACCGGCGTCGAACTTGGTGCTGGCTTCGAACAGCGGCGTGCCGCAGCCGACACAACGGTAGGTGCCGCGCTCCCAGTGATCCCAGTAGCGGCCGGTGAAGGGCCGCTCGGTGGCGGCTTCGCGGGCAACACGGTACTCGATGTCGGAGAGTTGCTCGCGCCACTCGGCTTCGGTCTTGTGCGTGGTCATAATCGGCTTTCCTTTTTCGTTGGCCGGGAGACTTGGCCAGCGCACAACTTGTTGCGCAGCCCGCGCTTCGTCACCCAAGGCCGGTTGGTCGTTTCTTGCCTGTCAAACCTTACAGTGCTTGCAGTGGCGCCGCGCCTTCACGACGAGCAGCTCACTTCCAGCCCGGCCGCCCAGTCCGGCGGCAGCGCGGCATAGGTCTCTGCCTCCGGCTGCTCGTCGAACGGGCGCGACAGCACGGCCAGCAAGCGGTCCACCTCGCTGAAGTCGTTCTCGCGCGCGCGCTGGATGGCGGTTTCGGCCAGGTGGTTGCGCAGCACGTACTTCGGGTTGACCGCCAGCATGGCCACGGCGCGCGCAGCGTCAACGGAGTTCTCGGCACGCAGGCGGGCGCGGTAGGCCTCGGCCCAGGCATCCCACGCCGCGCGGTCCAGGAACAGGTCACGCACCGGGGCATCCTGGCTGCCATCGGCGCAGGAGATGCGGGCGAGGTTGCGCCAAAACAAGGTGTAGTCCACGCGCTGGGCATGCAGCAGCTGGAACAGGTCGGTCAGCAGCGGCTCGTCGTCGGCATCGGGGCCGCCCGTCGGGCGCAGGCCGAGCTTGTCCCGGTATTGCTGGAAGAAGGCCGCGGCATAGCGTTCGCGGAACGGATCCAGCGCGGCGCGCGCGGCTTCTACCGCGGCGTCGGTGGCCGCTTTGCTGGTTTCGGCGTCGGCCTTGCCATCGCCCTCTCGCCACAGCGGCATCAGGGCCTGGGCCAGGCAGTGCAGGTTCCAGAATGCAACCTGCGGCTGCTGGCTGTAGGCGTAGCGGCCTTGCGAATCGGAATGGTTGCAGATGTGGTTGGCATCGAACGCATCGAGGAAGCCAAAGGGCCCGTAGTCGATGGTCAGTCCGAGGATCGACATATTGTCGGTGTTCATCACGCCATGGCAAAAGCCCACGGCCTGCCACCTGGCCATCAGGTCGGCGGTGCGCAGGGAGACCTCACGCAGCAGCGCCTGGTAGGGCTGCTTGTCGTCGCGGCACTCGGGCATGAAGCGGTCGATCACGAAATCCGCCAGCTGGCGCAGCGAGGCGAGGTCCTCGCGGGCCGCGAAATGCTCGAAATGGCCAAAGCGGATAAAGGACGGCGCCAGGCGCGTCACCACGGAGGCAGTCTCGATGGTCTCGCGGCGCACCGGGGCGTCGGAGCCGATGATGCACATGGCGCGCGTGGTGGGCACGCCCAGCGCCTGCATTGCCTCGGAGCACAGGTATTCCCGGATCGAGGAGCGCAGCACGGCGCGGCCATCGGCCATGCGCGAGTAGGGCGTCATGCCGGCGCCCTTGAGCTGGATTTCCCAGGGGCCGGAGGCGGTGCGCGCCTCGGCCAGGCGTATCGCCCGGCCATCGCCCAACTGGCCCGCCCAGACCCCGAACTGATGGCCGGAGTACACGCTGGCGAGGGGATCGGCCCACTCGGGCACGTGATTTCCTGCAAAAGTTTCGATGAAGCTACGCTGCGTTGCGGCATCCGCATCCCAGCCCAGCAACCCGGCTGCGGAGGCTGACACGCTGACCAGCCTGGGGGAGGGTAGCGGCGTCGGCGCGAGCCGTGTAAAGAAGCGCGGGCCGAGCTCGGCAAAGCCAGGCACGGCAGTGAACGGCGGCCGCGGCTCGGCCGCATTCAATGGGGCGGGGCCGGCGGCGTCTGGCAAGGCTTGGGGGGCGTCGGTTGGCTCGGGAGAGTTCACTGGGGCATCACTATGGGTGGCTGGGCGGTGCAGCGCCGGCATGTCGGATTTCGCGCAAGTGCGCTTGCAGGCTAGGGAAAACGACATGTTGAGGTGCAACATGGCAGGCGTTATTGTACTTCCACGCCGTCATTCGCATCTCTGACCGTCGTTGTCACCACAATGTTTCCGGATATCCCTTGAATCCTGCCCCTGGTGCACCGCCATGGGGCCATGGGTGCAGCCCGCCGGCCTCCCGGATATGGCGCTGCACAACGGATTCCCGTTGACGTTTCATCAATGGATGGCAACAATCGGCCCAAAAATAGAACGGTTGTTCGTTTTTTGATGGATTTCGAAAACTACAGGAGACTATTCCATGGCATTGATGGGTCAAATGATGAGCGAACCCCTGCTCATTTCCTCCATCATCAAGCACGCCGCACGCCACTATGGCGGCACGGAAATCGTCTCGCGACGGACCGAAGGCGATCTGCACCGTTATACCTACCGCGATTGCGAGCTGCGCTCGCGCAAGCTGGCCCAGGCCATCGCCGCGCTGGGCGTGCAGTCGGGCGACCGTGTCGGCACGCTGGCCTGGAATGGCTATCGCCACCTGGAGATCTACTACGGTGTATCGGGCTCGGGAGCGGTATGCCATACCGTCAACCCGCGCCTGTTCCCCGAGCAGGTTGCCTACATCATCAACCATGCCGAAGACCAGTACGTGTTCTTCGATGCCACCTTCCTGCCGCTGGTCGAAGGCGTGGCGGCGCACTGCCCGGGCGTGAAGGGCTGGGTGATGATGAGCGACCGCTCGCACATGCCGGCGCAAGCAAAGGTGCCGCTGCTGTGCTACGAGGACCTGATCGACGCGCAGGACGGCAACTACACGTGGCCGCAGTTCGATGAGAACACGGCCTCCAGCCTTTGCTACACCTCCGGCACCACCGGCAACCCCAAGGGCGCGCTGTATTCGCATCGCTCCACCGTGCTGCACTCCTACGCATCGGCGCTGCCGGACGCGCTGGGCTGCTCGGCGCGTGACGTGATCCTGCCAGTCGTGCCAATGTTCCACGTCAACGCCTGGGGCCTGCCGTATTCGGTGCCGCTGGTGGGCGCCAAGCTGGTGCTGCCGGGCGCCAAGCTGGACGGCGCCTCGGTCTACGAGCTGTTCGAGAACGAGAAGGTGACCTTCTCGGCCGGCGTGCCCACGGTATGGCTGGGCCTGCTGCAGTATGTGCAGGCCAACAATCTCAAGTTCTCCACCTTCAATCGCACCGTGATCGGCGGCTCGGCGGCGCCGCCCGCCATGATCCGCGCGCTCAAGGCGCTCGGCGTGGAGACCATTCATGCCTGGGGCATGACGGAGATGTCCCCGCTGGGCACTTCCTGCAAGCTGCTGGCGCGCCACAACGACCTGCCGGAAGACGAACAGCAGAAGATCCAGGAAAAGCAGGGCCGCGTGATCTACGGCGTGGACATGAAGATCGTCGACGGCGACGGCAACGAGCTGCCCTGGGATGGCAAGGCGTTCGGCGACCTGCACGTGCGCGGCCCCTGGGTGATCGAGCATTACTACCGCAACGACGCGTCGCCGCTGGTGGATGGCTGGTTCCCCACGGGCGACGTGGCCACCATCGACCCCGACGGCTACATGCAGATCACCGACCGCAGCAAGGACGTGATCAAGTCCGGCGGCGAGTGGATCTCCTCGATCGATATCGAGAACGTGGCGGCCGCCCACCCGGCGGTGCACATGGCGGCCTGCATTTCCTGCTATCACCCCAAGTGGGACGAGCGCCCGCTGCTGGTGGTGATGAAAAAGCCCGGCGCCGAGGTCACGCGCGAGGAATTGCTGAAGTACTTCGAGGGCAAGGTCGCCAAATGGTGGATTCCCGACGACGTTGCCTTTGTCACCGAGATTCCGCTCACCGCTACCGGCAAGATGCAGAAACTCAAGCTGCGCGAGCAGTTCAAGGACTACCGCCTGCCGGCGGCCTGACCCCAAGGCGGCCGTAGAGCCGCCAATGCTTGCCGGCCGTTGATGCCGGCGATTGCAGGACAGGTTTGCGGCGCGCGCGGTCTTGGGAGAGGGCGCCACCGCGAATCGGGATCAACCACAGCCAACAATAAGACAGAAGGAGACAAGCATGATCAGATTGCGTCCGCTCGTGGCCGCCACGGCCATTTTCGCGGCAATGGGTTCCGGGGTTGCGGCTGCCGATACGGTGAAGATCGCCTTTATCGACCCGCTGTCCGGCCTGATGGCGCCGGTGGGGCAGAACCAGCTGAAGAGCTGGCAGTTCGTCGCGGACATCGCCAACCAGAAGAACTGGGGGGGCGGGAACAAGTTTGAAGTGGTTGGCTTTGACAACAAGCTCTCGCCACAGGAAAGCCTGACCATCCTCAAGCAGGCGGTGGACCAGGGCATCCGCTATATCGTGCAGGGCAACGGCTCCTCCGTGGGCCTGGCGCTGGAAGACGCGGTGGCCAAGCACAATGAGCGTAATCCGGGCAAGGAGATCGTCTACCTGAACTACGCCGCGGTGGACCCGGACATGACCAATAGCAAGTGCAACTACTGGCATTTCCGGCTCGACGCCAACTCCGACATGAAGATGGAGGCGCTGACCACCTTCCTGGCCAAGGATCCCAACGTCAAGAAGGTCTACCTGATCAACCAGAACTACTCCTTCGGCCACCAGGTGGCGCGCGCCGCCAAGGACTACCTGAAGCGCAAGCGTCCGGACATCCAGATCGTCGGCGACGACCTGCACCCGCTGGCCCAGGTCAAGGACTTTGCCCCGTACGCGGCCAAGATCAAGGCCTCCGGCGCCGACACCGTGATCACCGGCAACTGGGGCAGCGACCTGGCCCTGCTGATCAAGGCCGGCAAGGACGCGGGCCTGACCACCAACTACTACACCTACTACGGCGCCACCACCGGCGTGCCGACCGCCATGGGGCCGACGGAAGCCGGACGTGTCAAGTACGTCGGCTACTACAACCCCAACAACAAGGGCTTCAAGGGCGGCGATGTCATCGAAGGCTTCAAGAAGAAGTACAACGACGACTTCTATGTGATGGCTGCCTACACCGGCATCGCCATGCTGGGCAAGGCGTTCACGGACACCAAGTCGACCGATCCGGTCAAGGTGGCCAAGGCGCTCGAAGGCATGAAGGCCGACAGCCTGAACGGTACGGTGGAGATGCGCGGCTCGGACCACCAGGCCCAGCAATCGCTGGTGGTGGCTACCTGGACCAAGGTTGACGGCAAGGAGGTCAAGTTCGACCAGGAAAACACCGGCTTTGGCTGGAAGACCGATGCGCTGTTGGACCAGTATGTGGCAGCGCAGCCGACTTCCTGCCAGATGAAGCGCCCGGGCTAAGCCCGCGCGCGGCGGATGGCGCGGCCAGTTCCAGCGCGCCACCTGATCCTGCATACTTCGGTCGGCCCGGCGCGGTCCATGCCGCGTTCGGGTGGGCCGCGCTCACCCGCGCGCGCCCGTTGTCCGACCGGCCGATTGGTGGCCGCCAGCTGGCCACGTGCGTCAGAATGAAGGATAAGTTGTGGAATTCTTCGTCATTTCCCTATTGAACGGCGTCAGCTACGGGCTGTTGCTGTTCATGCTCTCTTCCGGGCTTACGCTGATCTTCAGCATGATGGGCGTGCTGAACTTCGCGCACGCCAGCTTCTACATGCTGGGCGCGTACTTTGCCTACACCATTGCCAGCAAGATCGGCTTCTGGCCCGCGCTGATCTTCGCGCCGCTGCTGGTGGCCGGCGCTGGCGCGCTGGTGGAGCGCTTCGGGCTGCGCACCGTGCACAAGTACGGGCACGTGGCAGAACTGCTGTTCACCTTCGGCCTGGCTTACCTGATCGAGGAAGGCGTGAAGCTGGTATGGGGCCTTGCCGCCGTACCCTACCGCATCCCGGCAGAGCTGGACGGGCCGTTGTTTACCGTATTCACGTCCTCGTTCCCCAAGTACCGCGCCTTCATGATGGTGGTGTCGCTGGCCATGCTGGTGGCGATCTACCTGGTGCTCACCCGCACCCGCATCGGGCTGGTGATCCAGGCCGCGCTGACGCATCCGGAAATGGTCGAGGCGCTTGGCCATAATGTGCCGCGCGTGTTCATGATGGTGTTCGGCGGTGGCGCCGCGCTGGCGGGGCTGGCCGGCGTGATCGGCGGCAATGCCTTTATCACCGAGCCGTCGATGGCGGCGGCGGTGGGGTCGATCATCTTCGTGGTGGCGGTGGTGGGCGGCATGGGGTCATTAGTGGGGGCGTTCATTGCCTCGCTGCTGATCGGCGTGCTGCAGACCTTTGCCGTCACGCTTGACGCCTCGCTGGCTGGCCTGCTGGGCTCGATCGGCCTGCAGGTTACCGACAGCACGCCGCTGTCTTCGCTATGGAAGCTGACGGTGGCGCAGGTTGCCCCGGTACTGCCGTATCTGTTGCTGGTGGTGATGCTGATCTTCCGCCCGCGTGGTTTGATGGGCACCAGGGAGGGTTGATAGCATGAGCATGGAGACGACAATGCAACAACGCCGCGAGACGGTTGTGACCGGCAGCACCATGCGCTACCGCCCGATGAACCTGGCGCGCTGGGCGATCTGGGGCCTGACCGCGGCCCTGATGCTGGTGATGCCGCTGTTCTTCACCGGCGGGTTCGCCATCACGCTGATGTCCCAGATGGGCATCATGATTATTTTCGCGCTGTCCTACAACATGCTGCTCGGGCAGACCGGCATGCTGTCGTTCGGCCATGCGGTGTACGCGGGCCTGGGCGCCTTCATCGCCATCCACGTGCTCAATATGGTGGGGGCGGGCAAGGTATGGCTGCCGGTCTCGCTGCTGCCGGTGGTTGGCGGCCTGGCCGGCGCCTTCTTCGGCGTGCTGTTCGGCTATGTCACCACCAAGAAGTCCGGCACCACCTTCGCGATGATCACCATGGGCATCGGGGAAATGGTATTTGCCAGCTCGCTGATGTTCCCGGATTTCTTTGGCGGCGAGGGCGGTATCTCCACCAACCGCATGGTGGGAGACCCCGTGTTCGGCATCACCTACGGCCCCGGGCGCCAGGTGTATTACCTGATCGCAGTGTGGTGCCTGCTGTCGATGGTGGCCATGTACGCCTGGACCCAGACGCCGCTCGGCCGCATTGCCAACGCGGTGCGCGACAACCCGGAGCGGGTGGAATTCATCGGCTACAACACGCAGCGCGTGCGCTACCTGGTGCTGATCCTGTCGGCGTTCTTCGCCGGCATCTCGGGGGCGCTGTCGGCCATCAACTTCGAGATCGTGTCAGCCGAGAACGTCAGTGCGGTGCGCTCCGGCGGGGTGCTGCTGGCAGCCTTCATCGGCGGCGCGGGCGTGTTCTTCGGGCCGGTGATCGGGGCGGTGGTGTTCATCTTGTTCGCGGTCGCGCTGTCGGACCTGACCAAGGCCTGGCTGCTCTACCTTGGCTTGTTTTTCGTGCTGATGGTCATGTTCGTGCCGGGCGGCATCGCCAGCTTGCTGATGATGCAGGTGCCGCTGCTCGCGCGCGGCAAGCTGCGCGCCATGTTGCCCGACTACGGCCGCGCCGCGGCTGCCGGGCTGGTGCTGCTCGCCGCGGTGATCCTCACCGTGGAGCTGGTCTACAAGGTGCAGGTGGATAGCGCCAACGGGACCGAGATGTCGCTGTTGCGCATCGGCTTTGACGCCGCGACGGTGAAGCCGTGGCTGGTGGCCGCGGCGTTGTGGGTGGCCGGCCTGCTGGCTTGCCGCGCCGCGCGCGCGCGGGTGCGCGCCACGTGGGACAAGGTACAGGCCGAAATGGCGGGAGGCACGGCATGAGCGCCGCACTGGAACTGAACGACGTACGCAAGAAATTCGGCCAGACCGAGATCATCCGGGGTGTCAACCTGAGCATCCCCAAGGGGGAGCGGCATGCGCTGATCGGCCCCAACGGCGCCGGTAAATCGACAACCTTCAACCTGATCTCGGGGCGCTTCGCGCCGAGCTCGGGCACGGTCAGGCTGAATGGCCAGGAGATCGGCGGGCTGCAGCCATTCGTGATCAACCGCATGGGGCTGTCGCGCAGCTTCCAGATCACCAATATCTTTCACCGCTTGTCGGTGTTCGAAAACCTGCGCTGCGCGGTGCTCTGGTCATTGGGTTACAAGTATTCGTTCTGGCATCGCCTGTCCGAGCTGCGCGACGCGCGCGAGCGGGCGGACGAAGTGCTGGAGCTGATCGGCCTGCAGCACCGCCATAGCACCCAGGCCAGCCTGCTGACCTATGCGGAACAGCGCGCGCTGGAGATCGGCATCACCATCGCCGGCGGCGCCGAGGTGATCCTGCTGGACGAGCCCACGGCCGGCATGAGCCGCTCGGAGTCCGACCATGCGGTGGAACTGATCCGCCGCGTCACCGTGGGCAAGACCCTGGTGATGGTGGAGCACGACATGAGCGTGGTGTTCGGGCTGGCCGACCGGATCTCGGTGCTGGTCTACGGCGAGGTCATCGCCACCGACACGCCCGAGGCCATCCGCGCCAACCGCAAGGTCAAGGAAGCTTACCTGGGCACGACCCTGGACGAACCTGCTACTGAGGGAGCGCACTGATGGGCAAGCGCATGCTGGACGTGCAGGGCCTGCACGCCTACTACGGCAAAAGCCATATCCTCCACGGCGTCGACGCGCATATCGACGAAGGCGAGATCGTCGCGCTGCTGGGCCGCAACGGGGTGGGGCGCTCGACCATGGCCAAGGCCATCCTCGGCATGGTCAAGGCGGAAGGATCGGTGCGCTTTCGCGACGAAGAGATCCTCGGGCGGCGCACCTTCGAGATCGCCCACCTGGGCGTGGGCTACGTGCCGGAGAACCGCGATATCTTTCCCACGCTCACGGTGCGCCAGAATCTGCAGCTCGGCGAGAAGCGCAATCCGCGCCAGTCCAAGCCTCGCTGGACGGTGCAGGACATGTACAACATGTTTCCGCGCCTGAAGGAGCGCGAGAATACGTCAGCCGGCGTGCTCTCCGGCGGCGAGCAGCAGATGCTCACGCTGTGCCGCACCCTGATGGGCGACCCCGACCTGGTGTTGATCGACGAGCCTACCGAAGGGCTGGCTCCGATGATCGTCGCGCTGGTGGGCGATTACCTGAAGGTCCTGAAGGAGCGTGGCGTGTCGGTACTGCTGATCGAGCAGAAGCTGGCTATCGCGCTGGATATTTCGCAGCGGGTCTATGTGATGGGGCACGGGCATATCGTGTTCGAGGGCACCCCCGGGGACCTGAAGGCCAATGCCGCCGTTCGCAAGGAATGGCTGGAGGTGTAGGCCGGATGGGTGTCCTCGTGAGCCCGGGACACCCATCCATGCCGGCTCGTGCGCCGGCACTGCCCTGAAGCCAATTACTTCGCCCTCAGGAACTCACCGACCTCAAGCAGCACCAGTTCATTGTCGTCGGCCTTGTTAGGCTCGCGGCTGCTGGAGAAGGGCAGGTTGTTGTCGTTGCCGACCACGATATGGGTCGGGTCGACCACATCCACGTTCTCGATGGTGAAGAACGGGAACTTGAGCACGCCTTCGTTGAGCGGCTTGCGGGCCAGCTTGTCGGGGTCGGCGATATTGAGCAGGTCGATGTAGCCGATCTTGCGCACCGGGCCGCCCGCATTGGCGTCGCTCAGCTCGATCTTGTAGATGCGCTTGAACTTGGCGATATCCGAGAAGCAGTCGTTGCGCTTCTGGCCTTCGGGGCAGGCTTTGTCGGCCGTGCCTTCGCCGTTGTCGCGCTCGATGATGAGGCCGGTGCTGGCGTCGATCATGTTGAAGTCGCCGATGGCGTTGCCATTGGCTTCCAGCGGGTACTTCCATGAGCGGCCCGTCCACTTGCCGGCCTGGGTGTCGAACTCCAGCACCCGCAGGGCTTCCTTGCCGCCGATGCGTTCAAAATCCTTGGCTTCGGCGTTCCACACGGGGCCTTCCAGCAGCGCGTAGAGCTTGCTGCCGTCCGGGGACGAGGCCATGCCTTCGAAGCCCTTGGAGCGCTTGACCTGGAAGTCCACCGCGCCGCCCGGCACGCCCGGCGTGGTCACGGCGGGATGGTCCGGCGAGCGGACGACCTTGCCGTCGACCAGCGTGTCGTACACGGCCAGCACCTTGCCTTGCAGGTCGGCCTTGATCAGGAAGGGCCCGAACTCGTCGCCGATCCACAGCGCGCCGCCGGCGAACTGGAAGCTCTCCGTGTCGAAGTCTGAACCGGTCAGGTAGCGTTGCCTGGTGCCTTCGTGGACGACGCGGAAGGGCACCTTCTTGTCCGGATCGTGCAGGAACACAGTGCCCAGGCGATGGAGCTTGCCGCTTTTGAAGTCCACCTTGTAGTGATTCAGGTAGAGCATGAAGTCCGGTGAGTTGGCCTTGCTGCCGGCGCCATTGTCGGTCAGCACCCAGAAGCTGCCGTCCGCCATGTGCTTGATGCCGGAATGGCCTTGCAGCGGCTGGCCCTTGAAGGGCAGTGACACACCCGTCGGCCGGTTGTTCGACTGGCCTTCCACCGCACCGATCTTTTCCACGCGCGCGCCGGTGGTGAACTTGCCGCTCTCCTGCAGGTCCTGCGGCGCGTCCTTGGGCGCGGCGATATAGCTCTGCGCGGGCAGGATGGCGTGGCCGGCGAGGGTGGCGGGGTAGGCGGCGGGGGCTGTGGCCTGGGCCGCGGCGGGCAAAGCCCAGGCCGCAGCGGTGACGGCGATAACGGCAATGACGGTCGCGGACGGGATGATGCGCATGTAGGAGAAGAGTGGTGTCGAAAGACCGCTACGATGCATGGTCTACGTGACGGTGGCGTGATGAAGGCGTGACGCTCGCGTGACAGATAAGTGTCTCGGTCTGACAACAGCCGCACGCGCTGATCTGATCGTCAACATTGCCAGATCACGCCATTGCGCATTACGATCGTTCCCCTTCATTCATCAACCGCACTGCAAAGGAGAGCACACCATGAAAACGTCGATGCATCTTTGCAGGCCGCGCCAGGTTTAATCGTTCCGCCCCGCAAGCGCATCGCCAAATTGGCATTGCGTTGCGCGGTGAGTTGCATTGCCCGGCTCCGGCCTGCCACATCAGATTCTTTCTCTTATCTGGATGGTATATGGGCAATTTCAATTGCATCAAGCATCTGTCCGAGCGCGTATCGCTGATCGCGTCGGACCACACCTGGATCGAAGGCAACGCGATCCAACAACTTCATCACACCGCTAGTCTCGCCGACATGGAGCGCGTCGCCGGCATGCCGGACTTGCATCCTGGCCGGGGATATCCGGTGGGTGCGGCCTTTTTCTCCAGCGGCCGGCTCTATCCTGCGCTGGTCGGCAATGACATCGGCTGCGGCATGGCGCTGTGGCGCACGGAGCTGGACGCGACCAGGATCGGCGCGGACCAGCTGGAGAAGCGGCTCGGCAATATCGATGGGCCGCTCGACGCTTCATGGGACGAGGCCGTGGCGCAGGTCGTGGCCAGCCAGTCGCTGCAGGGCGTTGGCCACGAGCACGCGCTGGGCACGATCGGCGGGGGCAATCACTTTGCCGAAGTGCAGCAGATCGACGAGATTCTTGACCAAGCCGCGGTGGCGGCGCTCGGGCTGGAGCGCCGCCGGCTGGTGCTGCTGGTGCACAGCGGCTCGCGCGGGCTCGGCCAGGCAATCCTGCAAGACCATATCGAGCGCTTCGGCCACAGTGGCTTGAGCGGCGCCAGCCAGGATGGCGCCGACTATCTGGCCCGGCACGCGCAGGCGCTGCGTTTCGCTCAGGGCAACCGCGAGCTGGTCGCGCGCCGCATGCTGGACCGGCTGCATGGCGGTGGGGAGCGGGTGCTCGACGTTGACCACAACTTCCTGGCGGCGGCCACGATCGACGGCATTGCCGGCTGGCTGCACCGCAAGGGCGCCACGCCGGCCGATGCTGGCCCGGTGGTCATCCCGGGTTCGCGGGGAGATTACAGCTACCTGGTCGAGCCGGTAGCCGATGCGCGCAGCTTGTTGTCGCTGGCGCACGGCGCGGGCCGCAAATGGATGCGCGGCGAGTGCAAGAGCCGCTTGTCGGGGCGCTTTACCGTCGAGCAACTGAGCCGGACACGTTTTGACAGCCGCGTGATCTGCCGTGACCGGCAGTTGATTTACGAGGAGGCGCCGCAAGCCTACAAGCCGATCGACAGCGTGGTGGCGGCGCTTTGCGACGCGGGCCTGGCAAGGCCGCTGGCGCGCCTGCGCCCCGTGCTCACGTACAAGACCAGCGGGGAGTGCTGCCGATGATCCTGCTACAACTTTCCGCGGCGCAAGGGCCATCCGAATGCTGCCTGGCGGTCAGCCGGGCGCTCCGGCGCCTGCTGCACGAGGCGGCGCTTTGCAGCGTGCAGATCGAGATCATTGGCGAGGAGGGCGGCGAGCGAGCCGGCACCCTGCGCTCGGTGCTGGTGAGCCTGGACGGCGAGCGGGCGCCGGACCTGGCGCGCCAGTGGGAGGGCACTGTGCAATGGACTTGCCAGAGTCCTTACCGGCCCAGGCATGCGCGCAAGAACTGGTTTATCGGCGTGGCGCGTTGCGCTGCGCCGTCACCAGCCCTGGCGGGCGAGATCCGCTTTGAGACCTGCCGGGCCTCCGGGCCAGGCGGGCAGCACGTGAACCGAACCGAGTCGGCCGTGCGCGCCATCCATGTGGATACCGGCATTAGCGTCAGGGTGCAGTCCGAGCGCAGCCAGCATGCCAACAAGCGCATTGCCACGTTGCTGATCGCGCATAAGCTGGCGCAGCAGGCGGACCAGAGCATGCTCGCCCAACGCGCCCAGCGGCGGATGCTGCACCATCAGGTGGAGCGTGGCACGCCGGTGCGGGTATTCAAGGGGGAGCGCTTCGAGCCGGCCTGAGGCAAGCACATGACGCGGCGCCTGCATTGCGGGCGCCGCGTCATGTGCCTGGTTGTGATCAAACCTGATATTGACGAATTGTCTACATTTGGATAACCTGTCTATATGAAAAAACGCACACCAGAACGCACACCCGAGCAGCAAGCGCTGCTCGAGCAACTCAAGCAGGTGGCCCAAGGTTTGAGCGAGACCTTCGCGCCCTTTTGCGAGGTGGTTGTTCACGATCTGCTGGACCCCAAGCACGCCATTCTCGCCATCCATAACAACCTGTCGGGCCGCCAGGTGGGAGACCCCGCAACCGAGCTAGGCCTTGCCCGGATCGCCGACCCCGAGTATCCGCAGGTGATCGCCAATTATGCGAATCAGTTCGCCGACGGGCGGCAGGCCAAGAGCACGTCGATCGGCATCAAGGATTCGACCGGGGGCTATGTGGCAGCCCTGTGCATGAACGTCGACCTGACGCTGTTCCGCAGCTTGCAGAACGTGCTCGGCCAGTTCGGCAGCGTGGACGCCGGCGCGGGGATGAAGGAGTCGCTCGACCCGGCCGGCGCAGATGCCATCCGGGCCCGCATCGACCAGTTCGCCGCGCGGCTGGCCACCACGCCGCGATCCCTCAAGGCCGAAGACAGGCGCGCATTGCTGCGCGAGCTCAAAGAGGCGGGGTTCATGGAGGTGCGCCGCGCCATGGAAATCGTGGCGCTGCATCTCGGCGTGTCGCGGGCTACGGTGTATAGCTATGCCAAGTGAAGCGCGCTTGCTCCTGCTCGACAAGAACCAGGTCGAGTCACTGCTGCAGCCGGCAGATGCCATGGAGGCGGTGAGCGAAGCCTTTGCCCTGCATAGCCAGGGCGAGGGCCGTGTCTTTCCGCTGGTTCGGGAGCCGCTGGCGACCGGTGGCGTGTTCGGCATCAAGTCCGGCGACGTCCAGTCGCAAGGCCTGCTGGGTTTCAAGGCGGCCGGATTCTGGCCAGCCAACCGCGAGGTGGGCGGCGAGCCGCATCAGGCCACGATCATGCTGATCGATCCGGCAACCGGGCGGCCAGTGTGCATGATCGATGGCAACGCCGTCACCACGATGCGCACCGGTGCCGCCGGCGGCCTTGGGCTTCAGTGGCTGGCACGCCAGGACAGCGAGCGCCTGTGCCTGTTCGGCACCGGCGTGCAGGCGCGGATTCAGTTGACGTTTGCCCTTGCGCTGCTGCCCTCGCTCAAGCAGGTTCAATACGTTACGGTGACGGGCCAGCACGACGCGGCGTTCGAGCGCGCCTTTGCCGAGCGCTGTGAGATATCCCATGCCCCCGAGCGCAATGCGGCAGTGGCGGGCAGCGACGTAGTGATCACGGCTACGCCGGGCGGCGGTGCGCTGTTCGACCTGCAAGCCGTGCAGCCAGGCACGCACCTGAATTGCGTGGGCGCGGACACACGCGGCAAGCGCGAGTTGCCCGACGGCCTGCTGGCGCGCGCGCGATTGTTCGTCGACGATCGGGCCCAGGCCCGCCAGATCGGCGAGACGCAGTGGGCGCCGGACACGCCTTGCACGGAAATCGGCGACGTGCTGGGCGGCAAGGTGCAAGTTGAGCGCCACGACACCGACATCACCGTCTTTGATATGACAGGCCTGGCGTTGCAGGACCTGACGGTGGCTCGCCTGCTCCAGCGGCGAGCCGCCACCGCGCAAACTGGCACCAGCATCCACTGGCCCTGGTAGCCTTTTTACTCAAACGAGAATGACGACCATGTTTAATCTACCGACCTTTGATGATGTGTCAGCCGCCGCTGCGCGGATTGAGGGCTACGCGCACCGCACCCCCGTCATGCGCTCGCGCACCGCGGACAAGGAAGTGGGCGCGGAGCTGTTCTTCAAGTGCGAGAACCTGCAGCGCATGGGCGCCTTCAAGTTTCGTGGCGCCTTCAACGCGTTGTCGAAGTTCGACGAAGGCCAGAGGCGGGCGGGGGTGGTGGCCTTTTCCTCGGGTAACCACGCGCAGGCCATCGCGCTGTCGGCCTCCCTGCTCGGCATGCCGGCGACGATCATCATGCCGCATGACGCGCCGGCCGCGAAGGTTGCCGCGACCAAGGGCTACGGCGGCAAGGTGGTGATCTATGACCGCTATACCGAGGACCGCGAGGCAATCGGCCGCAAGCTGGCCGAGGAACAGGGCCTGACGCTGATCCCGCCGTATGACCACCCGGACGTCATCGCCGGCCAGGGCACCGCCGCCAAGGAATTGTTCGAGGAAGCCGGCGAGCTGGATGCCCTGTTCGTCTGCCTTGGCGGCGGCGGGCTGCTTTCCGGGTCCGCGTTGTCCGCGCGCGCGCTGTCTCCCCAATGCAAGATCTACGGCGTGGAGCCTGCTGCCGGCAACGACGGCCAGCAGTCGTTCCGCACTGGCTCGATCGTGCATATCGAGACCCCCAAGACCATCGCCGACGGCGCGCAGACGCAGCACCTTGGCAACTACACGTTCGAGATCATTCGCCGCGATGTCGATGACATCGTTACCGCGACCGACGACGAGCTGGTCGACTGCATGCGCTTTTTCGCGTCGCGCATGAAGCTGGTGGTGGAACCTACCGGCTGCCTCGGCTTTGCCGCCGCGCGTGCCATGAAGGCCGAGCTGCAAGGCAAGCGCGTGGGTGTCCTCATCAGCGGCGGGAACGTCGATATCGACCGGTTCGCGGCGTTGCTTGCTGGCTGATTGGACCGATCCGCGGCATGGCTGGCCGGTGCGCGTGGCACCGGCCAGCCATGCCTGCGTGGCGCAGGTGATGTTGGCGCCGGCGGAATAACAGCCAGGAACAGATTCGACTATTCCCACCGATCGTCATTCGTGTGAGCCTGTCCATCAGGCCGCGCGCGATGGCCTTTGCCTTCACCGGGGATCCCCCCCCGGTATCGCTATTGCATGCCTGGCCTCGCTCTGGCCATCCCCTCCATTGTTTCCGCTTTGCTGCCGTTGCCGGGAGGTGTGCGCCTGCCACCGGCGTTGTGCACTCAGCTTGCCGAAATACTTCGGGTTTTCATCGTGTTGACGTTTTGTCTAGTACTAGATAATCTGTCTTATCGACATCGGCAGGATGCATTGCGCGTCGATATTGGAAAACGGCCAGGAGGCGAAGCTTTGAAAACCACTAACAAACTTACCCGCTGGATCATGCTCAGCATGGTCCTGGGTGTCATCGTCGGCTATGCCTGTCACCGCATGGCGGCAGACGCGGCAGCAGCCAAGGCGATTGCCGGGAATTTCTCGATCATCACCGAGATCTTCCTGCGCATGATCAAGATGATCATCGCCCCGCTCGTATTTGCCACCCTGGTCTCAGGGATCGCGAGCATGGACGACACCAAGGCGATTGGCCGCATCGGCGCCAAGGCCTTGACATGGTTCATCCTCGCGTCACTCGTGTCGCTGAGCATCGGCCTGCTGTTCGTGAACCTGGCGCAACCCGGTGTCAGCCTGAACCTGGTTCTGCCGGACGCTGGCGCAAGCACGAATCTCAAGACCAGCGCACTCAACCTGAAAGAGTTCGTCACGCATATTTTCCCGAAAAGCATCTTCGAGGCCATGGCGACCAACGAGATCATGCAGATCCTGATCTTTTCGCTTTTCTTCGGCATTGCGCTGGGCAAGACGACCGGTGGCTCGGGCCAATTCCTGAAGCGGTCCGTCGACGAACTGATGCACGTGATGCTGCGCATCACGAATACGGTGATGTTGTTCGCGCCGGCCGGCATCTTTGCGGCGCTTGCCGCGGCCATCACCGTGCAGGGTCTTGACGTACTGGTGACCTATGGCAAGTTCATCGGCGCGTTCTATCTCGCTTTGCTGGCCCTGTGGGCCGTGCTCTTTATCGCGGGATATGTGGTTCTCAAGGGGCGCATGTTCGATCTGGCAAAGGGTATCCGCGAGCCCATGATGATTGCCTTTTCCACCGCCAGCAGCGAGGCGGCTTACCCGAAGATGATCGAGCGGCTGCAGCGCTTCGGGGTGAAGAAGCGCCTGGTCGGTTTTGTCCTGCCGCTGGGATACTCCTTCAACCTCGACGGTTCCATGGTGTATCAGGCGTTTGCGGCGGTCTTTATCGCGCAGGCCTTCGATATCCATATGTCGCTCGGGCACCAGATCACCATGCTGCTGATCCTGATGGTCAGCAGCAAGGGCATGGCCGCGGTTCCGCGCGGCTCGCTGGTGGTGGTAGCCGCCATCTTGCCGATGTTCGGCTTGCCGGAGGCCGGGCTGTTGCTGGTGATGGGAATCGATCAGTTCCTGGATATGGGGCGCACGGCAACCAATGTCCTGGGCAATAGCATCGCCACTGCCGTCGTTGCCAAATGGGAGGGGGAGCTGGGGACAGAGGAAGAGTTCGACCCGGTCTGCGTCGATGTGGCCGCCGGTCACGGCGAAGCGGTCGCACCAGCGATACCTTCCCCGGCGCGCATGGCTTGATCGCAAAAAAAGCAATTTTCTTATGAGAATGCCGGGCATGTTCTTATAAGAAAGATATTGTTTCGCTGGGGCGGAGTGCGCAATACGCTACGCACTTTGCCCGAGCACCTGCCATGTCCTTTCCTGCCTCTTTCACAGCGCGCGCATTCGCCGCGCTGACTGCCCTCGCTGCTTTGGCCAGCCTCCAGTCCGCGCGCGCCCAGAGCCCGATCCTGGAGCAGATCCGGGAATCCGGCACGATCGCGATGGGCTATCGCGAGGGCGCGCTGCCGTTCTCTTTCTCCGACATCAAGGGCCAGCCTTCGGGCTACGCCGTGGACTTGTGCCTGCGCGTGGCCGAGGCCGCGCGCCAGAAACTCGGCCTGAAGGACCTGAAGGTGCGCTGGCTGCCGCTGACGGCGCAGAGCCGCGTGCCGGCGGTGATGAACGGCCTGGTGACCGTGGACTGCGCGCCCAACACCAATACGGTCGAGCGCCAGAAGCAGGTCGCATTCAGCGTATCGCACTATGTGTCGGTGGTCCGCATGCTGGTTCGCGAGGATTCCGGCATTCAATCCCTCAACGACCTGCGCGGCAAGGTCGTGGTCACCAGCGCGGGCTCCACCGGCGATCGCCACGTGCGCCGGCTCAGGACGCAGTACGCCTACAACGACGTGTACGCGAAGGACCATAACGAGTCCTTCCTGTTGCTGGAGACTGGCCGCGCCCAGGCCTTCGTGCTGGATGATGTGGTGCTGTATGGCCTGCGCGCCAATTCAAAGGCCCCGTCGCATTACACGGTCGTGGGGCCGGCGCTGTCCACCGAACGCAATGCGCTGATGCTGCCGAAATCCGATCCGGAGTGGAAGCAACTGGTCGACCAGACGTTGACTTCGGTCTTCGCGGGCCCGGAGGTGGTGGCATTGCACAAGCGCTGGTTCCAGCAGCCGATCGGCACGCGCGGCATCGACCTCGCGCTGACGCCTTCGCCTGAGGTGCTGGCCGCGTGGAAGCGTCCCACCGACGAGGCCGCGGAGTGAGCCGGTCGATGTGCGCGGCCCTGCCGGCCTATGACGATGTGGTGGCCGCCGCCAGCCGCCTGGCCGGGCACGCGCGGCGCACACCGGTGCTGCGTTCGCCCGCGATGGACACCTGGGTGGGCGCCGAGCTGTTCTTCAAGTGCGAGAACCTGCAACGTACCGGCGCCTTCAAGTTTCGCGGCGCCTTCAATGCGCTGGCGCGCTTCGACGCCGGGCAGCGCCGCCGCGGCGCGGTTGCGTTCTCCGGCGGCAACCACGCGCAAGGCATTGCGCTAGCCGGGCAGGTGCTTGGCATTCCGGTGGTGGTGGTGATGCCTCGTGACGCGGCGGCGTCCAAGGTGGAGGCGACTCGTGCCTGCGGCGCGCAGGTGGTCTTGTACGACCGCCAGGTGGACGACCGCGAAGCGATCACGCGGCGCCTGGCGGAAGAACGCGGGATGACCCTGATCCCGCCCTACGACCATGCCGATGTCATTGCCGGGCAAGGCACGGTCACGCGCGAGTTGCTGGAGGAAACCGGCCCGCTCGATGCCCTGTTCGTTTGCCAGGGGGGCGGGGGGCTGCTCGGGGGCGCCGTCCTGGTGAAAGAACAGCTCTCGCCCGGCTGCCTGCTGTACGGCGTCGAGCCGCAGGCCGGCAATCATGGGCAGCAGTCGCTTCGCCGTGGCGCCATCGTGCATATCGAGCCGCCCGACACGATCGCCGACGGCGCGCGCGCCCAGCATCTTGGGGCGCTGACGTTCGGGCTGATCCACCGCGGCGTGAGCGACATTGTCGCCGTGCCGGACCACACGCTGCGCGAATGCATGCGCATGTTCGCGCAGGCGATGAAGCTGGTGGTCGAGCCGACCGGCTGCCTTGGCCTTGCGGCCGCGCGCTATGCGGGGCTACCGCTGCAGGGCAAGCGGGTTGGCATCATCATCAGCGGCGGCAATGTGGATCTGGCGTGTTATGCGGCATTGCTGTCGGTGGACGATTGCCTTGGCAGTGAAGCTGCAGCCGGCCCTGCCTCGGTGGCCCGCTTGCAGTTGAACGGCATATCTTCGTAGTCGATCAGCCGCGTCTTCTTGACCAGCCGATAGCCAAGCCAGAGAACCAGGAACAGCGGCACGCCGATATAGGTGCCGACAATCTCCAGCCAGCGCCCGCGCACGTCGGAGAAGGCCTGGTAGTTCTGGCCGAGCACGATCACCACGCACAGCACGATGGCAAAGATGGGGCCAAACGGGTAGAGCGGCGAGCGGTAAGCCAGGTCGGACGGCTTGTAGCCCTGGTGCACCAGCCCGCGGCGAAAGCGGTAGTGGCTGATGGCGATACCAAGCCAGGCGATAAAGCCAGTCATGCCGGACGTGTTCAGCAGCCACAGGTAGACCGCCTTGTCGCCAAACAACGAGCTGAGAAAGCACAGGGCGCCGACGGCGGTGGTGGCGAACAGCGCCACGTAGGGCACGCCGCTGGCGGAGAGCCGCGCCAGCGCGCGCGGCGCCCGCCCGCTGACCGCCAGCCCGTAAAGGATCCGGGTGGAGGCGTACATGCTGGAGGTGCCGGCGGAGAGCAGGGCGGTCAGCACCACGGCATTCATCAGGCCGGCGGCGAAGGCCAGGCCGGCGTGGCGGAACACCAGCGCGAAGGGGCTGACACCGATGTCGGTGACGTCGTTGCGCAGCAGGCTGGGGTCGGTGTAGGGGATCAGCACGCCGATGATCAGGATCGCCAGCACGTAGAACAGCAGGATGCGCCAGAAGGTCTGGCGGATGGCGCGCGGGATGGTGCGTGCCGGGTCGGCGGCTTCGCCGGCGGCCACACCGACCGTTTCCGTGCCCTGGAAGGAGAACCCGGCGATCATGGCCACCCCGAACATGGCGGGGATGCCGCCAACGAAGGGCGCATCGCCCAGCGTGAAGTTGTGCCAGCCAGACTGCGGGCCGCCCTGCATGATGCCGAAGATCATCATCAGGCCAGCCGCCAGGAAGATCAGGATCGTGGCCACCTTGATCAGCGCGAACCAGTACTCGGCCTCACCGAAGCCGCGTACCGAAAAGGCATTGAGGCCAAACATCAACAGCAGGAATCCTGCGCTCCACACTACGCCGGAGACGTGCGGAAACCAGTACTGCATCACCAGCTGCGCCGCCGCCAGCTCCACGGCAATCGTGACCGCGAGGCTGAACCAGTAACTCCAGCCGAGCGCGAAGCCAAAGCCTTCTTCTACGTACAGCGCGCTGTAGGTGACGAAAGAGCCGGCCACCGGCATATGCACGGCGAGCTCGCCCAGGCTGGTCATCAGGCAGTACACCATCAGGCCGATCAGGCAGTACATCAGCAGTGCGCCACCAGGCCCCGCCTGGGAGATCGACGCGCCGGAGGCTACGAACAGCCCGGTGCCGACCGCGCCACCGATGGCGATCATGGTCAGGTGGCGGGCTTTGAGCTTGCGCTGCAGGTCGTCGTGCTCGACGACGGGGTGCTGGTGAGGATGGGGGTGTGGATGGGAAGACATCAGGGTCACTGGAACTTCGGCGGGCGGAGCCGCGGCTTCGGCACGGGCGACGCCTTGTGGGGCGCCCGTGCGGGCAAAGGGCGCGAGTTTACCGGGTTATCCGGGTAAATCCGAGGATTGCGGCGGTTTATGTCAGGAAAGTCGCCTACTGTGACTAGAGGTAATCCTCGGGGCCGGGGAAATGTGCTGCATGGGCCATGAGACTCCGGACTTACCCTAGTCTTTTGGTGGCCTTTGGCAACCTTTTGGCAGCCTGAATGCACGCGGGCGAGATCCGCCATGAACGAGGCGCATGGGAGTGCCAGCGAAGCCCCAAAATGAAATTGAACGACCGTGCTATTTTGTGTATGCTTGATCCGCTCGCGATAGGGTGGGCACCGGCCGAGGGGGCAAGTACAGTGCTTCCCCGGTGGCCAGGCGGTGGTTTGGAGCCCCGCGGAAAAACATAATTCGAGAATTCGAATCCCGAGACAACTTCTAGTTCTAGTTACCAAAGGAACCAGCATGACAGCGCAGTATCAGGTTCAGGACGGCGTCGCCGTCATCACGCTCGACAATCCCCCCGTCAATGGCCTGGGTCTCAGCACCCGGCTTGGCATCGTCGAAGGCATGACCCGTGCGCTGGACGATGCGGCCGTCAAGGCCATCGTCATTACCGGCGCCGGCAAAGCCTTCTCGGGCGGCGCCGACATCCGTGAATTCAATACGCCCAAGGCCACCCAGGAGCCGACGCTGCACTCGGTGATCAAGGTCGTGGAAGGTTCGAGCAAGCCCGTCGTGGCGGCGATCCATTCCGTCGCCATGGGCGGTGGCCTGGAACTGGCGCTGGGTTGTAACTACCGTGTGGCTTCGAAGGGCGCGCAGATCGCCCTGCCGGAAGTGAAGCTGGGCCTGCTGCCCGGCGCCGGCGGCACGCAGCGCCTGCCGCGCGTGATCGGCCTGGAAGCCGCCCTGAACATGATCGTGTCGGGCAACGCCATCCCCAGCGAGAAATTCGCCGGCACCAAGCTGTTCGACGAGATCGTCGACGGTGAAGTGCTGCCCGCAGCCGTGGCGTTTGCCAAGACGGCGGCGGCCAACCCCGGCCCGTATCCCAAGGTGCGCGACCTGAAGGTCAAGCACGAGAACGCGGAAGGCTTTATCGCTTTCTCGCGCAATACCGTGGCAGCCGTTGCCAAGAACTTCCCGGCGCCGCTGAAGTGCGTGGATGCCGTGGCCGCCTCGCTCAAGCCGTTCGAAGCTGGCCTGAAGGCCGAGCGCGAAGGCTTCATGTACCTGATCACCACGCCGGAATCGCGCGCGCTGCGCCACGCCTTCTTTGGCGAACGCGCCGCCAGCAAGATTCCTGACGTGCCGGAAGGCACCGCAACCCGCAAGATCGAGAAGGTCGCCGTGATTGGCGCCGGCACCATGGGCGGCGGCATCACCATGAACTTCCTGAACGCCGGCGTGCCGGTGATCATGCTGGAAACCAAGCAGGAAGCACTGGACCGCGGCGTGGCCACGATCCGCAAGAACTACGAAAACAGCGCCAAGAAGGGCAAGCTCACGCAAGAGAAGGTCGAGCAGCGCATGGGCCTGCTGACCACCACGCTGTCCTATGACGAGATCAAGGACGCGGACATGGTCATCGAGGCTGTGTTCGAGGAAATGGGCGTCAAGGAAATCGTCTTCAAGAAGCTGGATGAAGTGATGAAGCAGGGCGCGATCCTGGCTTCGAACACCTCCACGCTGGACGTCAACAAGATCGCCTCCTTCACCAAACGTCCGCAAGACGTGGTCGGCATGCACTTCTTCAGCCCGGCCAACGTGATGAAGCTGCTGGAAGTGGTGCGCGGCGAAAAGACCGGCAAGGATGTGCTGGCAACCGTCATGCAGCTCGCCAAGAAGATCAAGAAGACCGCTGTGGTATCGGGCGTGTGCGACGGCTTTATCGGCAACCGCATGATCGAGCAGTACAGCCGCCAGGCTGGCTACCTGCTGGACGAAGGCGCGCTGCCGGAGCAGGTGGACAAGGCCATCGAGAAGTTCGGCTTTGCCATGGGCCCGTTCCGCATGGGCGACCTGGCCGGCAACGACATCGGCTGGGCGATCCGCAAGCGCCGCGCTATCGACAAGCCGGAAATCCAGTACTCGAAGACCGCCGACCTGCTGTGCGAACTGGGCCGCTATGGCCAGAAGACCGGCGCGGGCTGGTACGACTACAAGGCGGGCGACCGCAAGCCGTACCCGAACCAGCAGGTCAACGACATGATCGTGCAGCATTCCAAGGACCTGGGCATTACCCGCCGCAAGATCTCCGATGAGGAAATCGTCGAGCGCCTGGTGTTCGCGCTGGTCAACGAAGGCGCCAAGATCCTGGAAGAAGGCATTGCCTCCAAGGCCTCGGATATCGACATGGTCTACCTGACCGGCTACGGTTTTCCGCTGTTCCGCGGTGGCCCGATGCTGTACGCGGACCAGGTTGGCCTGTTCAATGTGGCGCAGTCGATGGCGCGTTATGCCAAGGGCTACCACGGCGAAGCCTGGCAGGCGGCCCCGCTGCTGCTCAAGCTGGCAGGCGAAGGCAAGGGCTTCAACGGCTAAGCACAGCCAAGGCGATTTCGCGCGGCGCAGTCAGGCCGCGCGGGGTTCTCATCACTGATCGCAAACCGGTCACCAAGCGAGGAGTAGCGGCATGGCCAAGCAATACGGCCCCGAAGATTGCCTGCTGGTCATCGACGTGCAGAACGACTTCATGCCGGGCGGCGCGCTTGCCGTGGCGCATGGCGATGAAGTCGTCCCCGTGATCAACCGCCTCTCGCAGGCGTTTGCGCGAGTGGTGCTGACCCAGGACTGGCATCCCGCCGATCACGTTTCGTTTGCCGCCAACCATGCCGGCACGCAGCCGTTCCAGACCGTGGCGTTGCCCTATGGCCAGCAAGTCCTGTGGCCCACGCATTGCGTGCAGGGCACCCACGGCGCGGCGTTGCATGCCGGGCTGGAAGTGCAGCATGCGCACATGGTGATCCGCAAGGGCCATCACCGCGAGGTGGATAGCTACTCGGCCTTCATGGAGGCCGACCGCGCCACCCCGACGGGGCTCGCGGGCTATCTGCGCGAGCGTGGCGTGCGCCGGGTGTTTTGCGTGGGACTGGCAACGGATTACTGCGTTGCCTGGAGCGCGCTGGATGCCCGCGCGGCGGGGTTCGAGGCCGTCGTGGTCGAGGATGCCTGCCGTGCCATCGACCTCGACGGGTCGCTGGCGCGTGCGTGGCAAGACCTGGAATCCGCGGGCGTGCGACGCGTGCAATCGGCCGCGCTGCTGTCCTGAAACCGAAGAATCGCCAAGCCAACCCGAGCTGACACGGCTGAACCCAGCCAACGACATATTGCATGACACTGCCGGACGTGAACGCACGCCGCAGGTCACCAGATACCAGAGATACCGAGGAGCAAGACATGAAAGAGGCAGTCATCGTTTCCACCGCACGTACCGGCCTGGCCAAAAGCTGGAAGGGTGCTTTCAACATGACCCACGGCGCGACCCTGGGCGGTCATGCGGTCCAGCACGCCATTGCGCGCGCCAAGATCGACGCCGGCGAAGTGGAAGACGTGCTGATGGGCTGTGCCAACCCGGAAGGCGCCACCGGCGCCAATATCGCGCGCCAGATCGCGCTGCGCGCGGGCTGCCCGGTTACCGTGCCCGGCGCCACCGTGAACCGTTTCTGCTCGTCCGGCCTGCAGACCATCGCCATGGCCGCGCAACGCGTGATCGCCGATGAAGGCGATATCTTCGTGGCCGGTGGCGTGGAGAGCATCTCCTGCGTGCAGCAGGAAATGAACCGCCACATGATCCAGGAAAACTGGCTGACCAAGAACAAGCCGGAAATCTACTGGAATATGCTGCAAACCGCCGAGAACGTGGCCAAGCGCTACAACATCTCGCGCGAGCGCCAGGACGAATACGGCGTGCGCAGCCAGCAGCGCGCCTTCGCCGCCCTGGAAGCCGGCAAGTTCAACGATGAAATCGTGCCGATCACGGTGCTCGCCGGCGTGGCCGACAAGGCGACCGGCCAGCTGATGACCAAGGAAGTCACGGTCTCGGCCGACGAAGGCATCCGCGGCGATACCACGCTGGAAGCCGTGTCGAAGATCCGCACCGCCATGCCCGGCGGCGTGGTCTCGGCAGGCAATGCATCGCAGTTCTCCGACGGTGCTTCGGCGGTCGTGGTCATGGATTCGAAGGTGGCCGAGGCCCGCGGCCTGCAGCCGCTGGGCGCGTTCCGCGGCTTTGCCGTGGCCGGTTGCGAGCCTGACGAAATGGGCATCGGCCCGGTGTTCGCGGTGCCCAAGCTGCTGAAGAAGGCCGGCCTGACGGTCGCCGACATCGGCCTGTGGGAGCTGAACGAAGCCTTCGCCGTGCAGGTGCTGTACTGCGCCGACACCCTGGGCATCCCCATGGACCGCCTGAACGTCAATGGCGGCGCCATCGCGGTGGGTCACCCCTATGGTGTGTCGGGCGCCCGCCTGGTCGGCCACGCGCTGATCGAAGGCAAGCGCCGTGGCGCGAAGTACGTGGTGGTGACCATGTGCATCGGCGGCGGCCAGGGTGCGGCCGGCCTGTTCGAAGTCTTCTGAGGCGGCACGGTACCGTGAGCGATCCGGCCGACCCGATGCTGGCCCATGGCCGGGAGGTGCTGGCCAGCCAGCCCTTCCCGGTGCTGGCCGGCGCCGCGCCGGTGGCAACCTCCGAGTACAAGATCAACTGCCTGCGTGCGGCGATCGGCGACACGCTGATCGCCCGCCTGGGCGAAGGCAGCCAGGCACGGCAGGCAAGAGACGGGCGCGAGAGCGCCTTTTTCTTTCCCCGCGCCATTTAAAGATACAGAAATTGCGGTGCGCCATGAGAGCGCGCCGTTGTGGAGACAGCGACGATCCCCGCCGCGAGGCTTGCAGTTGATGCAGCCGCCGACGGGTCGCGCATCTTTGATTTTCCCTTTCAGTCTGGGAGCCGTTTCCTGCCATGTCGCTGATCCTTTCCCGCCGTGACCTGAACTTCGTGCTGTACGAATGGCTCAAGGTCGAGGGGCTGACCCGCATTCCGCGCTACGCCGACCATTCCCGCGAGACCTTCGACGCCGCGCTCGATACCTGCGAGAAGATCGCCGCCGACCTGTTCGCGCCGCACAACAAGAAGAACGACCAGCAAGAGCCGCATTTCGACGGTGAGACCGTCAGCATCATCCCCGAGGTCAAGACTGCGCTGAAGGCCTTCTGCGAGGCCGGGCTGATGGCCGCCGGGCAGGACTACGACATCGGCGGCATGCAGCTGCCCGTGGTGGTGGAGAAGGCCGGCTTTGCCTACTTCAAGGGCGCCAACGTCGGCACCAGCTCCTATCCCTTCCTGACCATCGGCAACGCCAACCTGCTGCTCGCGCACGGCACGCCGGCGCAGGTGGAGACCTTCGTCAAGCCGGAGATGGAAGGCCGCTTTTTCGGCACCATGTGCCTGTCCGAGCCGCAGGCCGGCTCGTCGCTGTCCGACATCACCACGCGCGCCGACTACGAGGGAGAATCGCCGCTCGGCCAGCAATACCGCCTGCGCGGCAACAAGATGTGGATTTCGGCCGGCGAGCATGAGCTCTCCGACAATATCGTCCACCTCGTGCTGGCCAAGATTCCCGGCGCGGACGGCAAGCTGATCCCGGGCGTGAAGGGCATTTCGCTGTTTATCGTGCCGAAATACCTGGTCAACGCCGACGGCAGCCTGGGCGAGCACAACGATGTGGTGCTGGCCGGCCTGAACCACAAGATGGGCTATCGCGGCACCACCAACTGCCTGCTGAACTTCGGCGAAGGCATGAAGTACAAACCGGACGGCAAGGCGGGTGCCATTGGCTACCTGGTGGGCGAGGCCCACAAGGGCCTTGCCTGCATGTTCCATATGATGAACGAGGCCCGCATCGGCGTGGGCCTGGGCGCGGTCATGCTGGGCTATACCGGCTACCTGCACTCGGTCGACTACGCGCGCAACCGCCCGCAGGGCCGCCCGATCGGCCCCGGCGGCAAGGATCCGGCCAGCCCGCAGGTGCGGCTGGTGGAGCATGCGGACATCCGGCGCATGCTGCTGGCGCAGAAGAGCTATGTGGAAGGCGGGCTGGCGCTCAACCTGTATTGCGCGCAACTGGTGGACCAGGAGCGTGCGGCGCAGGGGGCCGAGCATGAGCGCCTGGCACTGCTGCTCGATATCCTCACGCCGATCGCCAAGAGCTGGCCGTCGCAGTGGTGCCTGGAAGCCAACAACCTGGCCATCCAGGTGCATGGCGGCTACGGCTACACCCGCGAGTACAACGTCGAGCAGTTCTACCGCGACAATCGCCTCAACCCGATCCATGAAGGCACGCATGGCATCCAGGGCCTGGACCTGCTGGGCCGCAAGGTGGTGATGAAGGACGGCGCGGCCTTCAAGGTGCTGGGCGAAGAGATCCAGGCCACCATCGGCCGCGCCCTGGCCAGCGGCGATGCCGCGCTGGGCAGCCACGCGAAGGCGTTGGGCGCCGCCGTCACGCGCGTGGCGCAAGTCACGCAGGCGCTGTGGGCGGCGGGCGACGCCACCGTGACGTTGGCCAACGCCTCGGTCTACCTGGAAGCCTTCGGCCATGTCGTGCTGTCGTGGACGTGGCTGGAGCAGGAACTGGTGGCGCAGGCCGCACTGGCTGGAGCCAAGAGCCAGGAAGACCAGGACTTCTATCGCGGCAAGCTGGCCGCGGCGGCGTACTTCTTCCGCTGGGAGTTGCCCAAGGTGGGCCCGCAGCTCGACCTGCTGGCCTCGCTCGACCGCACCACGCTGGACATGCAGGACGCCTGGTTTTGAGCGGCATCCAAGCAAGATGAACGAGCGCGCGCACCGATCTGCGCGCGCCCAACACCAAATCGGGAGACACCATGAACACCATCCAGCAATTGTTCGACCTGAAGGGCAGGACGGCGCTGATCACCGGCGGCTCGCGCGGGCTTGGCCTGCAGATCGCCGAAGCGCTTGGCGAGCAGGGCGCGCGCATCGTGCTGTCGGCGCGCAAGGCCGATGAGCTGCAAGCGGCGCAAGCTCACCTCAAGGCGCTTGGCATCGATGCCGAGTGGATCGCCGCCGACGGCGCGCGCGATGCGGATATCGTGTGCCTGGCCGACGAGGCACTGGCCAAGCTGGGCCATATCGACATCCTGGTCAACAATGCCGGCGCCACCTGGGGAGCGCCTGCCGAAGATCACCCGGTAGAAGCGTGGGACAAGGTGATGAACCTGAATATCCGCGGCGTGTTCCTGCTGTCGCAGCGCATCGGCAAGCTGTCGATGATTCCGCGCCGCTATGGTCGCATCATCAACGTGGCCTCCATCGCCGGCCTGGCGGGCAACCCGCCGGGATCGATGGAAACCATTGCCTACAACACCTCCAAGGGCGCGGTGGTGAACTTCACCCGCACGCTGGCGGCCGAGTGGGGCGAGCACAACATCACGGTGAACGCGCTGGCGCCGGGCTTCTTCCCCTCCAAGATGACGCAGGGCTCGCTGGACCGCCTTGGGGTGGATGCCATGTGCGCATCGGTGCCGCTGCACCGGCTGGGTGACGACGAAGACCTGAAGGGCGCGGCGCTGCTGTTCGCCAGCGCCGCCGGCAAACACATCACCGGCCAGGTGCTGGCGGTGGATGGCGGCGTGAGCGCGGTATAAAGTCCATGCTCCAATGCGGTTGGCCCGTGCAGGGCGGGACGTTCCGCCTTGCCAGCCGGCCACCCGTACCGTCTTCGCCTCATTAGCAACTATGACCAAAACCAACGGATTTCCCCTCAAGATTCCCTTCCTTGCCGATCTTGGCGTGCAATGCACCCGCATGGACAAGGAGGGCAGCGAGATCGAACTGGCGCTGGAAACGCGTCACCAGAACAGCTGGGACATGGCCCATGGCGGCGTGCTGATGACGCTGCTCGACGTGGCCATGGCCATCGCCGGCCGCGCCGCCGATCCCGATGGCCGCGGGGTGGTGACCATCGAGATGAAGACCAGTTTCATGGCGCCTGGCCGCGGCAAGCTCGTCGCGCGCGGCCAGTGCGTGCACCGTACCAGCACCATGGCCTTTTGCGAGGCGGAGATCGTCGACGCCGACGGCAAGACCGTGTCGCGCGGGTCGGGCACGTTCAAGTTCGTCAAGCGCGTGCCGCCGCAGCGGGCGGCAAGCGGCGCTTCGGATACCGGCGCGGACGGCTGAGTGCCGCGGGACAGGGAAGGGACAGGGAAGGGACAGGGAAGGGATATTAGCCACAAGACCGGCAGGGTCACCGGAGCCGGCGGCGCGCAGCAGCTGTAAAACAAAAAATGGAGACAAGATGCTGTTTGAACGGATTGCCGCCACGCGGCGATTGAAACTGACCGTGCTCGCCGCCTTCGGCGCAGGAGCCCTTGCCATGTATCAGCCGGGCCAAGCCCAGAATGCACCTGTTCCTTCTGCCGGCGCGCCGGTTGCGGCACCTGCCGCGCCGGTGTTCCCGGACGCGGCCGCCACCGATCCCGTTGCGGCGGGCTGGATGCAGGGCTTTCCTCCCGCAGCCGCCAAGGTCATCAGCTTCACCCCTGCCAGCAACGGCTTCCCGCGCACGCGCTGGAGCTTTTCGCATATCCGCGAACTGGTCCCGACAGCCTCGGTCTGGCACGGGCGCGGCCCGGTTTCGGCACTGCCGCGTGCCGAGCGCGATATCGGTGGCGTGCCGTTTACCGATGCCGACGGCACCCGCCGCACGTTCAGCGACATGCTTGGCCTGACCTATACCGACGGCATCCTGGTGATGCACAAGGGCCGGGTCGTCTACGAGAAGTACTTCGGCGCGCTGGACGACCATACGCCGCACATCGCCATGTCGGTCACCAAGTCCTTCGTCGGCACGCTGGCTGCCATGCTGGTGGCGGACGGCAAGCTGGACCCCGCCGCGCCCGTTACGCGCTACCTGCCGGAGATGGCGGGCACCGCCTACGGCGATGCGACCGTGCGCGAAGTCATGGACATGACGGTGGGCGTCAAGTACTCCGAAAACTACGCCGATCCCAAGGCCGAGATCTGGGACTACAGCCGCGCCGGCGGCATGATGCCGCGCGAACCCGGCTATGCCGGACCCAAGACGTTCTACGAATTCCTGGCCACCTTGAAGAAGGAAGGCGAGCATGACCAGGCCTTCGCCTACAAGACCGTCAATGCCGAAGTCCTGGCCTGGATCGTCAAGCGCGTGTCCGGGCAGTCGCTGGCCAAGTTGCTTTCCGAGCGCGTCTGGCAAAAAATGGGCGCGGAGAACGATGCCTACTTCATGGTGGACAGCATCGGCAGCGAGTCCGGCGGCGGCGGCCTGAACACCACGCTGCGCGACCTGGCCCGCTTTGGCGAGACCATGCGCAACGGCGGCCGCTTCAATGGCCAGCAGATCATCCCGGCCGAGGTGGTGGCGGACATCCGCCGCGGCGGCGATCCCGCCAAGTTTGCCAAGGCTGGCTATGCGACCTTGCCCGGCTGGAGCTACCGCTCGATGTGGTGGGTCTCGAACGACGACCACGGCGTGTTCGAGGCGCGCGGCATCCACGGCCAGCGTATTTACGTCGATCCCAAGGCAGAACTCACCATCGTGCGCTACGCCTCGCATCCTATCGCCGCCAACGGTGCCAACGACCCCGTCACGCATCGCGCGTATCGGGCACTGGCGCTGTCATTGATGAAATAACAAAACAAGCCGGCAAGCCGACCAGCTAGCTGGCAACTACCCACAACGACCGACAAAGGGCGAGTGTCCTTGTCCATTTCACTGTAAGGAAGCCATCATGTCGAACACCTACAAGCGCATCGTCCTGGCATCGCGTCCCACCGGCGCCGTGACCCCTGACAACTTCCGCCTGGAAGAGGTGCCTGTGCCCGAGATCGGCGAAGGCGAGGTGCTGGTCCGCAATCATTTCCTGTCGCTCGATCCGTATATGCGCGGCCGCATGAACGAAGGCAAGTCGTACGCGACCCCGCAGCCGCTGGGCGACGTGATGATCGGCGGCACGGTTGGCGAGATCGTGGCGACGAAGAACCCCAAGTACGCAGTCGGCGACAAGGTGGTCGGCATGTTCGGCTGGCAGGAAATGGGCGTCACCAATGGCATCGGCATCCAGAAGGTCGATACCACCCATATTCCGCTGTCGGCCTACCTCGGCTCGGTCGGCATGCCTGGCGTCACGGCCTGGTATGGCCTGAACAAGATCATCCAGCCGAAGGCCGGCAAGACCATCGTGGTGAGCGCGGCCTCCGGCGCGGTCGGCAGCGTGGTGGGCCAGCTGGCCAAGCTCCAGGGCTGCCGCGTGGTCGGCTTTGCTGGCGGCAAGGACAAGTGCGACTACGTGGTCAATGAACTCGGCTTCGATGCCTGTGTTGACTACAAGGCGGCCAAGGACAGCAAGGAGCTGTACACGATGTTCAAGGAAGCCACCCCGGACGGCGTGGATGGCTACTTCGAGAACGTCGGCGGCGAGATCCTCGACACCGTGCTGGCCCGCATGAACGCCTTTGGCCGCATCGCCATCTGCGGCATGATCGCCGGCTACGATGGCCAGCCGATGCCGTTGAAGAACCCGCAGCTGATCCTGGTGTCCCGCCTGACCGTGGAAGGCTTCATCGTGTCCGAGCACATGGACGTGTGGCCGCAAGCGTTGCAAGAGCTGGGCACCGCGGTGGCGCAAGGCAAGCTCAAGTTCCGCGAGAGCATTGCGCAAGGCCTGGCGAGCGCGCCGGAAGCGTTCATGGGCCTGCTCAAGGGCAAGAATTTCGGCAAGCAACTGGTCAAGCTGGTTTAAGTCCGTAGCTGCCGCGCGCCGCTTCGATACCCGCGCGCGGCAGCGGAAAAACAAGGAGATTCCCCATGAACGCCCCTGTAGCAAGCACCAGGCCCCAGGCCGACCAGGACGAAATGGCCGCTGGCCTGTCCGAAGAGGTCAAGGCCAAGTACCGCGTACTGCCGCGCCCGCCGAAGTTCGATACGCCGGCGGAGGAGCGCCTGCACCGCAAGCAGCGGCTGGCCGCGGCTTTCCGTCTGTTTTCCAAGTTCGGCTTCGACGAGGGCGTGGCCGGCCACATCACCGCGCGCGATCCCGAGTTCCCGGATACGTTCTGGGTCAACCCGTTCGGCGTGCATTTCAGCCAGGTCAAGGTGTCCAACCTGATCCGCTGCGATCACCATGGCGACGTGGTGGAAGGCGATTACCCGGTCAACGCCGCGGCCTTCGCCATCCACTCGCGCGTGCACCAGACCCGTGAAGACGCGGTCGCCGCCGCGCACTCGCACAGCACCTATGGCCGCGCCTGGTCCACGCTGGGCCGCACGCTCGACCCGCTGACGCAGGACGTGTGCGCTTTCTACAACGACCATGCCCTCTATGACGATTTCGGCGGCGTGGTGGTGGAGCTGGACGAAGGCCAGCGCATCGCCAACGCGCTGGGCAGCAACAAGGCCGCGATCCTGCAGAACCATGGCCTGCTGACGGTGGGCAAGACGGTGGACGAGGCTGCCTGGTGGTTCATCACCATGGAGCGCTCGTGCCAGGTGCAGTTGCTGGCCGAGGCCGCCGCCGCGCGCACCAATGCGCCGCTGAAGGTGATCTCCGACGCTGCGGCACGCCAGGCGTATTCGATCGTCGGCACGGCGCAGGCGGGCTGGTTCCAGTTCCAGCCGCTATACGCCCGCATCGTCAAGGAACAGCCCGACCTGCTGGATTGAAGTCATGGCCGCCTTTGCTCCCTTCACTGGCAAGGTCGTGCTGATCACCGGCGCGTCCGACGGCATTGGCGCCGAACTGGCCTTGCTGCTGGCGCAGCAGGGTGCGCGGCTTGCGCTGGCGGCGCGCCGTGTCGACCTGCTGCAGGCGCTGGCGGAGCGCATCCGCCGCCAGCACCCGGCGGCCGACGTCGGCGTGTGGCGCGTCGATGTGTCCGACGAGTTCGACTGCCGGCGGCTGGTGGCCACGGTGGTGGCGCAGTATGGCGGGCTCGACGTGCTGGTCAATAATGCCGGCGTGTCCGCCCACGGCTACTTCGAACAGGTATCGGACTACAGCTACTACGAGCAGGTCATGCGCGTGAACTACTTCGGCGCCATGTGGTGCACGCGCGAGGCGCTGCCGCACCTGCGCGAGCGCGGCGGCCTGATGGTGGCGGTGTCCAGCCTGGCCGGCAAGATCGGCGTGCCGGGCCGCACCGCCTACTCGGCCAGCAAGTTCGCACTGGCGGGATTCTGCGAGGCGCTGCGGGCGGAGCTGCGCGGGTCTGGCGTGGATGTGTGCGTGGTGTTCCCCGGCGTGGTGGCGACCGATACGCGCATCAATGGCTTCGGCCCCGACGGCCGCCCGCTGGGCGAGAGCCGGCTGCGCGAGGAGGGGGCCATGAGCGCGCAGGAGTGCGCGCGCCAGATGCTGGCGGCCATGGCCGCGCGCAAGCGCGAACTGGTGATGACCAGCAAGGGCCGGCTTGGGCTGTGGCTCAAGCTGCTGGCGCCGCGCCTGGTCGAGAACATGGCGCTCAAGGCGCTCAAGCAAACGGGGCGGTAGTGCGGTTGACAGCGTGAGAGCGTGGCGGCATGACGGCGTGACAGAAGAGATCGAGCAATAGCAGGCACGCGCCTTGCTGATACCCGTGGCGGCATCCGCCCGATGCACCGGCAGCAGGCATAAGAGAAATTTCAGGCTGAGTTCAATCTGGCTATAGATTGGCTTCAGCCTGGCAACACAAGCGATTCCGACACCATGGCAGACCTTATCCTTCACCAGTACGCAACGTCGCCGTTCTCCGAGAAGATCCGCCTGCTGATGGGCGCGAAGGGACTGGCGTGGCAAGCGGTGGAAATCCCGCCCATCATGCCAAAGCCGGACGTGGTGGCGCTGACCGGCGGCTATCGCCGCACGCCGATCCTGCAGGTGGGGGCCGACATCTATTGCGACACCGCGTTGATCTGCGAGGTGATCGACAGCGCGGCGCCCGCGTGCCCGCTCTATCCCGCGGCGCAGGCCGCCACTACGCGCCTGGTCGCTGGCTGGATCGATACCGCGCTGTTTACCGCCGCCGTCACCTACCTGTTCCAGCCGGCCGGCGCGCAAAGCATGCTGGGCCACCTCACGCCGGCGCAAATGCAGGCTTTCTCGGCGGACCGCAAGGCCATGCGTGGCGAGACCAATGCGCTGCGCATGCCCTTGCCCGAGGCCATCGCCATGCTGCATGAAACCTTCGGGCGGCTCGAGCAGCAATTCAAGGCGGGCGTGGCGCATGTGGCCGGGGCCGAGCTGTCCGTGGCGGATTTTTCGCTGTACCACAATGTCTGGTTTATCCGGCGCGCCAGCGAGCTGGCCAAGCTGCTGGATGCGTATCCGGCGGTGCAAGCCTGGTATGCGCGCATGAAGGCCTTTGGCCATGGCACGGTGCGGGTGGTCAGCGCGGAGTCGGCGCTGGAGGTGGCGCGGCACGCCGATCCGGCCGCGTTGCCTGGCGGGGTGGCTGCCGGCAGCGGCTTCGAAGCGGGCGACGCGGTCACCGTAACGCCAACGGACTACGCGCGCGATCCCGTGGCCGGCGTGCTGGTGGCGCTGGACGCCCACCGTGCCACATTGCGCCGCCAGGACCCGCGTGCGGGCGCGGTCAACGTGCATTTCCCGCGCCAAGGTTATCAAGTGCAGCGCGCGGGCTAAGACCCGCGCGCGGCAAGGCAATCCCATAACAACGACAGCAACGTGAGGCAGACAACATGAAGCAATTCCAGGGCAAGGTGGCAGTGATCACTGGCGGTGCATCGGGCTTCGGCAAGGAATTCGCCAAGCTGGGTGCGGGACTCGGCATGAAGCTGGTGCTGGCCGACGTGCAGGAGGACGCACTGGATGCCGCCGTGGCGGAGTTCAAGGCGCAAGGCGTGCCGGTGATCGGCGTGCGCGTGGATGTGTCCAAGGCCGAGCAGGTGCAGGCGCTGGCCGATGCCGCCATCGCCACCTTTGGCCAGGTCAACCTGCTGTTCAACAACGCCGGCGTGGGCGCGGGCGGCCTGATGTGGGAAAACACCGAGCGCGACTGGGAGTGGGTGCTGGGCGTCAACCTCTTTGGCGTGATCCACGGCGTGCGCATCTTTACCCCGCTGATGCTCGCGGCCGCGGCCGAGGACCCGTCGTTCGAAGCCCATATCGTCAATACGGCCTCCATGGCCGGCTTGCTCAGCCCGCCCGCGATGGGCGTCTACAACGTCTCCAAGCACGCCGTGGTGTCCTTGTCGGAATCGCTGTACCAGGATCTCAGCCTGGTCAGCGAGCAGGTCCGCTGCTCGGTGCTGTGCCCGTATTTCGTGCCGACCGGCATCACGCAATCGGGCCGCAACCGGCCGGCCGGGCTGGCCAACGACGCGCCGCCCACGCGCTCGCAACTGGTGTCGCAAGCCATGTCGGACAAAGCGGTCAGTTCGGGCAAGGTCACGGCCGCCGAAGTGGCGCAGCTTACCTTCGACGCCATCCGCGACAACGGCTTCTATATTTACTCGCATCCGCAGCAACTGGATCCCGTGCGGCAACGCTTCGAAGATATCATTAGCCAACGCAACCCAAGCGACCCGTTCGCCGACAAGCCGGAAGTGCGCGCCGGGCTCATCGCAGCCTTGCGCGGATAATGCGCGGATAAGCGAGGGGGAGCCGCCAGGTGCGGCCAGCAGCAAGTCCACCAGAGACAGCCATTGCGGCAAGGGAGGAATTCATGACCAAACCTGCAGTCATTCGCCATCTGCAGTACGCCACCTTGCCCAATGGCACGCGCCTGCATTACGCCAGCGCCGGCGAGCGCGGCAAGCCGCTGGTGCTGTTCGTGCATGGCTTTCCCGAGTTCTGGTACGAGTGGGAAGCCCAGCTGGCCGAGTTCGGCAAGACCCACTTCGCCGTGGCGCCGGACCTGCGCGGCTTCAACCTCTCAAGCAAGCCCGCGGAAGTCGAGGCCTACCGTCCCCGCCATATCGTCGAGGACCTGGTCCAGTTCATCAACGCGCTGGGCTACTCGCATTGCGTGGTGGTGGCGCACGACTGGGGCGGGGCAATCTGCTGGAACCTGGCCATCCAGTTTCCGCAGATGGTGGAGCGGCTGGTCATCATCAACTCGCCGCATCCCTATTTGTTTGCCAAGGCGCTCAGCGGCGATCCCCAGCAGCAAGCCGCCTCGGCCTATATGAACTGGCTGCGCGAGCCGGGATCGGAACAAGCGCTGGCGGCGGAAGGCTTCGCCAAGCTGGAGGGTTTCCTGAACGGTCAGGGCAAGCAGCCCGCGCCCTGGTTTACCGGCGAGACCCGCGAGAAATACCACGCGGCCTGGTCGCAGCCCGGCGCCGGCGGTTCTCACTCGCTGACGGGCGGCGTGAACTATTACCGCGCATCGCCCATGCATCCGCCGGGCCCTGGCGAGACGCCTCCCGATATCTCCAGGCTCGATCCCGCCGCCTTCGCCGTGCGCGTGCCAACGCTGGTGGTCTGGGGCGAGCGCGACACCGCGCTGCCCAAAAGCCTGCTGGATGGCCTGGACAAGTTCATCCCGGACATGCGGCTGGAACGCATCCCGGATGGCACCCACTGGGTCATCCACGAGCAGCCGGAGCGCATCAACCTGTTGATCCGGAGCGCCTTGCCCTGATTTGCTGTGCGTGCCAGGCCGCATCAGGCATGCGCGCCTGCGCCGGCCCGGTCGGAAACCGCCGCACTGTGCATGGGGCGGGGTGGCGCCTGCTGCTACATTGACCTGATTCGACAGCGCCGGTGCGCAAGGAAGGTCAAGATGAAGACGATCGGACTGATCGGCGGCATGAGCTGGGAATCCTCGGCCGAGTACTATCGCCTGATCAACCAGGACATGAAACAACGTCTCGGCGGCCACCATAACGCGCGCAGCGTCATGGTCACGGTCAGCTTCGAGCAGATCAAGGCACTGCAGCACGCGCAACGCTGGGACGAACTCGGCGAAGCCATGCGGCAAGCCGCCCTGCAAGTGCAGGCCGCCGGCGCGGATTTCGTGCTGCTCTGCACTAACACCATGCACCGCGTGGCCCCTATCCTGGAAGCCGCGCTCGACATTCCCTTTCTCCACATCGTCGATCCCACCGCGCAAGCATTGCGCGGTGCCGGCATCCGGCGCGTGGGCTTGCTTGGCACGGCCTTCACCATGGAGCAGGATTTCTATCGCGGCCGCATGCAGGACAAGCACGGCATCGAAGTCGTGGTCCCTGACGCCGCCGACCGCGCGCTCGTCCACGGGATCATCTACGACGAGCTATGCCACGGCATCGTGCGCGACGCCTCGCGCGATGTGTACCGGCGCATCATCGGCGGCTTGCAGGCGCAGGGCGTGGGCGGGGTGATTCTGGGCTGCACCGAAATTGCGCTGCTGATCGGGCAGGATGACGTGGCGCTGCCGGTGTTCGATACCACGGCTTTGCATGCGCAGGCTGCGGTGGGGTTGGCGCTGAAGGGGGTGGTGGTGGTGAATTAGCCCAGGTGCGAGCAGCACACCCGGAACGAGGGCGGGGACAGCGAGGAAAACAGCAAAACGAGAAACCGCAAGAGAATGCGGGTTTCCCGTCAGCCTCGATCCTGTTGATGGCCCTCGCAAAAACCCTGCGAAGGCCGTCGGCGACTCAACTCAACCTGTGCCGATACAACCGGTAATTCTCGTCATCGAAGCAGACAAAACTGACCTGCTCGATGGTGGGTGCGGCCACCAGGGCCTTGCGTACCGCCTCGATGGCAATATCCACGGCGCGCTCGCGCGGGAAACCGTAGATGCCGGTGCTGATATTGGGAAAGGCGATGGTGCGCAGCTTGTGCTGCGCGGCTAGCGCGATGCTGGACTGGTAGGCGCCGGCAAGGAGGGCGTCTTCGCCGTGGTCGCCCCCTTGCCAGACCGGGCCGACCGCGTGGATGACGTAAGGCGCGGGCAGCAGGCCACCGGTGGTGATCACCGCCTGGCCGGTGGGGCAGCCGCCCTTGGTTTCGCGAATGCCGCGACAGGCGGCCATGATGGCGGGACCGCCAGCGCCGTGGATGGCGCCGTCGACACCGCCGCCACCGAGCAAGCCGCTATTGGCGGCATTGACGATGGCGTCGACTTCCATGCGGGTGATGTCTCCGTGCAAGACCTGCAGGTGTTCCCCTGTCATGACCTCTTCTCCGTGCTGGGTGGTAAAGCTGGATCGCCCCGGCTGTTCCGCGCACCTGTGCTGCCGGCCCGCCGCGGCACTTACATGGATTCCGCCAGCATACGCCGATAATCCGCGGCGCTGGCCTCTTTCGGGTTGGTCTTGTGGCAATGGTCGACCAGTGCGCCGGCGATCACCTTGTCGAACATGTCTTCGGTGACACCCATCTGGCGCAGGCCGGTGGGCAGCCCGAGGCGCGCGGTCATGTCGTGCACGGCCTGGGCCAGGTCGGCATCCTGGGGCAGGCCCATGGCGTGGCGCAGGCGGGCGTAGCGGTTGTCACGCACCACGCTGGGCGCGTCGGCGTTAAAGCGCAGCACCGCCGGCATCACCACGGCATTCAGGGTGCCGTGGTGCAGGCCGGTCTTGCCGTCCACCTTGAGGCCGCCGAGCGGGTGTGATAGCGAGTGCACGCAGCCCAGTCCCTTCTGGAAGGCCATGGCGCCCTGCATGGAGGCGCTCATCATGTTCAGGCGCGCGTCGCGGTCCTGGCCGTCGCGGGTGGCGCGCTCGATATGCTTCCAGCCGCGCTCCAGGCCGTCCAGGGCGATGCCGTCGGCGGGCGGGTTGAAGGCTGGCGCCAGAAAGGTCTCCACGCAGTGTGCGATGGCGTCCATGCCGGTGGCGGCGGTCAGGCCGGCCGGCAGGCCGAGCGTGAGGCCCGGGTCGCAGATGGCGGATTTGGGCAGCAGGTGCCAGGAGTGGAAGCCGAGCTTGCGGCCGTCTTCCAGGATGATGATGGCGCCGCGCGCCACCTCGCTGCCGGTGCCCGAGGTGGTCGGCACGGCGATCAGCGGCGCGGCGCGCTCGGTGATCCTGGTGCTGCCGCCTTCGATGGTGGCGTAGGTGGTCAGCTCGCCGGGATGGGTGGCGAGGATGGCGATGCCCTTGGCCAGGTCGATGGAGGACCCGCCGCCGACCGCGATCAGCCCGTCGCAGCCGCTATCCCGATACTGCGCCGCGGCCTTCTTGACCATGGCTTCGGTCGGATTGGAGGGGGTTTCGTCGAAGATCTCGTGCGGCAGGCCGCCCAGGGCCACGACGGCCTGCTGGGCCACACCGGCGGCAACCACGCCTTTATCGGTGACGACCAGCGGGCGCCGCATGCCGATGCGTTCGCACTCTGCCTTGAGCTGGCTGATGGTGCCGAAATCCAGGTGGATGTTGGTCAGGTAATAAATGAAGGCCATCTATGCTGTCTCCGTCGATGAGGGTTTTCTATGTCTTCTGGCTTCTGGCTTCTGGCTTTTCTGACGATGGTCGATGATCGCGCAAAACCTGCCGCCCTGACCAGCCCCAGGGAAATTTCATATGCTTTGCTGCAGAAACATCTGGAATCATACTAAAATCGAACGATCGTTCACAATTCGAACGCCAGTGGCGCTGACGCCACTGGAGATTCGGCTGCCGCCGAAGGTTCGTTGCTACTGATTCTGAGTGTCCATGCCCGCTGTCCCGCCCGATTCCACCGCTGCGCCCGCCCAGCCTGCGCCTGCCTTACCCGGCATGCCGCCGGTGCCGCTGGACCCGCAGGTGGCGGCGTTGCTGGCGCTGATCGGGCGCGTGAAGCGTCCGTCCATCCATGAACTGGACCCGGCCGACGCCAAGACCGCGTACGAAAAGAGCGCGCCCATCATGGATATCGCGCCGCTGGCCGTGCACAGCGTGGAAAACCTGACGGTAGCCGCGCGCGATGGCTACGGCATCCCGGTGCGGCTGTATGCGCCGCGCGAGGCCAGTTGGGCCGAGCCGTTGCCGTTGCTGGTGTACTTCCATGGCGGCGGCTTCACGGTGGGCAGCGTCAACTCGCACGATCCCCTGAGCCGGCTGCTGTGCATGCAGGCGGATTGCATGGTGCTGTCGGTGGACTACCGGCTTGGCCCGCAATGGAAGTTTCCTCATGCGGCGAACGATGCGTTCGATGTCATGGCATGGGTGTTCGCCGAGGCCGCGCGCCTGGGTGCCGATGCCAGCCGTATCGCCCTGGGTGGCGACAGCGCGGGCGGCACCTTGGCCAGCGCCTGCGCCGTGCACGCGCGCGATCTGGGCCTGGAGCCTGTTCTGCAGATGCTGATCTATCCCGGCACCTGCGCCCGCCAGGACACGCCTTCGCATCGCGCGCTGGCCGAAGGCTATCTGCTGACCGCGCCGATGATCCAGTGGTTTTTTTCGCAATACCTGGACAGCGAAACCAGCCGCGACGACTGGCGTTTTGCCCCGCTGGACGGTGGTGGCACGGGTGCCGACGTGCGCGGCTGCTGCCCGGCCTGGATCGCCGTGGCGGGCTACGACCCGCTGCACGATGAAGGCGTGGCCTACGCGGCCAAGCTGCGCGCCGCGGGCGTGCCGGCGCAAGTGGCCGACTACCAGGGCATGATCCACGATTTTTTCAAGCTAGGACGTTTCGTCCCGGCGGTGGCCGGCGCCCATGGCGACGCGGTCGCCGCCTTGCGTGCTGCCTTCGACGGTTGAGCGAGGCTTGCCGGCAAGGGCCGGCAGCCAGATCGAAGCGGTCGCAGAACCCCCGGTTTCATTGGCTTTACGTGTAGTGCATTACTTGTAGCAGTAGCAAAAGGAGACACAGACTCATGCAACGCCGCCATTTCCTCGCCCATGCGGGCGCGCTCGCCGCCACCGCGGCTACCCTGGGGCTGGCCAGCGCGCCGGCCCTGGCGCAGGCGGACAATTTCCCGCAACGGCCGATTCGCCTGATCATCGGCTATACCGCGGGCGGTTCCACCGACCTGCCGTTCCGCGTGCTGGCGGAAAACGCTTCCAAGATCCTCGGCCAGCCGGTGATCATCGAGAACAAACCTGGCGCTGGCGGGGTATTGCCCGCACAGCTGATGCAATCGACCCAGCCGGACGGCTACACGCTGGCGCAGGTAGCCATGCCGGTCTACCGCCTGCCGTACACCACCAAGATCAATTGGGATCCGGTCAAGGACTTGTCGTACGTGATCAACCTGGCCGGCTACTCGTTTGGCCTGGTTGTGCCCGTGGATTCGCCGATCAAGACCATGCAGGACTACATCGCCTACGCCAAGGCCAACCCGGGCCGCCTGACCTACGGCTCGCCGGGCTCGATGACCACGCTGCACCTGACCATGGAAGAGCTGGCCATGAAGCAGAATGTGCAGTTCTCGCATATTCCGTACAAGGGCAACTCGGAATCGATGCAGGCCCTGCTGGGCGGGCACGTGATGTCGGTGGCGGACACCCCGGCCTGGGCACCGTACGTGGAGTCCGGCAAGCTGCGCCTGCTGTCGACCTGGGGCGACAAGCGCTCGGCGCGCTTCCCCAATGTGCCGACGTTGAAGGAGCTGGGCCTGGGCATCGTGCAGACCTCGCCGTTCGGCGTGGTGGCACCCAAGGGCACCGATCCCAAGATCGTCAAGAAGCTGCACGACGGCTTCAAGAAGGCCATGGAAATGCAGAACTATCGCGATGCGCTGGCCAAGTTCGACATGGAGCCGTTCTACATGAGCAGCGAGCAATACGCGCACTTCGCCGCCGATACGGTCAAGAAAGAGAAGGCCATTATCGACAAGCTGGGGCTGAACAAGCCGCAATAAGCGTGGCTTAGCCGCTTTATGCCGGCGCCGCCCTGTCCGGGGCCGGCGCCGTTTTCATATCGGGCCGATATCTGGCCGGCAACCAAGGGGGAACGCCGACATGGCGAAGGAAGATTTCCGTCACAGCATGCCGCTGCGCGTGCGTTGGGCCGAGGTGGATCCGCAGTCGATCGTGTTCAATGCGCACTACCTGACCTACTGCGATATCTGCGTGACGGAGTACTGGCGGGCGGTGGGGATCCGGTATCCGGAGGATGTGCTGCACGCGCACGGCGTGGATATCTTCGTCGTGAAATCCACGCTGGAGTATCACGCGTCCGCGCGCTTTGACGACATCCTGGAGATCCGGGGGCGGATTGCGCGCCTGGGCCGCTCCAGCATGTTGTTCCGCGTGGAGATGTACCGCGGCGACGAGCACCTGGTCACTGGCGAGATCGTCTATGTCTGCGCGGATCCCGCGACGCAGAAGTCGGCGCCGATTCCGGGGCCGGTGCGGGAAACGATCACGGCGTATGAAGTGGTGAAACCGGACGCTTGATCCGTCCGGTTTCCGTCGTTTCAGGTGCGGCGGCGCTGGCCTGCGTGCAAGCCAGCGCCGCCAAAACGCGTCTGCGGGTTCAACGCGCCGCTATGCCCGCATCCTCGATATAGGCCCGGATCACCGCATCGAAATCTTTGTCCCCCTGGAACCCCAGCGCCAGCGCGCGCTCCGTGTTCCACGCGGCAGGCCAGGTGCCGACGATATTCTCGATGCGCGCCTCGCGCTCCCAGCTCACGCGATCCGCCACGGCGTCGCCGGCCACGCGCCGCAACGCCGCCACCATCTCCTTGGGCGTGACCGACAAGCCGGGCAGGTTCACCGTCCGGCGTTCGCCAAACCTGGCACCATCGATCTCCATGCCCCGCACCAGCGCGGCAATCGCCCCGCGCGGGGACAGCAGCCACAGCGGCGTTTCCGGCGAGACCGGGCAATTGGCGGCGACGCCTGCCAGTGGCTCGCGGATGATGCCGCTGGCGAACGACGAAGCCGCGGCATTGGGCTTGCCTGGCCGCACGCTGATGGTCGGCAGGCGCAGCACGCGGCCGTCGACAAAGCCGCGGCGGCTGTAGTCCGACAGCAGCAGCTCGCCGATGGCCTTTTGCGCGCCGTAGGAGGATTGCGGATTGAGCGCGGTATCGTCCTGCACCACAGCGGGCAGGGTGCCGCCGTACACCGCCACCGAACTGGTGAACACCACGCGTGGCCGGCTGCCATGTTTCACGTGAAGCGCCCGGCAGGTTTCCAGCAACGCGCGCGCGGCATCCAGGTTCACGCGCATGCCCAGGTCAAAATCAGCCTCGGCCTGGCCGCTGACCACCGCCGCCAGGTGGAACACCGCGCCGGTGTGTTCATCGATGGCCTGCGCCAGCACGGCGGGGTCCGACAGGTCGCCGGTGACCACGCGCACGCGCGCGTCGTTCAGCGGGGGCGGCGCGACCACGTCGAGCAGCGTCAGGCCCGCGATGGCGACGGGCTTGCCGTCGATGTCCAGGGTGCCGCGTTTTAGCAGCTGGCGGGCCAGTTGCAGGCCGAGAAAGCCGGCCCCGCCGGTGATCAGTACTTGCATGTTCGTTTTCCTGTTGTGCCGCCATGGGCGGCATGGAGACAGCGGCCGCTCAGGCCTTCAAGTAAGGCTTGAGCCAGCCCAAACCCGCCGAGGTACCGGCGCGCGGACGATACTCGCAGCCGATCCAGCCGTCATAGCCAAGGCCATCGATCACGTCGAACAGGTAGGGGTAGTTCAGCTCGCCCAGGTCCGGCTCGTGGCGCTCGGGCACGCCGGCAATCTGGATGTGGCCGATGCCGGCAAAGTCGCGCTTGAGCTTGACGGCAAGGTCGCCTTCCACGATCTGGCAGTGGTAGCAGTCGAACTGCACCTTCAGGTTGGCCGCGCCCACTTCCTTGCAGATGGCCTGGCCGTCGTCCTGGCGGTTGAGGAAGTAGCCGGGCATGTCGCGTCCGTTGATCGGCTCGATCAGGACCGTGATGCCCTGTGCCGCCGCGGCCTGCGCGGCATGCGCCAGGTTTTCCAGGTAGCAGGCGCGATGACGCCCGTGGTCCGCGCCGGCCGGCACCAGGCCGGCCATCACGTGGATCTTGTCATTGCCGATCACGGCAGCGTATTCCAGCGCGCGGCCGAAGGCGTCGCGGAATTCGGCCTGGCGCCCGGGCAGGGCGGCCATGCCGCGCTCGCCGGCGGCCCAGTCGCCCGGCGGCGCGTTGAACAGCGCTTGCGCCAGGCCGTTGGCGTCGAGCCGCGCGCGGATTTCCGCGGCAGCGTGCTCGTACGGGAAGAGATACTCCACGGCCTTGAAACCGTCTGCCGCTGCGGCGGCGAAGCGATCCAGGAAGGCGTGCTCGGTGTACATCATCGACAGGTTGGCGGCAAAACGCGGCATGCGGTGCTCCAGGAGAAGTGCGTTGTTCTTGGGTTCTTGTGTTTCTGTGTCTTTGTGTTCTTTGTCTAGCGGTTGACCAGCTTGGCCGGCGTGAGCCAGACCAGCCCGGCGCCGAGCACCAGCATGGCCGACAGCACATACATGCTCGACTGCGTGCTGTGGGTGAGGTCGGTCAGGTAGCCCACCATGTACGGTGCCACAAAGCCCGCCAGGTTGCCCACCGAATTCACCACCGCAATGCCCGAGGCAGCGGCCAGCCCGGACAGGAAGGCGGTGGGCAGCGACCAGAACAGCGGGGCGCAGGTCAGCACGCCGGCGGCGGCGAGCGACAGCGCGGCAATGGCCACCACGGTATTGTGGGTATACGAAGCGGCAATGGCAAAGCCCACCGCGCCCATCAGCGCCGGCACGATCAGATGCCAGCGGCGTTCGCGGCGGGCGTCGGCGCTGTGGCCGAGGAAGTTCATCACCACGATGGCGCAGATAAACGGAATCGCGCTGAGCAGGCCGATATTGAGGTTGCCGGTAACGCCGCTGGTCTTGACCAGTGTGGGCATCCAGAACGTCAGCGCATATTGCCCGGTGACAAAGCAGAAGTAGATCATGCACATCCACCAGACGCGGCTGTCCTTGAACACGGCGCCCAGCGAGTGGCCGGTGCCCGAGGCGCCAGCCTGGCGTGCGTCTTCCTCGATATTGCGCTTGAGCACGCGCTTCTCGTTGGCGTCCAGCCACGGCGCCTGGTCGATGCCGTTCTTGAGCACGAACACGGTGACGATGCCGATCAGCAGCGCGGGCAGGGCCTCGATCAGGAACATCCACTGCCAGCCGCGCATGCCGCCGTAGTCATGGAAGGCATCCATGATCCAGCCCGACAGCGGGTTGCCGAACATGCCGGCCACCGGGATGCCCGACATGAACAGCGCGATCATCTTGGCGCGCCGGTTGGCCGGATACCAGTAGGTCAGGTAAAGGATCACGCCGGGATAGAAACCCGCCTCGGCCAGGCCGAGCAGGAAGCGCATGATGTAGAAAGTGGTGGGTGTCTTCACGAAGACGAACAGCGCCGAGATGATGCCCCACGTGATCATGATCCGCGCGATCCAGACGCGCGCGCCGAGCTTGTGCATCAGCAGGTTGCTGGGGACTTCGAACAGGAAGTAGCCGATGAAAAACAGCCCGGCGCCAAGGCCGAACACGGTTTCGGAAAACGCCAGGTCCTGCGCCATCTGCAGCTTGGCGAAGCCCACGTTGACGCGGTCCAGGTAAGCGATGACGTAGCACAGCATCAGGAACGGCATGATGCGCCAGAACACCTTGCTGTAAGCGCGTTTCTCGATGTCGCGGTCGATGTCTTGGCCGGCGCCGGTTAGCGCGGCCTGAGTGGATGCATGCATGGTTGTCTCCGTGTATCGGTTTGGTCCCGGTTTGGTCCCGGCTTGGTTCCAGCTTGATATCCGCTGTTGGCGGCAAACCGGGGGCGAACGCTGCCCTTGCCGCGGCCCGGGCGTTAGCGAGGGCGGGCGGCGGGCGGTTCTGCCTTGCTTGTGTTTTTGTTGTTAGGGCTTTGTCGTACCTGCGCGCGTGGTTCCTACCAGCGCGCCTTGAACGTATCGCGCAGTTCGGCCAGCGCTTGCTCGTCGAGCGGCTCAGGCTTGTCCTTGAGCATCAGCCAGAGCTTGGCGGTCTCTTCAAGTTCCTCGAGCGCGAAGGCCGCGCGCGAAACGGTGGCCTCCCACACCACCGGGCCAAGGCGCGCGAGCAACACGCCACGCACTTCGGCGGCAAGCTGCGCGACGCGCGCCGCCACCGCCGGGTCGCCCGGGCGATGGTAGGGAATCAGCGGGATATGCCCGACTTTCATCACGTAGTAAGGCGTGATCGGCGGCAGCACATCGTCCGGCTGCCATGCGCCCGCCAGGCTCAGCGCCACCAGGTGGGTGGAGTGCGTATGCACCACGCCATGGGCCTGGGGGTTGTTGTCGTAGATGGCGCGATGCAGGGTCAGCGTCTTGGACGGCTTGTCGCCGGCCACCCAGTTGCCGCCGCTGTCCACCTTGGCAATGGCGGCCGGGTCCAGCATGCCCAGGCAGGCATCGGTCGGCGTGATCAGCCAGCCGTCCTCCATGCGCGCGCTGATGTTGCCGGCGCTGCCGACGGTGTAGCCACGCTGGTAGAGGCTGGCGCCGATGCGGCAGATTTCTTCGCGCAGGCTGGATTCTGTGCTCATGCTTGCCCTCCAAGCTGGCGCAGCGCTTCGTCAAAGAAGTCGATGCCGCCGAAATTGCCGGACTTGAGCGCCAGCGCCAGCGGCTGCGCATCCAGCGTGACGGTGGCGGGCACGCCCGGCGCGATCTGCGTGCCGATGCGCAGGGCTTGCACGCCCAGCGCCTGCACCACCGCGCCCGAGGTTTCGCCGCCGGCCACCACGAAGCGGCGCGTGCCGCGTGCTTTCAGGGCGGCGGCGATATCCGCCAGCGCCTGCTCGACCAGATGGCCGGCTCGCTCCACGCCGAGGGCGGCCTGCACCGCTTTGACCTCCTCCGGCGTGGTGGTGGCGTAAAACAGCACAGGTTCGGCATGGGAGCCAGCCAGGGCCAGCGCCTCCTCAACCACGGGCGCGCCTTGCGCTAGCGCGAGCGGGTCGATGCGCAGGGCGGGGCGCTTGGCCACGAGCCACTGCGCCACCTGCGCATTGGTTGCCTTGGACGCGCTGCCGGCCAGCACCACGGCTGGCCCGGTCACGGGCGCTACGCTGTCGGCATCCGCGCGCTGCGGCAGCAAGCCGGCGCGGCGGAAGTTGGCTGGCAGGCCGAGCGCCAGGCCCGAGCCGCCGGTGAGTAACGGCAGGTCGGCGCACGCCTCGCCTAGCGTATGCAGGTCGGCATCGCTCACCGCGTCGGCAATCGCCAGTTTCACGCCATCGCTGCGCAAGGTGGCCATGGCCTGGCGGGCCGCGTCGCTGCCGCGCGCCACGGCGTCGTAGCGCAGCAGGCCCACCTTGGCCTGGCTCTGGCGCTGCAGCACGCGCACCAGGTTGGCGTCATGCATCGGCGTGAGCGGGTGGTTCTCCATGCCCGACGCATTGAGCAGGACATCGCCGACGAACAGGTGGCCGCGGAAGATGGTGCGGCCGTTCTCCGGAAATGCCGGGCAGGCGATGGTGAAGTCGCCGCCAAGCGCCGCCAGCAGGGCCTCGGTCACCGGCCCGATATTGCCGGCGTCGGTGGAGTCGAAGGTGGAGCAGTACTTGAAAAAGAACTGGCGGCAGCCCTGGGCCTGCAACCAGCGCAGCGCGGCCAGCGATTGCGCGATGGCATCGGCCGCGGGGATGGTGCGCGACTTGAGCGCGACCACCAGCGCATCGGCCTGCTCCACGCCGGGCAGCGCCGCGCCGCCCGCCGGTACGCCGATGGTCTGCACCGTGCGCATGCCGTTGCGCACCAGCGTGTTGGCCAGGTCGGTGGCACCGGTGAAGTCGTCGGCGATGCAGCCGAGCAGGGCGCGCGAGGAAGGGGTCTGTGCAGTCATGCTGGCTTGCCTCACTCGGCCTTCTTCGCCGGCAGCGCAATGCCGGGAAATATCTTGATCACGGCGGCATCATCCTCGCCGCCATGTCCCGCGCTGGACGCCATCATGAACATCTGGTGCGCCGCGGCCGACAGCGGCAGGGGGAACTTGCTGGTGCGCGCGGTATCGAGCACCAGGCCGAGGTCCTTGACGAAGATATCGACCGCGGACAGCGGCGTGTAGTCGCCCGACAGGATATGCGGCACGCGGTTCTCGAACATCCACGAATTGCCCGCGCTGTGGGTAATGACCTCATACAGGGCATCGGCATCCACGCCTTCACGCAGGCCCAGCGCCATGGCTTCTGCCGCCGCGGCGATATGCACGCCAGCCAGCAGCTGGTTGATGATCTTTACCTTGGACCCGGCGCCATGCGCGTCGCCCAGCCGGTAGACCTTGCCGGCCATCGCAGCCAGCACGTCCTCGGCCAGTGCGTAGGCCTCGGCCGGGCCCGAGGTCATCATGGTCATTTCGCCACTGGCGGCACGGGCGGCGCCACCGGAGACCGGTGCGTCCAGCAGCAGGATGCCGCGCTCGCCCAGCCGCTTGCCCAGTGCCTCGGCGAAGCCCGGCGGCACGGTCGCGCTGGCGATCACCAGCGTGCCGGGGCGCAGGCTGCTTGCCGCGCCTTGTTCGCCGAACAGCACGGCCTCGGTCTGCGCGGCGTTGACCACCAGCGTGACCACCACATCGCATTTGCCGCCGAGCTCGGCCGGGCTGGCGCAGGGGATGCCCCCCGCATCGGCAAAGCGCTGCAATACATCGGGCCGCAGGTCGCAGGCATGTACCTTGAAGCCGGCGCGCAGCAGGCTGTGCGCTACGCCGTTGCCCATCGCGCCGAGGCCGATGACGCCAATTGATTTGCTCATGAAGACTCCTGCCAGGAGGGCGGTGATCAGCGGATCAGTCGATCAGTGGGAAAGGCCGCGCGCGGGCGCGTCGGCATGGTCGGCGGCGGTCTCGGGCTGCCCGCCATGGGACAGGCGCCGCGCCGCGTTGTACATATGGGTCTCGGCCGCATTGCGCGCGGCCAGCGCGTCGCCGGCGCGGATGGCGGCCACAATGGCCTGGTGTTCCTCGCGCACCTGGCGCGAGAAATCCGCGCGGCGTGCCTCGTTGGTACGGGTCACGCGGGTGGCGGTTTCCAGGTACTGGCTCAGGAACGCCAGCGTCTTCAGGAAGAACGGGTTGCCGGTGGCTTCGGCGATCGTCCGGTGAAAGGCCACGTCGGCGGTTACGCCGTCGCCGCCGGCGGCCTCCTCAGCGTCAATGCCGGCGAGTGCGGCGTCGATGGCCGTCATGCTGGCGTCGGTGCGGTCCCGTGCCGCCTGTGCGGCCACCTCGGCCTCGATGGCCCGGCGCAGCTCCACGATATGCAATACCGATTCGAGCGTGGCCACATCGGTGTAGTCGATCCGCAGCGGCCGGATGCCGGCCTGCTCGGTGACGAACACGCCGCTGCCCTGGCGCGATTCCACCACGCCCTCGTGGCGCAGCCGGGCGATGGCTTCGCGGATCACGGTGCGGCTGACGCCGAACTCCTCGGACAGTACCGCCTCCGTGGGCAGCTTGTCGCCACGGCCGAAGGCCCCGCTTTCGATCTTCTCCAGCAGTTGTTCAGCAACGGTGTCTGTCAGGGCTCTGGCCGGGACTTTCTGGAACACGGGAGGCCTCAGGTGATTAGGTAATATGGTCATCATACAAATTTTCCGGGAAGAATGCGGATCGGGAATTACCCCTATCCCTTTCTCCATGCGGCGCCGCAGCAATGGCCGGCATCGCTTGCCCTCGCCGTGGCCGGAGTATCATGACGGCCGCCCTCAGGCCGTTTTTTCACCGCTTTGCGCCTTGCGCATCGAACAACTATGACAATCACCATCCGCCTCGCCCCCTGGTCCGAAGCCCGCGATACCGCGCGCGCCATCCGCTATGCCGTCTTTGTCGAAGAACAGGGCGTGCCGGTTGAGCTGGAATGGGACGAATGGGATGAGCCGAGCTGGCACGCCCTGGCGCTGGCCGAGGATGGCAGCGCGCTGGCCACGGGCCGCCTGCTGCCGGATGGCCACATCGGCCGCATGGCGGTGCTCAAGCCCGCGCGCGGCAGCGGCGTCGGCGCCATGGTGCTGGATGCGCTGATGGCCAAGGCCGCGGAGCTTGGCTACCCTGAGCTGGTGCTCAATGCGCAGCGCTATGCCGCACCGTTCTATGCGCGCGTGGGCTTCGAGCAGGTCGGTGAGGAATTCGAGGAGGCCGGCATTCCTCACGTGGAGATGCGCAAATTGCTGCGCTGAACGCAACGGGCGGCTTGTCGTCAGGCGCGGGCCTGACGCGCAAACAAGGGCCGCGCCAATAGCGCGCTCGCGCTGGCCGCCAGCCACACGGCCGCCCAGCCATGGTCGGCAGCCATCGCCGGGATCGCCAGCGGCACCAGGAAGAAGCCCGAAAACGCAAAGGTGTTGCCCAGCCCGAGCGCGGTGCCGGCGCGGCTGGCGCCCGCGATCGTCGCCAGTTCGGTGAAGGCCACGCCATGCCAGGCCGACGTGCAGATGCCGCCCAGCACCAGGCATGCCACCAGCACCGGGGTCAGCAAGGCGTGCCAGCCCGGCGCGGCTGCGCACAGCCAGGTCAGCCCCGCCAGCGTGGCGAACACAAGCAAGGTCAGCAAGCTGCAGGCGCGCAGATAGGCGCGGCGGTTGCCATGGCGATCGGTCCAGCGGCCGCTCCACACCCGCATGACGGCGGCGCCTGCCTGCACTGCCGCCACGGCCATGCCCGCCGCGGCAATGCCGATGTGGCTGAAATCGTGCAGGAAGATCGTTGCGAACGTCAGCACAGCCACTTGTGGCACGCACATCAGGCCCATGCCGCTCACCAGCCGCCAGACCCGCGCGCTTCGCAGCGGGCCGGGCCCTGCCTTGCCGGCCACGCCACTTGCCGGCAAGGTAGCGTGCGCCGGCTCGGCCGGCGGCTCGTGCATCCAGTGCCAGGCAAAGGCCGCGGTGACGCCGCAGAACACGGCCAGCGCGCCGTAGACGGCGGCAAAGCCAAAGGACTGCGCCAGCATCGGCAGCATCAGCGCGCCAATCCCGCCGCCGGCGGGCACCGCGGTCTGGCGGATGCTCATGGCCAGGCCCCGTTCGCCTTCGCGGAACCATGCCATCACGGCCCGGCCGCTGGAGCCGTTGACGCTACCGCCCAGCAGGCCTAGCCCCAACAGGCCCAGCGCTAGCATCGCGTTGCCCGGGATATGGCCGGGCAGCGGCGCCACGAACACCGCCATCAGCGCCAGCCACAGCGCAGTGGCCATCAAGCCGGTCAGCAGCACGCGGCGGTCACCCCAGCGGTCGGTCAGCAGGCCCCACGGCACTTCGCTCACCGCAATGCCGAGGCCCATCATGCCCAGGCAAAAACCCAGCTCGCCATCGCCGATCCGGTAGCCGGCGCGCATCAGCACCGCCGTGGTGGGAATGCCCGAGAACGCCGCGGCAAAGCTGGCATTGGCTGCGACGCCGAGGGACAGCACTTTCCAGCGATGGCCCGGGCCATGGCGTGGGGCGAGGGCTGCGCCGGCAGGGCCAGGCACAGCGGCAAACGGGAGGGGGGCGGGAACGCGGGGCACGGGATCATCCTTGGGAAAACGGCATCTGCAAGCCTTGACGCCCTGATTCTGCCGCCGCAGAATGATCCTGAATATCAGATAATTATTGATTAAACATCCCAAATAACAGGATGATTTCACATGGCAGCGGTGAACTTCGACCTTGATGTACTGCGCAGCTTCGTCGTGGGCATGGAGCTCGGCAGCTATGCCCGGGCCGCCGATCGGCTGGGCCGCTCCACCTCGGCGGTCAGCGCGCAACTCAAGAAGCTGGAGGAGCAGGCGGGCACGGCAGTCTTTCGCAAGGCCGGGCGGGGACTGGCGCTGACGGAGGCGGGCGAGACCATGCTGGCCTATGCCCGCCGGCTGCTGGAACTCAACGACGAGGCCGCGGCCGCCGTGCACGGTGTGGCGCTGGAAGGCTGGGTGCGGTTCGGCCTGCAGCAGGACTTTGGCGAGGTGCTGCTGCCCGAGGTGCTCGGCCGGTTCGCCCGCGCGCACCCCAAGGTGAAGATCGAGGCACGCGTGGCGCGCAACATCGAGCTGTTGGACAGCGTGGCCGCCGGCCGGCTGGACCTGGCGCTGGCTTGGGACGATGGCGTGCGCATGCCGCATGTGGAGCAGGTGGCGATGTTGCCGATGCGCTGGATCGGGCCCGCCGCCGCGCGTGCGCCGTGGCAAGGCGACGGACCGCTGCCCCTGGTGGCATTCGAGCCGCCATGCCGTTTCCGCTCCGCGGGCACGGCCGCCCTGGACCGTGCCGGCATTGCCTGGCGGGTGGCTTTCAGCAGCGCGAGCCTGGGCGGCTTGTGGGCAGGGGCGGCGGCCGGGCTGGGGCTGACCATCCGCACCGGCATGGGCTTGCCGCCGTCCGTGCGGGCCTGGGAGCCGGGAGAGGGCGGGCTGCCTGCGTTGCCCTCGCTGGCGCTGGCGCTTTACCGCAAGGATGCCGAGCTGGAGGCACCCGCCACCCGGCTGGCAGGCATCGTGAGCGAGGCGGTTCGGGCTGCATTGCCGGCCAGGCTGGCGGCTTTGGCCTGAATGGAGCGATGACTTGCGGGGCTTGCAGCCAGCCGCCTACGCTGTACCATCGCGGTCTTTGTTTTTGCCGTCGCTTTCGCGTTGATCTTGTCTATGTCTGAAATCCGTTCCCGCCTGCTCCAGGCCCTGGCCGATGCCACCCCCGCCCTAGACCTCGATCGCGCGCCGCCGGGCGAGCCGCCCGCCGGCGAAGGCCTGCTCTCGGCATGGTTGCAGCCCTGGCTGGCGGAGCATTGCCTGGTAAAGGTGGATTGGCGGGATTTCAGCACGCTGGGCGTGCAGGCCGTGGCGCGCCTCGCCACGCTGCGCGCGGCGGGTGTCTCGGCCATCGACGTCGACGACCTCTACGACGAAGACGGCATTCCGCTAGGTGGCGACGATAACGATTTCGATATGGAACCCGCCGCGCTCTACCTGGCGCACGTCAACCGCGAACTGGCGCCGCACGGCATGCAACTGCTGGAGATCGGGCATTTCGAGGATGCATGGCTGCTGGCGGTGCGCAATGACCCCGCCGCGATCCGGGCGCTGAACGTGGCATTGCGCCCGACCGGCTTGGCAGCCCAGCAGTACTGAGCGCGCCCGACTTAGCGCGGCGCTTGCACCGAGCCGGCGTCGCGGGCAACCCGCAGGTGCCCGCGGTAGGACACCTCGCCGGTGCGGCCGTTGGCGTCGAAGCTGCGTTCGCTGAGTTCGAAGCGGCCGTCATGGCGCACGCGCAGCACGGTGCTGGCACGGGTGCCATAGCTGGGCGAGCGGATAAAGGCTGAGGACAGCAGCTTTTCCCACTCGGGGGCCACCCCCGTGCGCGGAAGCTCGAAATCCAGGGCCTGCCGATCGTTGGCCAGCAGGTCGAGATAGGGTTCGATGCTGGCGCCGGCCAGGCCGGTGTCGGCCGCAAGTGTCTCGGCGAGCGCGCCGACGCGGCTGCGCACCTTGGGCCACGGCGTATCCAGCAAGGCGTTGGACAGGCCATAGATGCCGGGCTTGAGGCGCTGCGGATGGGGCGAGGCGCCGCGGTTGCTGTACCACCAGAGCTCGCGCAGGTCGCACGCCAGCAAGTTGAAGCCGTTGTAGGCGCCGGTGCGGGGCACCAGCCCGGACAGATAGGATTGCGGATGGCTGTCGCCACGCAGGAATCCGGCCACCAGCTCACCGCGCGAGCGCGCATCGGTGCGTTTCTCGGACGGGGCGCGGTAATTGGTCAGGGCGGCAAAGCGGCCGTCGCCAGCCAGGCCCATCCAGGTGCCTGGCTCGCCGATCACTTCCGCCATGTCGCGGCCGGCCAGCACCTGGGGGGCGTCTTCCCACCAATGCACGGGCGCCGCCGGGCGGGCATAGAACTCGTCGCGGTTGCCGGCCACCACCAGGGCATAGTCCGGGTGCGATTGCCAGGCCACCAGAATCAAGCACATAGCGCTTCCTTTGCTGCATTCACTGCGGTTGCCGCATTCACTGCATCGACTGCGATTCGATCGTCGGCTTCGTTACCCAGGGACCATGGCGGCGGGGCCGCTCCTCGGCCACCCTCAGAGCTGGTCGATATCGACAAAGCGCTCCACCTGCCGCTCGCCGCTGATCCACTGCTGCAGCCCGCTCTGCCGCCACAGCCCGTCGAGCAACTGGTCGAAGGCTGGCGGCACATCGGCGTAGGCTTCCATCCACGTCTGCATGCCGTCACGCGCCTCGGGCCTGCGTAAGAGCGTACCACCAATTCCGCTTGCTTCGGCAACGGTCTCCATCCAGCGGTGCCAGTGCGCGATAGCCTCATCGGCACGGGCTTCCGGCACCCGGAAATAGACGTACAGGTGGTCGCTCATGGCTATTCCCAGTGTTCCCGGTGTTGCCAGGGGTTCAGGCGGCGTCGCCGAAGGGGACCGCATAGGGCAGCTCGCCCACGCGCACCGGGCTGCCGGCAGCGCTGCCCAGGTGCAGGGCGCCACCCGCCGCATCGATCTTCAATTCGGCCAGGCCGTCCCAGCCGCCTTGTGGCGAGGCGGCGGCATTGACCACCATGCCGCAGGGCTGCTCAGGATCCTCGGGGCGGAAGATCTCCGTGGCCGCGCCCGGCACTTCGCCTTCTCCATGGATCAGCCACATGCGTCGTTTGAGCGTGCCGCGGTACTGGCTGCGCGCCACGATTTCCTGGCCCGGATAGCAGCCCTTGCGAAAGCTCACGCCGCCGACCAGTTCCAGGTTGATCATCTGAGGCACGAATTGCTCCTGCGTGGCAGCGGCGATGCGCGGCACGCCGGCTTGTACCTCCAGCCAGTCCCACACCACGGCATCCACCGGCACCAGCTGCGCCGACAGCGCAGCCTGGACTTCGTCGGCCTGTTCGGCCGGCAGCACCACCTGCCAGCGCGGCAGTCCGGCGCCGTCGGGCAGCCGGATCACGGTGGCGCGGGCGGCCGCGGCGCTGGCCCAGGGCTCGGCCGGGGCGGGCAGGCCGGCCGCCTGCAGGGCGGCGGCGCCACTGGCACCTGCCACGCCCAGCACGGCGCGGGCCGGCGTGAGATCGGACAGCTTGGCCTTGGCGCGCAGCACGAACATCGACAGGCGCTTCTGGATAGCGGGCTGCAGGTCCGCGGACAACTGGAGGACGATGCCTTCCTCGTCACGCCATATCAGGAAGCTGGCCAGCAGCCGTCCCTTGGGCGAGCAGTAGCCGGCCAGGCGGGCGGTGCCGGCGTCCAGGTCATCCACGGCATTGGTCAGCTGGGTATGCAGGAAACTGCCGGCGTCTTCGCCGGCAACCCGGATCAGGCCCAGGTGCGCGGGTCGGCAGACGACTCCGCTTTGGCGCACGGCTTCGAACTGGGTGGCACGGTCTGGGGCAGGGGCATTCATGGCAGGTATCGCAAGCAAGGGGCGCACGGGCGCGCCGGATGGAAGGTGCAAGGAGCTACAAGCGGCTAAAGGTGCAAGGCTCCCGGTATTATATGAGGCTGTCGCCATTTCAGCCGGGATGCCCATGGTCGACACTGGGTGACCCCGGCTTTGCCGCGGTGCATTGTGCGCCGCTACTTTCTCTTTTACATGAAACGTCTTTTCCTGCGGCTGCTGCTGGTCACCGTGATCTTTTCGATCGCCGCCGCCGGCGCCTTTGCCTGGTGGGCCAATCGCCCGCTCGCGCTTACAGCCTCGCCCATCGAGGTGGTGATCAAGTCCAATTCCAGCGTGGCCAGCGTTGGCCGCCAGATCCAGCGTGGCGGGGTGCAGATGGACCCCCGCCTGTTCGCGCTGCTGGTGCGGCTTACCGGCCATGGCGCCGACCTCAAGGCCGGGGGCTATGAGTTCGACAGCAGCGCCACGCCGCTGTCGGTGATCGGCAAGATCGCCCGGGGCGAGGTCAACCACTATGTGCTGACCGTCATCGAAGGCTGGGAATTCCGCAAGATGCGCGCCGCCGTGGATGCGCATCCGGCGCTCAAGCACGATAGCCGCGGCTTGTCGGACGCGGAGCTGATGAAGGCCATCGGCGCGCCGGAGCCGGCACCGGAGGGCCTGTTTTTCCCCGACACCTACCTGTTTGCCCGCGGCAGCAGCGATCTCGAACTGTACAAGCATGCCTATCGCGCCATGCAGCGGCGCCTGACCGACGCCTGGAACGCCAGGGCACCCGACCTGCCGTACAAGTCGCCCTATGAGGCGCTGATCATGGCCTCGATCGTGGAGAAGGAAACCGGCCAGCAGGCCGAGCGAGCGCTGATTGCGGCCGTGTTCGTCAACCGGCTCAAGAAGGGCATGATGCTGCAGACCGATCCCACGGTGATCTACGGCATGGGCGAGGCGTTCGAGGGCAATATCCGCAAGCGCGACCTGCAGTCCGACACCCCTTACAATACCTACACGCGCAACGGCCTGCCGCCCACCCCGATCGGATTGCCCGGGCTGGCCTCGCTGGCCGCCGCCACCGCGCCGGCCCCGTCCGACGCACTGTATTTCGTGGCGCGCGGCGACGGCAGCAGCCATTTCTCCAACTCGCTTCCAGAACACAACCGCGCGGTAGATAAATACCAGCGCGGCAAATAAGTCTCCCCATGCGCGGAAAATTCATCACATTCGAAGGCATCGACGGTGCCGGCAAGAGCACCCACGTGGAGTGGGTGGCGCAGCGCCTGCGCGCCCGCCTGGCAGGTCAGGCATCGGTCGTTACCACCCGCGAGCCCGGCGGCACTCCGCTTGGCGAAGATCTGCGGCAGTTACTGCTGCACCGCAAGATGCATCTCGAAACCGAGGCCTTGCTGATGTTCGCCGCCCGCCGCGAACATATTGCCGAAGTCATCGAACCCGCGCTGACGCGCGGTGACTGGGTGGTTTCCGACCGCTTCACCGATGCCACCTTTGCCTACCAGGGCGGTGGCCGGGGCCTGCCGCGTGCACGGCTCGAAGTGCTGGAGACCTGGGTGCAGGATGGCCTGCAGCCCGATCTGACGCTGTTGTTCGATGTGCCGCTGGAAACCGCCAGCGCGCGCCTGGCCGGCGCACGCGAGCCCGACAAGTTCGAGGCCGAGTCGCGTGCCTTCTTCGAGCGCACGCGGCAGGAATACCTGCGCCGCGCGGCGGAGTCCGCGCAGCGTTTCCGGGTCATCGACGCGACCCGGAGCATTCCCGAGATTCAGGTAGAACTTGAGAAAATCCTCGCAACACTTTGAATCGGCTGCAGGATTCGGGAATATCGATAGGGATGGGGGCTAGCCGAGCCTTCTGTCCTCTATCTCTCGCGCCATGCGCATAGTTACACGAAGTTTCACCCCTAACCCACTGATCCGCATGCTTTATCCCTGGCAGAAAGAAGACTGGCAACGGCTGAACGCGCTGCGCGAGCGGCTCCCGCATGCCTTGCTCATTCACGGCCAGCAAGGCATCGGCAAACGCGACCTGGCGCTGCATTTTGCCCAGGGACTGCTGTGCGAGAAGCCGCGCCCCGACGGGCAGCCTTGCGGCACATGCCCGGCCTGCCACTGGTTCAGCCAGGGCAACCACCCGGACTTCAGCGTGGTGCGCCCGGAGGCCATGGAGGCGACGGACGACGCGCAGACGGATGAAAGCGGCAAGAAGAAGGCGCCCAGCAAGGTCATCCGCATGGAGCAGGTGCGGGCCCTGATTGAAACGGTCGGCATCGGCACGCACCGCGCCGGCTTGCGCCTGGTGGTGGTGTATCCGCTCGACGCCTTGCAGCATGAGGGCGCCAACGCCTTGCTCAAGACGCTGGAGGAGCCGCCGCCGTCCACCGTGTTCCTGCTGGTGACCGACCGGCTGGATCGTGTGCTGCCCACCATCCTGTCGCGCTGCCGCCAGTTTTCCGTGCAACGGCCCACGGCCGATGCGGCCATGAGCTGGCTGAGCAGCCAGGGCGTGGGAGACGCCGAGGCGCAGCTGGCGCTGGCCGGCGGCTCCCCGCTGACCGCGCTGCATGCCGCCGAGGCCGAGGAGCAGCCGATGCAGCGCTGGCTGGTGAGCCAGCTTGGCGCAGGCGCCGGCTTCGATGCGCTGGCGGCGGCCGAGCAGGTGCAGAAGCTGCCGGTGCCGTCGGTGCTTGGCATCCTGCAGCGCTGGACGTACGATCTGCTGTCGGCCCGCTTGGCCGCAACGCCAGGGCCGCGTTATTTTCCGCGCGAGCAGGCAGCCCTGGCACGTTGCGCACAGGCAACCGATGCACACCGGTTGCAGGCGTTCTCCACGCGGCTGGTGGGCCATCGCCGCAGCGAGAACCATCCGCTGGCGGCTCGGCTGGTGATGGAGGCCGTGTTCCTGGAGTACCGGCAGTTGTTTCAGTAAGCCGAGGACGTTGAACAAATCCAATATGGCCTGAAGGCCAACAGTCAGTAACAAGGGGTCAGTCATGAATACAGAGGTGACAGGGGCACGGGGCGCCAGCGTTCCCGGAGCCGCAGGCATGGCCGCCGCCGGCGGTATCGGGGCGCCGACGGTCCCGGGTGCAGCTTCCCGGCCCAACGTGCTTTCGCTGTCGATCAAGGACCAGGCGGGCCTCTATGCGGCCTACATGCCGTTCCTGCACCGCGGCGGCATCTTTGTCCCGAGCAACCGGCCTTTCCGGCTGGGCGAGCAGGTCTTCCTCGTGCTTTCACTGGTGGACCGGCCGCAGAAGTACCAGATTGCCGGCCACGTGGCATGGATTACCCCGGTCGGCACGCCCAACAAGACGCCCGGCATCGGGATTCACCTGCCGGATGACGACAACGGCCGCAACCTGCGCCGCGCGGTGGAAGAGATCCTGGGCAAGACCATCGAGTCCGGTCGGCCCAGCCAGACGTTATAACTGGCGTCAGCTTTGTGGCTTAAGTGTTTGATATGGTTGATTTTTACCAAGTTTTCTAGCCCGTCCGAGAAGAAATTCAACAATGAGTGATTCCGCCTTTACCGTGCGGCCCGCGCTGCAGCGTGACCTGGCCAACATCGTCGCCATCTACAACAGCACCGTCGCTTCACGCATGGTCACTGCGGACACCGAGCCCGTGGCGGTGGAATCGCGCCAGGCTTGGTTCGATGAGCATCAGCCGGAGCGGCGTCCGCTGTGGGTGGCCGAGGACGGTGAAGGGCGCATGGCCGGGTGGCTCAGTTTTTCCGACTTCTACGGACGCCCGGCCTACGGCGCCACCGCCGAAGTCTCGATCTACCTGGACGCCACCCGCCGCGGGCAGGGCCTGGGGCGCTACCTGCTGCAGCAGGCCATCGCGCATGCGCCGCAGATCGGGGTCAATACGCTGCTGGGCTTCATCTTTGGCCATAACGCGCCCAGCCTGGCGCTGTTCGCCTCGCTGGGCTTCGAGCGCTGGGGCAACCTGCCGCGCGTGGCTGTGCTCGATGGGGTCGAGCGCGACCTGGTCATCCTCGGGCGGCACCTGACCAAGCCGGCCGAGTAAGAGCGGCCGCGAGCCAGGCGCCGCCAGGCAGTGGGCACGCTGGCTCGCTGGCACGAACGGCTACAATGGCGGGTGGCGCCGCCCGCGGCGGCGTCTCTATCCGGAAACCGCCCCAATGTTTGTCGATTCCCACTGTCATCTAGATTTCCCCGACCTGGCCGCGCGCCTGCCCGAATTGCTGGAGAACATGCGCGCCAACCAGGTGTCGCATGCCCTGTGCATCTCGGTCACGCTGGAAGATTTTCCGCGCGTGCTGGCACTCGCCGAGCAGCATCCGCACCTGTACGCCACCGTCGGGGTGCATCCCGACTATGAGGAGGGCGAGGAGCCCACGCTGGAGCGCCTGCTGACGCTGTCGGCGCATCCGCGGGTGGTCGGTACCGGCGAGACCGGGCTCGACTACTACCGGCTCGAAGGCCGCAGCATCGCGGACATGGAATGGCAGCGGGAGCGTTTTCGCACCCATATCCGCGCCGCGCGACAGACAGGCAAGCCCCTGATCATCCATACCCGTTCGTCCGCAGAAGACACCTTGCGCGTGATGCGCGAGGAGAGCGCGGGCGAAGCCGGCGGGGTGATGCATTGCTTCACCGAGAACTGGGAGGTCGCCCGGCAATCGCTGGACGAGGGCTTCCACATCTCGTTCTCCGGCATCGTCACCTTCAAGAATGCGGTGGAGTTGCAGGAAACGGCGCGCAAGATCCCGCTGGACCGCATGCTGATCGAGACCGATTCGCCGTACCTGGCACCCGTGCCGTATCGCGGCAAGACCAATCAGCCCGCATGGGTGCGCCATGTGGGTGAGTTCATCGCCAACCTGCGTGGCATGCCGGTTGAGGCGCTCGCGGAACATACGTCGGATAATTTTTTTCGTCTTTTCAAGCATATAGATAGGAAATCTCATGCTTAACGTGAATACTGTCCGACGCCTCGCCGCCGTTGCGGCCATGCTGGTGGGCGCCGCGGCCTGGGCCGGGCCTGTGGACGATATGCGTCATGCGGTGGAGTTCGATGACGTCAAGGCCGCCCAGAAGATGCTGGCGCGCGGGGTCGATCCCAACCTGGTGGATGCCAAGGGCAATCCCATGCTGGTGGTGGCATTGCGCGAGAAGTCGCTGAAGGTGGCAGAGGCGCTGATCCGCGCCAAGGACATCGATTTCGACAAGACCAATGCCGCCGGTGAGACGCCGCTGATGATGGCCAGCCTGCAGAACGAACTGGACCTGGTCAAGCTGATGGTCGACCAGATGGAGGTCGAGATCAACAAGACCGGCTGGACGCCGCTGCATTACGCGGCGACCAACGGCAACAACGAGATCGTCAAGTTCCTGGTCGACCACGCCGCCTATATCGACGCGGAAAGCCCCAATGGCAGCACGCCGCTGATGATGGCGGCGCGCGGCGGGCATATCGAGACGGTCAAGTTGCTGCTGGACGAAGGTGCCGACATGCGCCTGAAGAACCAGCAGGGCATGACCGTGATCGATTTTGCCGAGCGCTATCACCAGAAGGAGATCGCGGAGGGGCTGAAGTCGCGCTGGCAGAAGCTGTATCCGCAGACGCCGTTAAGCGCGCAGCCTCCACAAAAGGGCTGGAACTGATTTAATGAAAACGCGCCGGGCCAAAACCCGGCGCGTTTTTGCCAGCTTCCTGCTCAGGCGATCAAGCGTTAAGGTGCTCAGGCGTCGTCGGCCAGGCGCACGCCGGTGAACTGCCAGCGCTGGTGCGGGTAGAAGAAGTTGCGGTAGCTGGCGCGGATATGCGACTCCGGCGTGACGCAGGAGCCGCCGCGCAGCACCATCTGGCTGCACATGAATTTGCCGTTGTATTCCCCCACCGCCCCGGCGCTGGGCCGGAAGCCCGGGTAGGGCTGGAAGGGGCTGGCAGTCCATTCCCACACGTCGCCGAACATCTGCCGCAGCACGCCGGAGGTATTCTGGCGATCGGGCAGCGGCCGCAGCACGCGTCCCTCGACAAAATTCCCGGTAGCGGGCAGGTTGCGCGCGGCGTGCTCCCATTCCGCCTCGGTTGGCAGGCGGCGCTCGGCCCAGCGGGCAAAGGCATCGGCCTCATAGAAGCTGATATGTGTGACCGGGCTATCCGGATCCACCGGCTGCATGCCGCGCAGGCTCATTTGCCACCAGGTGCCTTCGCGTTCCTCCCAGTACAGCGGTGCCTCGATGCCGTGTTCGCACACCCAGCGCCATCCATCCGACAGCCACAGTCCGGCAGTCCGGTAGGCGCCATCCTCGATAAATTCAAACCACTGGTGATTGGTGACCGGGTGCGAGCACAACTGGTAAGGCTGCAGGAGCACGTTGTGCCGTGGACCTTCGCAATCGAAGGCAAAGCCGTCGCGGTCATGGCCGATGGCGACCACGCCACCGGCAAAGTGGATCCATTCCGCCGCCGGGCGCGGATCGGCGATCACGGGCGCCAGCAGCTCCGGCGCGAAGGCCGGCTTCAGCGGGTTTTGCGCGAACAGATGCAGGATATCGGTCAGCAGCAGTTCCTGGTGTTGTTGCTCGTGGTTCAGGCCAAGCTCGATCAGCGCCGCCTCGGCATCGGTCTGCGCGCTGGTCAGCAGCCCGAGCATGGTTTCGTCGACCGCCTCGCGGTAGGCCAGGATCTCGTCGAGCGACGGCCGCGACAGCAGGCCGCGGCGTGGCCGCGGGTGGCGGGCGCCGACGGATTCGTAATAGGAGTTGAACAGGTAGCGATACTGCGGATCAACCGGCTCGTAGTCCGGGATACGCGCCGTCAGCACGAATTCCTCGAAGAACCAGGTGGTATGCGCCAGGTGCCATTTGGCGGGGCTGGCGTCGTCCATGGATTGCACCGTGGCATCGGCGTCGGTGAGGTCGGCGACCATGGCTTCGGTAGCGGCGCGCACGTGACGGTACTGGGACAGCAGGGCCGGCTCGTGCGGACGATGCACGGCGCTGGCAGGCAGCAGGGCAGAGGACATGCGGGCTCCCGGATCGGACTATGCATCTGCCACGGATACCGCTTTGGGCAGCGGCTGGCCGAGGCGTGTGGATTGCGGACAGGTTCCGCCCAGGCCTGCACAACAAGGCCGCACGGGCTTCCCCCTGGATGGACATGCACCGAAACCGCTCAGGCGTTCGCAACCATCATAGACCCGATCGCGCGATGGGCATAGCCGGCTCGCGCCTGCAAGAATCCGTGGCAGGGCGCAGCGCTGCAAGGTGCGCGGGCTGAAACGCAGGAAGGCAAAACGCCCGCCGGCATGGCTGCGGGCGGGCGCTTTGCGCTGGGCTGGGCGGCGCGAGGCCGCCATGCCGGGATCAGGCTGCCAGGGCTGCCACGGCGCCGTTGGCGGCGACCAGGCTGGCTTCGCGGGCTTCGGGGCCCATTGCCAGGCCGTGGGCGCGCACGTACGTGATGTCGGTGATGCCCAGGAAGCGGAACACCACGTCCACGGTCTGCTCATGCAGGTCCAGGGCGTTGGCGTCCTGGCGCACGCCGCCGCGCGACGACACCACGATCACGCGCTTGCCGCCGGCCAGGCCGACCGGGCCGGTCTCGGTGTACTTGAAGGTGCGGCCAGCCTGGGCGATGCGGTCGATCCAGGACTTGAGCTGGCTGGGGATGCCGAAGTTGTATTGCGGCACACCGACGACCAGCACGTCGGCTTCGAGGAATTCCTTGAGGAAGGCTTCGGTGCGTTGCAGCTCGCTTTCCTGCACGGCGTTGAGGCCATCCTTCGGGCCGCCCAGCACGGGCAGCAGCGCGCCGGACAGGTGCGCCGGTGCGTCCTGGTCCAGGTCGCGCACGGTCAGGGTGGCTTCGGGGTGCTTGGCGCGCAGGTCGGCGACCACCTTGGCGGTCAGGCTGCGGGAAGCGGAATGGTCGCCAAGTACGCTCGAGTCGATTTGCAAGATCTTCATGTTCATCTCCACTGGGGTTCGGGTTGGATGAATGAAAGATAGCGGTCTGCTATTGATGCCGGTAGTGGGGCAAAATAGAACTTATTGTTCCAGGCGCAGAACGCAGGCGGGCTGCTACCCTGGCACGCTCCTACCGCCAAGGATGACCCATGCAAGACCTGAACGATCTTTCGCTGTTTGCCCAGGTGGTCCAGCACGGCAGTTTTTCGGCTGCGAGCCGTGCCAGCGGCGTGCCGAAGTCCCGGCTCAGTCGGCGCATTGCCCAGCTGGAGCGCGACCTCGGGGTGCAATTGTTGCGCCGGACCACCCGGCAGGTGCGCGTGACGCCCATCGGCGAGGCCTACTATGAGCGCTGCCGCGCCATGCTGGCGGAGGCCGAAGCGGCGCGCGAAGTGATCGAGCAGGCTCGCGACCAGCCCGGCGGCACCTTGCGCGTGAGCTGCCCCGTGGCGATCGCCCAAAGCCTGCTGGCGCCCGCCATCGGGCATTTCATGCAGGCCAATCCCGGTGTGCGCATCGAACTGGAAGCCACCAACCGCCGCGTGGACGTGATTGCCGAAGGCTTCGACCTGGCGCTGCGGGTACGCGAGGTGATGGACGACTCGTCGCTGGTGGTGCGCACCTACGGCGAGAGCCCGCTCATGCTGGTAGCCAGCCCGGCGCTGCTGGACAGCATCGGCCGCCCGCGCACGCCCGAGGCGCTGGACGGCATGCCGGGCGTCAACCAGAAGCCGCACGACGGCAAGCATGTCTGGACGCTGACCTGCAACACCGGGCAGTCGATCCACGTGCCGTACGATCCGCGTCTTGTCACCGACGAATTCGCCTTGCTGCGCGCGGCCGCCATCGCAGGCGTCGGCGTGGCGATGCTGCCGCGCATGTTCTGCCGCGATGCCATCGAGAGCGGGGAACTGGAGGTGCTGCTGCCGCAGTGGATCATGCCGGTCGGGACGTTGCACGCGGTCTTTCCCTCGCGCAAGGGCATGCCGCCGGCGCTGCGGCGCTTCCTGGACTTCCTTGCCGACATCCTGCCCGAGACGGCCTGCAAGGCGGGCATGCAGCCGCCGCGCCAGCCGGGCATGCACCGGCCCGTCGGCCAGATCTGAGTCGCGTCCGCGCAACTTGTGCCTTTACCTTCACCGCGCGGCGCACTAAGGTAAATATGCGTGCCGCGCGTGGAGCCAAAGGCGCTTCGGCTGCGGACGGCGCATTCGCGCTTTCGTTTTCTGATCCGGACAAGGAGTGACAACCATGAGTGGTTCTCAGCCATCGCAGGACCTGGGCAAGGCGGTACTGCGCATCGTGCTCGGCGTGCTGATCTTGCTGCATGGGATCTCCAAGCTCATCGCCGGGCCGGGGTTCGTGACGCAGGTGGTGACGCAGGCCGGCCTGCCCGTGGTGCTGGCCTATGGCGTCTACATCGGGGAAGTGGTGGCGCCGGTGCTGCTGATCCTTGGCTTATGGACCCGGGTCGCCGCGCTGATCGTCGCCGTCAACATGCTGGTGGCGGTGGGCCTCGTCCATATGAAGCAGCTAGGCATGATGGCCGACACCGGCGGATGGGCGCTGGAATTGCAAGCGATGTTCCTGGCCGGCGCCCTCGCGGTCGCGCTGCTCGGCGCGGGGCGCCTGAGCGTGGGCGGCATCAACGGCAAGTGGAACTAGCGTAGCTGCCGCTCGGATGCGTCCTGAGGGTGTCCTCAGGGCGTCCAGCGGCCCAGCGTTTCGGCCACGAACATGTCGGGCGGCAGCGCGGGGGACCACAGGTAGCCCTGGCCAAGGTCGCAGCCCAGGGCTTGCAGCGCGTCGCGCTGCGCGGGGGTCTCGATGCCCTCGGCCACACATTCCAGCTTGAGGTCTCGCGCGAGGTTGATGACGTTGCGGCAGATCGCCGCGCGCTGGCTGTCGCCGGGCACCGCTACCACGAACGAGCGGTCGAGCTTGATCTGGGTGAAGGGCAGGTCCGCCAGCAGCTTGAGGGTGGCAATGCCGATCCCGAAATCGTCGATAGCCACGCCGTAGCCTAGCAGGCGCAGGCGGTTCAGCGCGATCGACAGGGCTCGGGTGTCGTAGACCGGGTAGCCCTCGGTCAATTCGATATTCAGCAACTGGCGCGGCATGCCGCTGGCTTCCACCATGGCGTCGAAGGCGTCGAGCACGCCGGGCCGGCACAGCGTCTGCGCGGATGCATTGATGCTCAACGAGATGCGCACGCCGCGCGCCAGCAACTGGCGCTGCACCGACAGGCATTGCTGGCCCGCCAGCTGGAGGATGGCATCGGCCTCGCCCAGCGTCTCGAGCCTTGGGATGAAGAGGTCGGGCCGGATCAGGCCCATGGTCGGATGGCGCCAGCGGCAAAGCGCTTCCGCGCCGGCCAGCGCGCCGGTGCTGATCCTGAACTGCGGTTGCAGCATGATGAAGATGGCGCCGGGCGTGCGCACCGCGGCCAGCAGCTCGCGGTCATCCGGCTGGCTTGGAGCCGTCGCCGGGGCTGCGGTGGTGAGGTCACGCTCCAGCGCATCCTGCAGGATTTCTTCCAGCACCACCGCCGAGATCGGTTTGCGCACCGCGCGCACGTGGGCGAGCCCAACCGAGTCGGCCAGGCTCACATGGGAATCGATGATGTCGTCCTGCAGCGCGGACACCCATACCCACAGGGGCTGGGCGCCGGCGAAGGCGTGGTCCTTGCGCCGGGTCAGCTCGTCCATCATGCCGGGCCCGTTGAGCCCCGGCATCTCGATGTCGCAGAGCACGAGGTCGACCTTGCGCGCGGCAAGCAGGTCCAGCGCAACGCGGCCGTCCGCGGCGCAATGCACATCGCTGACGCCCAGCTGTGTCAGCAACTGTTCCGCCGCCAGCAACTGGAACGGGTGGTCATCGACCACCAGGGCGGACAGTCCGGCGTAGCGCGTCTGCATGGTTGGCTCGGGATTGGGTCGATGGAAATCGGCCGGTGAGAACGGGCAGCGTGGATTCGAGGCAGGCTTCGTCCATAGTAGCGCACATGCCGCACGGTGGGCACGCCTTTGCGCGGGCGGATACCGACGCCGGCGCACAGGGTTCGCGCGGCGGGGAGGGTGCCAGGCGCCGCAAAGCAGGCGATATTCCGTTGCGCGTGCCATGTTGGGCGGAAACGCCGCGCCCAGACCCGCTACAATCGTCGCCCGAGGTATTTGATGATGGCGTTTCGATAATGGGTTTTGGCTGGTTCGGATTTTCGACCTTGTGGCTTGTGCCGCTGGTGTGGCGCCAGGTGGCGCGCCTGCTCGCCGGCGAGCGCCGGTTCTTCAGTGGACGCGGCACGCTGCGGGTATGGCTTGGCACGTTGATCGTGCTGTGCGCAAGCGCGTCGCTCGAAGCGCTGACCGGCGCGGCGGGCGAGGGCGGCATGGCAGGCAGCACGTCGGGTGGCAGCGCCGGGCGCGCGCTGGGCACCCTGGTTTCCGGCATGCTCGGCTGGAGCGCCAGCCTGCTGGTGATGTTGGGCGTGCTGGCCCTGGCCGCGCCGATGGTCTTCGGCGAAACCTGGCGCAGCCTGTTCCTGCGCAAGCCCAGCTTGCCGGAGCCTGACGAGGCCGAGCTGGCGCCCCAGCGCCCGCCCGCCCGCGCCGCGCGCGAACCGGACAGCTGGGAGACCACTCACCTCGGTGCCACGCACACCGCCGTGCCGGGCTCGACCGACTATGTGCCGCGCCACAAGGGCATCGAAGCCGTATCGGCGCGGCGCCAGCCGGTCTGGCAGCCGCCGGCGCGCACCCGCAATTCGCCGCCGCAGCCGGGCGAGATCTGGCTGCAGCAGGCCGGGCCGCCGGGCGCCGCCAAGCCGGAGGCCCCTGCGCCCGCATCGCCACCGCCTGCAGCCAAGCCGCCCGCCAGGCCGGCGCCGCTGCGCACCCCCAGCCAGCCGCAAGCGACTAGCCCGGCAGCCGCACGCTCTGCGTCCGTCGCTGCTGCTGGTGCCGCGGCGGCGGTGCAGGCCCGAGCAGCCAGTCCTGCCCCGGCTGCGGCTGCACGCGCGACCATGGCCAGCAGCCCGGTGCGCCAGCCGCAGATGAGCGCACGCTCTGCCATCACGACACTGCCGCAAGCCAATGTGCGACCGAGTGCGCAACACAGTGCGCAACCCGCCCAGCCCGTTGCAAAGAGCGGGACGACAGCTGCCGCGGTGCGGCCGCTCGTCACGCCGGTTGTCACGCCGGTTGTCATGCCGGTCGGGCAGGACGACGATGCGCGCAAGCACCGAAGCGAACAGGTTGCCACCGTGCCAGCGGCGCCGGCAGAGCCTGAAGAGCTGTCCGGCCAGGCGCAGGAAACGCAAGTGCTGGAGGCCGAGGCCGCCCCCGCTGTGGCGCCCGCCGAGCCGCGGCCTATGGCGGTGCTGTCCACCGAGGACATTGCCATTCCCGCCGCTGCAACCGCTGACGCCCCGCAGATTGCGCAGCCGCGCGCGGAATCCGCCGGCGAAGGCGCGACGCCCTCCGTGACGCTGGATGAACTCCGCCTGGAAGCCGAGGCGCTGATGGCGGAGCTGAGCGCACTGGCCAGCGCCTGGAAGTCGACGCGGCCTGCTGCTCCGGCGGCCGACGCGCAGCCGCAGCCGGAAGCCGCTCCTGCAGTTGCCGCGGTTGTCGCCGAGGCAGGCACCGATGTTGTCACCGGTGCCGCAAGCGAGGTAGCAGCGCCGGTTGTGGCTGAAGCCTCGATCGAAAGCCCGGCCGACGCAATCACCGAAGCAACAGCCGAAGCCAGCGACGAAGTCGTTGCCGAACCGTCCGCCGTGGATACCGAAGCAGCTGTCCCGGCCGGGCCCGAGGCGGTTGCCTTGCCAGAGGTTGTCCTGGCGCCCGAGGTGGACGAACCGGCAAAGCACCAGGAGCCGGAAGGCGCCGCTGAGCCGGCCGCGCGGGCCGAAGCAGAGCCGGAAGTAGAAGCACAAGCACAAGCCGAAAATATCCTGTTCGTTCAGGATGCCGAAGCTGACCTGAGGCTCGCAGGCGATCCCGAACCTGAAGCCGCAACTGAAGCCGAATCTCAAGAAGCCACGGAAGAGATCGCCGAAGGCGTTCTCGATGCCAACCTGCTGGTCGAGCACCGCAGCGAGGTTGGCGCTGCCAGCCCCGCGCCTGCGATAGAAGAAGCGCCGGCTCCGCTGCCCGAAGCACTGCCAGCTACGCCGCCGGCGCCCAAGCCGCGCATCGTGCTTCCGGCCGTGGTCGGCAAGGTGGTGGCGCTCGACGCGCCGGCAGCCGCCGTACCCGCCGCATTCGCCGTATCCACGGCACCCGCGGCCAGCGCCGTGCCGGCGTCGCAAGTCATTGCCGTCACGCCGCCGCCGTCCCGTATTTCGGACTACCGTTTGCCAGACCTGGCCCTGCTGGAATCCGCCACGGCAGACATCCAGCAGGTGACCGAGGAGCAGTTGCAGGAAACCGGCAACCTGATCGCGCAGCGCCTGGCGGAATTCAAGGTACCGGTGTCGGTGGTTGGCGCCTCGGCCGGCCCTGTCATCACGCGCTTCGAGGTGGATCCCGCCATGGGCGTGCGCGGTGCGCAGGTGGTCGGCCTGATGAAGGACCTGGCGCGGGCGCTGGGCGTGACCTCGATCCGCGTGGTCGAGACCATTCCCGGCAAGACCTGCATGGGGCTGGAGCTGCCGAACGCGCGGCGCCAGATGATCCGCCTGTCCGAGATCGTGGCCGCCTCATCGTTTCTCGCGCACAACTCGCACCTGGTGCTGGCGATGGGCAAGGACATCACCGGCAAGCCGGTGGTGACCGATCTCGCGCGCGCGCCGCACCTGCTGGTGGCCGGCACCACCGGCTCGGGCAAGTCCGTGGCGGTCAACGCCATGATCCTGTCCTTGCTGTACAAGGCCACGCCGGACGATGTGCGCCTGATCATGATCGACCCCAAGATGCTGGAGCTGTCGGTCTACGAAGGCATCCCGCACCTGCTGTCGCCGGTGGTGACCGACATGAAGCAGGCCGCGCACGCGCTGAACTGGTGCGTGGGCGAAATGGAAAAGCGCTACCGCCTGATGTCGGCGCTGGGCGTGCGCAACCTGGCTGGCTTCAACCAGAAGATCCGCACCGCCGAGGCCGCGGGCGAGCACGTGCCCAATCCGTTCTCGCTCACGCCCGATGCGCCCGAGCCGCTGCGCGCGCTGCCGTTCATCGTGGTGGTGATCGATGAGCTGGCCGACCTGATGATGGTGGCTGGCAAGAAGATCGAAGAACTGATCGCGCGGCTGGCGCAGAAGGCCCGCGCCGCAGGCATCCACCTGATCCTGGCCACGCAGCGCCCGTCGGTGGATGTGATCACCGGCCTGATCAAGGCCAACATCCCGACCCGGGTGGCTTTCCAGGTCTCGTCCAAGATCGACTCGCGCACCATCCTTGACCAGATGGGCGCCGAGAGCCTGCTGGGACAGGGCGACATGCTGTTCCTGCCACCGGGCACCGGCTATCCGCAACGTGTGCACGGCGCCTTTGTGGCCGATGACGAAGTGCACCGCGTGGTGGAGCACTGGAAGCAGTTCGGCGAGCCCGACTACGACGAGGCCATCCTCGCGGGCGATCCAGCCGAGGCCGCGGCGTCGGACCTGTTCGGCGAAGGTGGTGGCGATGTGGAAGCCGACCCGCTATACGACGAAGCGGCTTCCTTCGTGCTGACCAGCCGGCGGGCCTCGATTTCCGCCGTGCAACGCCAGTTGCGCATTGGCTACAACCGTGCGGCGCGCCTGATCGAGCAGATGGAAGTGGCGGGACTGGTCTCGCCGATGGGCCGCAACGGCGCGCGCGACGTGCTTGCGCCGGGCTCGGGCGATTGACGTTGGCGGCAGGCGTGCCGCCCAACCGGAGACGATGATGGATGCCAAGGGCAACCCGCCGCCTGTGCCACAGGGCAACCTGCTGGCACAGGTGCCGGTCGACCGGACTGCCGAGCGCTTCGAAGCCTTGCTGGAGCGGCCCGGCCTGAAGATCGAGCGCATTGTCTCGAACGGCCAGGCCAGCCCAGAGGGCTTCTGGTACGACAGCGCGCAGGATGAATGGGTGCTGCTGGTCAGCGGCAGCGCAGGCCTGCACCTGGATGGCGAGGCCGAGCCGCGCACGCTCGCGCCCGGCGACTACCTGCATCTGCCGGCGCATTGCCGGCATCGCGTGGCGTGGACGGATGCCGCCCAGTCTACGGTCTGGCTCGCGGTGCATTGCGAGCCGGCCGCGCAGGGCTGACCAGCGTCAGCGCCCTGCGTTAACTCTCCACAACCGGAAACACCGGCTCCCCCAGATTCAGCATCAACCGGTTTGCCCACGCAAAGATGGCGATCGAGTGGATCAGGTCGAGGATTTCGGCATCGCTCACGCCCACCTCGCGCAGCGCGCGCAAGGTATCGGCATTCACCGCATCCGGCCGCTCGGTCAGCGCGATCGAGAACTTCGAGATCGCCTGCTCGCGCGCGGTGGTGCCCGCCGTATGCGGGTCCTCGAACACCTGCGTGATCACATCGTTGCGCTTGGCCAGTTGCTCGAAGCGCTGGGCATGCACCGACGCGCAGTACACGCAGCCGTTGATGCGCGACACCACCGTGCTGGCCAGCTCACGCTCGGCGCGCGCCATGCCGCCGGGGGCGTACATGATGGCGTTGAAAGCAGTGGAGCGCTGGCGCAGGATTTCGGGCTGATGCACCAGGAACAGGTAGTAGTCCGATACCTTGGCCTTGGGATGGCTTTCTTCCAGCACCGCGATCTGCTCGGGCGTGGCCTGGTCCACCTGGACCACGTCCAGCCAGGCTTTCCAGTCGAGCACTTCGTTGGTGAAGCCGTTTGCCTTGATGGGTGCGCTCATGCTGCGGCCTCCTGGGATTGCAGGGTGTTCAGGGCCTTCAGGCCGGCTACCAGGCGCACCTGGTAGGACAGGAAGGCGATCAGCTGCGCCAGCGTTACCACCTCGGGCGTGGCCAGGCCGGCGGCGGGCAGGGCCTTGAGGGCGGCTTCGTCGCCCGCTACCGGGTTCTCGATCAGCGTGCGGGTGAAGGCGAGGATGGCACGCAGGCGCGGATCGGCCAGCGAATCCGGATTGCCTTGCCCGGCCACGGTGACCAGGGCGGCATCGGCGCCGGCTTGCGCCAGGCGCGCGCTGTAGTGCGCAACCAGTTCCGGCGCGGGCGTGAGGCGCGCGGCGTACAGCGCCACCAGCAGGCGCTCGGTCAGCGGCAGGCCGGGCAGGGCCGGGTCGAACAGCGCGTCATAGCTGCCTTGCGTGGCGGCGGCGACCTTCTCGCGCTGATGGCGCAGGGCGTGGGTGGCCGAGCCGGCGGCTAGGCCGGCTACGTTGTCCACCACGTCGGCGGTGACTGGATTGGTTTGGGTCATGATGGGGTTCTCGGTCTTGACTCAGTGATTTTGTTGTTCGGCAACTCAGGCTTGGCCTGTGTGGCGGGCCACGGCGCGCGCCAGGAAATCGCGCACGCCGATCCACGATTGCTCGTCCGCCACGGCATTGGCCGCCGCCGTGCCGCCCGTGGTGCTGATGCGTCCGGATACCGGATGCGCATAGACCATCTGGGTGGTCGGCACATACGGGAAGAGGATGGCGTGGCCGGCTTGCTCGAAATCAAGGTGCCTGACGTCGTGCGCATGCCCCGCTTCGGCCAGCTTGTCCGCTACCATGCGCGCATACAGGCTGGAAGGCCAGGAGCCGTCGTCGGTCCCCGACAGCAGCATCACCGGCCCGCGGATGGCCTCCACGCGGATGCGGGCGCGCGCCACTGCGTCGGGGTCTTGCAGCGCGGTCAGGATGGCGCGTTCATGCCGGTGGGGTGCCGGGCCCTCGTCAAAGGGCGCCCAGCTTGCCGTGCGGTTGCTCTCCCACACATGCGGCAGCGGCTTGCCGTGGTGCAGCCAGGCGGGGCCTTCGCGGCCGATGGCGGGATCGGCGGCGTTCTGGGCGCTGTGCACCACCGCGCCGGGCACGTAGCCGATCACAGCCGAGACCAGCTCGGGGAAGGTTGCGCCCAGCAGCAGCACAAGCTCGCCGCCGCGCGACTGGCCCGACAGCGCGATGAAGTCGCGCGCAGGCCGGACGTGCTCGCGGATCCAGTGCAGGCCGCGCTCGAAGTACTCCAGCGGCGTGTTGGAGATGTAGTCCGATAGGCCCGGCGCCTTGAAGTAGGCCAATGCCAGCGCGGCATACCCGCGCGAGGCGTAGAGCGCGGCGCGCGGTTCGTTGATGCCGCCGCCCGAGCCGTTGAGCACCATCACCGCCGGATGCGGGCCGGGGCCCGCGGGCAGGTAAAGCGTGCCGACCAGCCCGTCCTCGCGCACTTCCCGACGGGTCACGCCGGCAGCCGCCAGGCGCTGCACCAGTTCGCCGCGTGCTTGCGCGCCATCGGCCCGCACCGTGATCTCGGTCACCAGCGCCCGGGTGGCGTCAGCATGGAACTGCTCGCGGCTGTCGCTATCGACCGGGCGCTGCGACCACAGCAGGCCCATGGGGCTCACGCCCGCGTAGCTGCCCGACAGCGGCGCGTCGCGCTCCAGGTCCACGGTGCCGGTGGCGTCCGCCGCGAACGTGGCTTCGCTGGCCCAGGCAAGCTCCCGGCCCCGCAGCGTGCGCGTGGCGATGGCAATGGTTTCGCCGGGACGCAGTCCCGACACGGAAATCCGCCGCGCGACGTCGATCAGGTCGTCGGCCGGGGTGATATGAAGCTGTGCCATGTGCGCCCCGTCTTACTTGCCGTCGCGCGTGACCATCATCGCCGCGGTGCGGTCGCTGGTCATCGGCGCCACCTTCAGGCCCTTCCTGGCGGCCCAGATGTTCTGGTAGTGGTAGAGCGGCAGCACGCCCACGTCGTCCGACACCAGCTTGACCGAGCGGCGCAGCATGGCCTCGCGCTTGGGCACATCGAACTCGGCGGTGGATTCGTCCAGGGCCTTGTCCACGGCCGGGTTGCCGTAGTGGCCCCAGTTGGAGGCGCCCAGGCCTTTCTTGGCATCCACGGTGGCCAGCACGTTGACCAGCGCATAGCTGGCCTCGCCGGTGCCGTTGCCCCAGGCCAGCATGCTGACCGCATATTCGTTCTTGTTGGCGCGGCCAGAGTAGACCGACCAGGGCACCACTTCCACCTGGGTCTTGATGCCGATGCGGGTCCAGAACTGGGCAACCGCCTGCGCGGTCTCCGGGCCTTGCGGATAGCGGTCGTTGGGTGCATGGATGGTCAGCTTGAAACCATCCTTGAACCCGGCCTCGGCCAGCAGCTTCTTGGCTTGCTCCGGATCAAAGGGGATGTCCTTGACCTCCGGGTTGTAGCCGAAGGTGTTTTTCGGCATCCACTGGTTGGCCACGCTGGCGGTGTTCTGCAGGATGCGGCCCACCACCGCCTGCCGGTTGATGGCGAGCGACAGGGCGCGGCGCACACGTACGTCCAGCAGCGGGTTCTTTTCCAGCGGTTTGCCGGCGTTGTCAGTGATGTACGGATTGGGGCCGGGCTTGAAGCTCGGCTGCAGCAGCATCACGCGCAGGCCGGCATAGGGAAACACGCTGATGTTGGGCGATTGCTTGAGCTTGGCCAGGTCCGACACCGAGACTTTGTCGATCACATCGACGTCGCCGGACAACAGCGCGGCGGTGCGCGCCGGGCCGTTGTTGATGTAGCGGTAGCTGACTTGCTGCCAGGCCGGCTTGCCGCCCCAGTAGCCATCATTGCGCGCCATCATCACGCGATCGCCCGGCGTGTAGGAGATGAACTTGTACGGACCGGTGCCGACCACGGCGCGGCCGCTGTTGTAGTCCTCGGTGCTGGACTTCTCGCCGACGTGCTTGCTGACGATATGGATCGAGGCCAGGTTCAGGGGCAGATCCGGGTTCGGGATATTGGTCTTGATGACCAAGGTGTACGGATCCTTGGCATTCATCGACTCGATGGTGCGCAGGTAGCCCGCGTACGACGCCACGCTGCCCGGCACATTGCGCGCGCGCTGGTAGGAGAAGATCACGTCCTCCGCGCCGAAGGGCTTGCCGTCCTGCCATTTCACATCGCGGCGCAGCTTGAACTCCCAGGTCTTGTCGTCCAGCGCTTTCCACGACAGGGCCAGCCCCGGCTGCAGCTTGTTGTCCTTGTTCTCGATCAGCAGGTCCCAGAAATGCAGGTCGACGGAGCGGTCGCCGGCATGGTTGTTGAGCTGCGGGTCCAGCGAAGAAAGCGGATCGGCAAAAGCAATCGACAGGGACTGCGCGCAGGCCGCGCCGGCGCAGAGCATGGCGGCAACGGCGGCGCTGATCGAGAGGGACAGCAGGCGTTTCATGGGCAGGTTTCCTCGGGGCGTGAGAAGGGTTGAGAGGTGTGGCGCGGATTAGCCAACAGTTAGTCAACAGATGGCCAACCGTTAGCCACCCTCGTTAAGGTGGCAGGCGCTGACATGGTTCACGGCGATGCCGCGCAGGCGCGGCACCTCGGTCCGGCAGCGCGCCATGGCATGCGGGCAGCGCGGATGGAAGTGGCAGCCCGGTGGCGGTGCCAGCGGGCTGGGGATCTCGCCTTTGATGGCGGTGAAGGTCTTGTGGCGCGCGTCCAGGCGCGGGATTTCCGCCAGCAGCGCCTGTGTGTACGGGTGGTTGGGCTGCCGGAAGATGTCTTGCGTCGGCGCGCTCTCCACCACGCGGCCCAGGTACATGATGACCACGCGGTCCGATACATGCTCGACCACGCCAAGGTCGTGGCTGATAAAGAGATAGGTCAGGCCAAGCTGCTCGCGCAGGTCCATGAACAGGTTGAGCACCTGCGCCTGGATCGACACGTCCAGCGCGGCCACCGCTTCGTCGCACACCAGCAGTTCCGGCTGCACGGCCAGCGCGCGTGCAATGCCGATGCGCTGGCGCTGCCCGCCGCTGAACTGATGCGGGTAGCGCTGGCGCAGGGCCGGGTCCAGCCCGGCGCGCTCCAGTTGGGCGCTGACGTAGTCGTCGAAGCCGGCCGCGTCCACCAGGCCGTGCAGGCGCGCGCCTTCTCCGACGATGCGGTCCACGCGCAGGCGCGGGTTGAGGCTGGCGTACGGATCCTGGAACACCATCTGGATCTTTAGCCGCAGTGCGCGGCGGGCGCTGGCGTCCAGGCCCTCGATGCTCTGGCCGTCCACGCGGATTTCGCCCGCTGAAGGTTGCAGCAGGCCGGCCACCATGCGGCCAAGCGTGGACTTGCCGCAGCCGGATTCGCCGACCAGGCCGACCACTTCGCCACGGCGGATCTGCAGGTCCACGCCATCCACGGCGTGCGTGACCGGCGCGGGTGCCGACCAGCCCATGCGCTGCAGCGCGCGGCCAATGCGGCCGGGATGCTGCTCGCCAAAGCGCTTGGCGAGATGGCGGGCATCGATCAGGGCGGGCAATTGCGGCTGCTCGGCGGCAGCGTGTTCAGTCGGCTTCATGCGAACTCCGCGGCAATGGCCGGTTGGCCCGGATGGAAGCAGCGCACCTGGCGCAGGGCCTGCGGCGAGGTGATGGCGGGCGCCTGCGCGCACGCCTCGGAGACGCGCGGGCAGCGCGCCGCGAAGGCGCAGCCGGGCGGCATCGTCAGCAGGTTGGGCGTCATGCCGGGGATCTGGCGCAGCCGCTGGCCGCGCTGGTTCAGGCTGGGCAAGCTGCCGATCAGGCCGGCGGTGTAGGGGTGCAGTGGATGGTCCAGCACGGCATCGACCGGCCCTTGCTCGACGATGCGGCCGGCGTACATCACGGCGACCTCATCGGCCAGCCCGGCCACCACGGACAGGTCGTGCGTGATCCAGATCAGCGCGGTGCCATGCTGGCGCGCCAGCTTCTGCACCTCGGACAGGATCTGTGCCTGGATGGTGACGTCCAGCGCGGTGGTGGGCTCGTCGGCAATGATCAGGTCGGGCCGGTGCAGCATGGCGATGGCAATCGCCACGCGCTGGCGCATGCCGCCGGAGAGCTGGTGCGGATAGGCGCGCAGGCGCTCCTCCGGGCTGGGGACGCCCATCATGCCTAACGTGTCGCGCGCCAGTTCGCGCGCCTGTTTGTGGCTCGCCGGGCTATGCGCGCGCACCGCCTCGATCATCTGGGCGTCCACCCGCATCACCGGGTTTAGCGTCATCATCGGGTCCTGGAAGATCATCGCGATGCGGTTGCCCTGCAACTGGCGCAGCTGCGCAGGCCGCATGCTGGTCAGCTCGCGACCCTGGAACAGGATCTCGCCGCCGACAACGCGTCCCGGCGGATCCACCAGGCCCATGATGGAAAACCCCGTGACCGATTTGCCGGAGCCGGATTCGCCCACCAGCCCGAGAATGCGGCCACGCGGCACGGTGAAAGAGACGTCGTCGACTGCCGGCAGCACGCCGGCGCGGGTTTCGAAGTGCGTGCGCAGGTGGCGGACCTCCAGCGTCGGCACGGCGTTGTTGATGTCCGGCGCCGTCATTTCTGCAACCTCGGGTTGAGCACGTCGCGCAGGCGGTCGCCCACCAGGTTGATGGCCACCACCGTGACCAGCAGCGCGATGCCGGGGAAGAAGCTGATCCAGTACTCGTCAGACAGCATGAACTGGTAGCCGTTGGCAATCAGCAGGCCCAGCGAGGGCTCGGTCACCGGCACGCCCAGGCCAAGGAACGACAGGGTGGCCTCCAGCGTGATGGCACGTGCCACCTGCAGCGAGGCAATCACGATCAGCGGTGGCAGGCAGTTCGGCAGGATATGGCCCACCACGATGCGCCAGTTGGAAATACCCTGGCCGCGAGCGGCTTCCACGTACTCGCGCCGGCTTTCCACCAACGCCTGGCCGCGCGCGGCGCGGGCGTAGTAGGCCCACTCCAGGATCACGAGCGTGAGCACCACATTGGTCACGCCCTTGCCGAGGAAGGCCAGGATCATCATCGCGACCAGGATCGACGGGAACGACAGCAGCAGGTCCACGGTGCGCATGATCATGCTGTCCACGCGGCCGCCTGCATAGGCCGCCAGCAGGCCAAGCAGGGTGCCGATGACGCCGGCGATCAGCGCCGAGCCCACGCCCACGCTCAGGCTGATGCGCAGGCCGTAGAGGATGCCCGAGAAGATGTCGCGCCCCTGGCCGTCGGTGCCGAGCCAGTAGCTGTAGGTGCCAGTGCCGCTGGGCGTGCCGGGCGCGAGGCGCGCGTCCATGACGTCGAGCTGGAGCAGGTCATACGGATTCTGCGGCGTGACCAGCGGGGCAAAGACCGCGGCCAGCACCAGGGTCCCCAGCAGCACCAGGCCAAACACAGCGGTGCGCGAGGCGAAGAAATCCGCCGCCATCCGGCGCCACGGCGATTCGCGGCGCAGCGCCTGGGGCGCCGCCGGGGTGGTGGCAACGGGGTTGTCGATGGCGCTCATGTGGCGGCCTCCAGCCGCACGCGCGGGTCGAGCAGCTTGTAGAGAATGTCCACGATCAGGTTCAGCGTGACAAACAGGCACACCACCACGATCAGGTAGGAAACGATCACCGGGCGGTCGAGCGCGTTGATACTGTCGAGGATCAGCTTGCCAGCACCCGGCCAGGCGAAGATGCTCTCGGTTACCACCGCGAACGCGATGGTCGAGCCGAACTCCAGCCCCAGCACGGTGACCAGCGGAATCATCGTGTTGCGCAGCACATGGCCCAGCACCACGCGGATCGGCGACAAGCCCTTGGCGCGCGCGAACCTGACCCAATCCTGCGGCAGCACCTCGCGCACGCCGGCGCGGGTCAGCCGCAGCACCAGCGACACCTTGAACAGCGACAGGTTGATGGCCGGCAGGATCAGGTGGCGCAGGCCGTCGGCGGTCAGCCACGACCACGGCACGCCCAGCCACTCGGCGGTGGCGCCGCGCCCACCCGAGGGCAGCCAGCCCAGCCGCACGCTGAAGGCCATGATCAGCATCAGCCCGACCCAGAAGGTCGGCAGCGAGAAGCCGACGATGCTGCCTGTCATCAGCAAGCGCGACACCGGATGCTCGGGATACAGCCCGGCAAACAGGCCGCAGGGCACGCCCACGAGCACCGCCAGCAACAGCGCCGCCACGGCGAGCTCCAGCGTGGCGGGCAGCCGCTGCAGGATCAGCTCGATGGCGGGCACGTTATAGACAAAGCTGTTGCCCAGGTTGCCGTGCAGGGCGCCTTGCAGGAAGGCGAGATACTGGCGCCAGAGTGGCTGGTCCAGCCCCAGCCTGGCGATGATGCGCGCGCGCTCGACCTGGTCCACGTCCTGGCCGATCAGGATATCGACCGGGTTGCCGATCGCGTGCAGGCCGGCGAACACGATCACCGTCATCGCCAGCACTACCAGCAGCGATTGCGCCAGCCGCTTGGCCAGCCATCGGATCGGCCAGCGGCTCATGATGCGTTCGCCGCGTCGTTGGGCAGCGCCGGGGGTGGCCCGGCGGGGACCCACTCATCGCCGAACACCTCGGGCTCGTCGAAGGCTTCCATATTGGCGTAGTGCAGCGCCACGTCCTCCTGGTAGAGCAGCGCGGCGATGCCTTGGCCGAGGCGCCTGGCGCCGTCGCTGATGGCGGGGATGTCGCCCGATACGGTGCCGTGCGTCAGCGCGGCCGGATAGCAGAAGCAGTGGATGCGCGACAGGCCAGGGCATGCGTGCGTCGTCTTTTCCAGGAATTCGAAGGCTGGGCCGAGGTCCGGCGAGTCCGACAGTTCCTGGTCTTCCTGCCCCGCGGCCGGCGTGTAGCGGTCGCGCCAGTAGCGGATATGGCGGGCGAAGGCGCTGAACTCCTCGCGCGTTTCCAGCGCGATGCGAAAGCCCGTGGAGAAGATCAGGAAGTCCAGCTCGAACGCGCCCTTGGGCGTATGCACCAGCAGCGCGTCGCCGGCCTGTTCGATGCGCTCGATGGGGCAGGCGAGGTTGAAGCGCGCGTTCTCGTGCCGGGAGACGCGCAGCGTGCTGCCGCGCGGCGGTGGCACTTGCTGCGCGTTGATGTAGTGGCGGATGCGCCATTTCCAGTCATCCGGCAGGCTCGGGTGGCCATGCGTGAGGCCGGGGTTGCCCGCGCCCTTGCCCTTGTTGACGCGCGGGATGTCGGCACGCCGGATCAACAGGTCCACGCTGGCCGCGCCCGCTTCCAGCGCGGTGGCGGCGCTGTCCATGGCCGACGCGCCGGCGCCGATCACGCCCACGCGCTTGCCACGCAAGGTGTCGTAGTCGAACACATCGCTCGAGTGCGCCCAGCGCGAGCGCGGCAGGTCCTGCGCGAAGGGCGGCACATGCGCGCCGCCCAGGCCGTCACGGCCGGTGGCCAGCACCACGCGGCGCGCCAGCACGCTCAGCGCGCCGGCGGGCGAGCGGATTTCCAGTGCCACCATGCCATCGGGGCGGGGCACCACACGCTCGACCACATGTTCGTTGCGCACGTCCAGGTCCAGCACCCGGCGGTACCAGCGCAGGTAATCCATCCATTGCAGGCGTGGGATCTTGTCCAGCGCTTCCCAGGCGTTGGTGCCGAACTGCGCCTCGAACCAGGCGCGGAAGGTCAAGGCGGGCAGGCCGAGCGCGGGGCCGGTGAGTTGCTTGGGCGAGCGCAGCGTTTCCATGCGCGCGGTGGTGGCCCATGGGCCTTCGAAGCCTTCCGGCGAACGATCGAAGATGCGCGCGTTGATGCCCAGGTGCTTGAGCGTAGCCGCCGCGGCCATGCCGGCCATGCCGCCGCCGATCACGGCAACGTCCAGCACCGGCTCGCCGTCATGCGTGCGCGCCACGGTCCAGCTTTTGGCCGGGAGTTCCAGCCAGGACAGGTCTTGGCGCAGGCGCGCTTCCAGGGCGGCAAGGCCGGCGGCGTTGGCGGCGGCGGCCGGGAAGGTGTCAGCGGGCGAGTTCATAGGTCGGTGTGTTCCGTGTCGTAGGGCGTGCCGGCGGCCGGCTCGGTGGCGGTGGCGTCGCCATACAGTGCTTGCAGCAGCGCGCCGTGCTGTTCCGGGCCGCGCTGGGCGAAATCCGGCAGCAGCGCGCGGGCCGCGTCGGCCAGCGTGTCGATCAGCGCCAGCACCGCCGCGCTGGCCGGCCTGGCCTGCGGGGTGATCACGCCAAAGTAAAAGGGAATGTCGGCATCGATCGGGCGCACCACGATATCGGCCAGTGGCACGCCGCGCGCGGTCACTGGCTCCAGCACGGCGATGCCCAGCCCGGCGCGCACGGCGGTGAGCGCATTGAGCGAGGAGTTGGTGTCGATCAGCGCGGCCGGCTCCACCCCGGCGCGTGCAAACGCCTCGTCCAGGCGGCGGCGCAGCCGGTAGGGATTCTGCATGGTGACGATGCGCCGGCCGCTGCAGGCGGACAGCGGAATCGTGGCCAGCGCCGCCAGGGGATCGTCGGCACGCACCGCGGCCACGCAGGCAGCCTGTCCGATCCAGTGCACGGTGACGCCGCGATGCTCCAGCGGCAGGCTGGTCAGGCCGATCTCGGCCGCGCCGGTCAGCACTGAATGCACGACCTTTTCGGGGGAGGCGCTATTGATATGGATGTGGCTGGCGTGGGCTGCCCCGCTTGCCGAGCCGGCCGTCGCATGGTCCGGCTGATGGCCGGCCAGGGCCAGGGGCAATAACCCGGCCGCAAGGGCTGGCGTGGCCGCGATCTGCAGCGAGCGGTTTTCCTCGCGGGCGATTTCGGCGGCGCGGGCGCGGATCTGCTGCAGGCCAACCAGCGCGTGCTCCACGTCCTCGTACAGCAGGAAGCCGCGCTCGGTCGGGCTGACGCGCGGCCCGCTGCGGGCGAACAGGGCAAAGCCGATCTCGCTTTCCAGCTCCTGGATCAGGCGCGTGATGGCCGGCTGGGAGCGCCCCAGCAGGCGCCCGGCGGCGGTCACGCTGCCGCTGGTCATGACTGCCGCGAAGGCTTCCAGTTGCCGGATTTCCATGGGGGCCCGAGTTGCTGATGCTATGTATGTGTTTTGTGGATTCTCACCCCGCCAGCATTCGGATTGCAAATACTATTTTCGTATGTGCTCATGCGGCACAAAGTGGGTGCGCGCCGGCGTCGCCGTCGCGGCCATGCACGTATCATGTGATGAACCGGCCCAGCAGTCCGCGTGCCATGCACCATGCTCAGGAGAGCGCTTCATTTGACCTTGCAACCCGGAATCCCCCGCCGTACCGAGCCTCGGCTGGCCTTGCTCCTGTGCTGGGCATTGGCCTGTCTGTCGCTGCTGGCCACAGCCGGCACGGCCCGCGCCGATACCCTGCGGGTCGGCTCCAAGCGCTTTACCGAGTCCTACATCCTCGGCGAGGTGCTCACCCAGACCGCCGCGGGCAAAGCCAGTGCGCAGCACACGCCCGGCCTTGGCAATACGGCGATCGTGTTCGAGGCGCTCAAGGCCGGCAGCATCGACCTCTATCCCGATTACACCGGCACCGTTTCCAGTGAAATCCTCAAGCTGCCCGCCGGCGCCAGCCTGGCGCAGATCAACCAGGCGCTGGCGCCGCTGGGCCTGGCGGCGGGGATTCCGCTTGGCTTCGAGAACACCTATGCGCTTGCCATGGAGGAGCAAAAGGCCCGGCAGCTCGGGCTGGCGGCGCTGGGCGACCTGGCCACGCAGCCGCAATTGCGCCTCGGGCTGTCGCATGAATTCCTGGGCCGGGCGGACGGCTGGCCCGGGCTGGCACGGCGCTACGGCTTGCCCCAACGGCCCTTGGGGCTGGACCACGGCGTGGCCTACGAAGCCCTGGCCAACGGGCAGGTCGACGCCATCGATATCTATTCCACCGATGCGAAGATCCGCAAATACGGTCTGCGCGTGCTGACGGACGACCGCCATTACTTCCCCCGCTATGACGCCGTGGTGCTGTACCGACTGGACCTGCCGCAGCGCTTCCCGGCCGCCTGGCAGGCATTGACGGGGCTGGCCGGCAAGGTGAGCGCGGCGGACATGATCGCCATGAATGCCGCGGCGGAACTGGACGGGCAGTCCTTTGCAACCGTGGCGCGGGCTTTCCTGGCGCATGGCAACGCTGGCGTGGCGGATGCAACGGCGGGCGCGCGGGCAGGCCTCGCCGGCACCTTGTTCGGGCGCGATACCTTGCGGCTGACCTGCCGTCACCTGGCCCTGGTGCTGGGCGCGGTTGGCGCGGCCACCTTGCTGGGCGTGCCGCTGGGCATCATCGCTGCACGCCGGCAGCGGCTGGGGCAGGTGCTGATGGCCACGGTGAGCGTGCTGCAGACCGTGCCGTCGCTGGCCTTGCTGGCGATGCTGATCCCGCTGCTGGGGCGCATCGGCGTGTGGCCGGCAATGGTGGCGTTGTTCCTCTATGCGCTGCTGCCCATTGTGCGCAACACGCTGACTGGCCTTCAGCAGGTGCCAGCCGGCATGCGCGACGCGGCGCGTGCCCTGGGCTTCACGCCCGGCCAGGTGCTGCGCTATGTGGAGCTGCCGCTGTCGATGCCCGTGCTGCTGGCTGGCATCAAGACCGCCGCCATCATCAGCGTGGGTACCGCCACCATAGCCGCCTTCGTCGGTGCCGGCGGCTATGGCGAGCGCATCGCCACCGGGCTGGCGCTGAACGACCATGTGCTGCTGATGGCGGGCGCCATCCCGGCGGCGGTGCTTGCGCTGCTGGTGCAAGCCGGCTTCGAGCTGGGGGAATGGTATCTGGGCAGGCATGCCCGGGGTGGAACGGTAACCTGACGCGCCCTATTGCAATTGCGCCTTCGCCAGTTCGCCCAGCTTGGCCACGGCGGCTTCCATGGCATCGCTCCACAGGTGGCCATAATTCAGCCGGATGCAGTTGCGGTAGCCTTGGCGCGCGGAGAAGATCGGGCCCGGCGCGATGCCGATGCCATGTTCCAGCGCGGCGCGATGCAGCGCGAGCGCATCGAATCCGGCCGCAAACTCCACCCACAGGAAGTACCCGCCGGCGGGCTGCGAGACCCGCACGTTCTCCGGGAAATGCCGGCCGATGGCCGCGATCAGCTGGCCCTGCTGCATCTCCAGCAGATGGCGCAGGCGCCGCAGGTGCTTGTCATAGCCGCCGTTCTGCAGGTACTCGGCCAGCGCCACCTGCGTGGGCACGCCCGCCGACAGCGTGGTCATCAGCCGCAGCCGCTTGATCGCCTCGCCATACCGCCCGGGGGCCACCCAGCCCACCCGGAAGCCTGGCGCCAGTGTCTTGGAAAACGAGCTGCAGTGCATGACCAGCCCTTCCTGGTCGAAGGCCTTGGCGGGCAGGGGGCAGCGATTGCCGAAATACAGCTCGCCGTAGACGTCATCCTCGATCAGCGGTACGCGGTGGCGCGCCAGCAAGGCTACCAGCGCCTGCTTCCTGGCCTCGGACATGCTCGCGCCCATTGGATTCTGGAACTGCGTCATGAACCAGCAGGCCTTGATCGGATGGCGCTGGAGCGCGGCATCCAGCGCGTCCAGGTCGATGCCTTCGCGCGGGTCTACCGGGATCTCCACCGCCCGCAGGCGCAGCCGCTCCAGCGCCTGCAGCGCGGCATAGAAGCCGGGGGACTCGATCGCCACCACGTCGCCGGGCTGGGTCACCGCCATCAGGCACAGATTCAGCGCTTCCAGGGCACCGTTGGTGACGATGATCTCGTCGGTGGGCTGCGGCGCGCCCGCGCCGAGATAGCGCAGGCCGATCTGCTGGCGCAGGGCAAGGTGCCCGGCGGGCATGTCGTTGACGGAATACCAGGGATCGAGCTCGCGCCCGGCCCGGGCCAGCGATTTGCCCAGCCGCTCCCAGGGGTACAGCTCGGGCGAAGGGAAGGCGGAGCCAAGCTGGACGAGCTGGGGATCGCGCGCGGCGTCCAGCACGGAGAAGACCAGCTTGGAAATATCGACGTCGGTCGAGACCTGGTGCGAGGGGCGCGCGGCCGGTTGCGGCAGCGGCCGGCCGACCTGGCCGGTCACGTAATAGCCGGAGCGCTCGCGTGCCCGCACCAGGCCGCGCTCCTCCAGCCGGTAGTAAGCCTGGAACGCGGTGGCGGGGCTCACGCCGAATTGGGTCACCGTCTTGCGGATCGACGGCATCTTGGTGCCGGGCGGCAGGTTGCCGTTGCGGATGTCCTTGGCCAGCGTTTCCGCCAGTTCTTCGTAGCGCTTCATTGGGGCAGGGGGCGTTGCCGTGGCGTAGCGATGAGCGCAGTATCAGGCGCACAAACTGATACGCAAAATTATCGCAGATCTGATTCTGTTATTCCTTGCCAGCCGACGCCATAATCCTCCGTAACTACCAAAAGCCAAAGCGCCGCAAGGTCACGCGGCGGTTGGCAAGCATGTAAGGAAGAGCGAAATGAACCCCTTGAGATTGGTGCTGACGGTGTTGTGGGGATTCTTTGGCCTGCGCAAGGGCCAGGAACATATGCGTGACCTGCAGGCGGTGCGGCCGGTGCCGTTGATCCTGACGGGGGTGGCGCTGGCGGCGGGGCTGGTGCTGCTGCTCGTGTCGCTGGCGCACTGGGCGGTGACCCACGCCTGAGCCGCGAGCCCGCCAATTTCTACCGTGCCCAAGGGGCCATCCAGGCCCGCCATCACGAAGTACAGCCCGCCGCGTGCGGGCTGTGCGCGTTCGCCGTACTGAATGCCATTGCGGCGCTTAAAACGATAAACAGCCCCATGAGCCTTGCCACAAGGCGGTTTTCCGCTACCGTTGCCTTTGCTGTCCTATTGCTGGCGCCATGCTTCGCGGCGGCGGCTGACGCCTCCGGTGCCGCGCAGATCGAGCGCGGCCGCTACCTGACCAAGGTTGCCAATTGCGCGGCCTGCCACACCAGCGCCGGCGGCGCGCCGTTTGCCGGCGGCTTGCCGTTGAAGACCGGCGTCGGCACCGTCTACTCGACCAACATCACGCCGGACGTGGACAGCGGCATTGGCGCTTACTCGTTCGAGGAATTCGACCGCGCGCTGCGCGAGGGCGTGGCCAGGCATGGCAAGCGGCTGTATCCAGCCATGCCTTACCCGTCCTACGCCAAGCTCGCCGAGCCGGATGTGCAGGCGCTATACGCTTATCTGCGCACCGAAGTGAAAGCCGTGCGGCAACAAACCGCCGAGCCCGAGATGCGCTGGCCGTTTGGCATGCGCTGGCTGCTGCGCGTCTGGAACTGGCTGTTCCTGGAGTCCGGCCCGGTTCCTGCCAATGCGGGTCAGAGCGTCGCGTGGAATCGTGGGGCTTACCTGGTCCAGGCGGTGGCCCACTGCGGCGCATGCCATACGCCGCGCGGCATGCTGATGGCCGAGAAGGGACTGGACGAGCGCAGCCGGCACTTCCTGGCCGGTGCCAGTGTGGAAGGCTGGGCCTCCACCAACCTGCGCGGCGATCCGCGCACCGGGCTGGGCAGTTGGTCGCGCGAGGACATTGCCGAATACCTGCATACCGGCCGCAATGCGCATGCGACTTCCTTCGGGCCGATGTCCGAGGTGATTGCGTCGTCCACGCAGTTCATGACACGCCCGGACCTCGATGCCGTTGCGGTGTACCTCAAGTCCGTGCCCGGCGCGCGCAGCGACGAAACGCCGTATGCCTATGACGCCAATACCGCCGACACGCTCGCGCAGGGCCGTTTCGATGCCACCGGCGCGCGTCAGTACGCCGAGTTCTGCATGCCTTGCCATGGCGCCAACGGCAAGGGCTTTGCCCGCGTTTTCCCGCCGCTGGCGGGCAATCCCACCGTGGTGGATCCCGATCCGGCCTCGCTGGCCAACCTGCTGCTCGATGGCGCCGTGACAGCGCACGTGGGCACCGCGGCCACCGATTACCACATGCCCGGCTATGGCTGGACGCTGGACAACCAGGAACTGGCGAATGTGCTGACCTTTATCCGCACCGGCTGGGGCAACCAGGCCAGCCCGGTCACGGAAGCAACTGTCGCCGCCCGCCGCGCCGCGCTCGGGCGCCAGCGCGACGCCGCCGAATCCCGTTGAGCCCGCGCGCCACCTACATCAAGCGAATCCTATTGCCATGACCATCACGCGCAGAGATTTCCTCAACGGCGCTGCACTCACCATTGCCGCGGGGCTGGCGCCGTCCCAGCTATTGCAAGCCGCCGAACGCAGTGCCGGCTACCCGCCCGCGCTGACCGGGCTGCGCGGCAACCATGCGGGCACCTATACGCTCGCGCACAGCCTGGCGCGTGAGGGCGCGAAGTATCCCGCCGTCATGGCGCGCGAAGCCTACGACCTGGTGGTGGTGGGTGGCGGGCTCAGCGGGCTGGCAGCCGCGTGGTTCTACCAACGCCGCTTTGGCGCCGGCAAGCGCATCCTGATCCTGGACAACCACGACGATTTTGGCGGGCACGCCAAGCGCAACGAGTTCACCGTGCGCGGGCAGAAGCTGGTGACGTACGGCGGCAGCGCCGAGATGCCATCGACCGCGCTGGACAGCCGCGCGGTGGCCACGCTGCTGGCCGGCCTAGGTGTAGACGCGAAGCGCCATCAAGCCGCCGAACGCGACCCTTACCGCGAACTGGGCATGGGCCGCTCGGTGTTCTTCGACCAGGAGCATTTCGGCCGGGACCAGTTGCTTGCCGGCGATCCGTTTGCGGGGCTGATCGATGGCCGCAATGGGATAGCTGCGCAGGGGATAGGCACGCAGGCTGTCGATGCCGCCGCCTTCAAAGCCTTCCTCGACAAGGCGCCGTTGCCCCAGCAAGACCGCGCCGCGCTGGCGCGGCTGGCCGACGGCGGCACGGATTACCTGGCCGGCATGAGCGAAAGCGAGCGGCTGGCCTACCTGAAGCGCACCAGCTACGCGGCGTTCCTGCGCGAGAAGGCCGGCCTGGGGCTGGATGGCCAGCGCTTTTTCCGCAGCCGCAGCAACGATGCCTATGCGCTCGACGCCGACGGCGTATCCGTGTTCGACGCGCTGGCCATCGGCCTGCCGGCGGGCAAGAACATGCCACCGCCGAGCCTGAATCCGCGCCTTGGCAAATCGCCCGCGTCAAAGCTCTGGTTTGCCGATGGCAACGCCACGCTAGCGCGGCTGCTGGTGCAGAACCTGATCCCGGGCGTGGCAAGCATCGCCAGCCCCAATGCCATCGGCGCGGCCAGCTTCGACTACAGCCGGCTCGATGCCGAGGATGCAAAGGTGAGGGTGCGGCTGAACAGCACAGCCATCGCCATCGAGCCCGACCAGCGCATCACGCGCGTGACCTACGGCTGGAACGGGAACCTGCACCGGGTCGAAGCCGCGCATGTGGTGCTGGCGGGCTACAACATGATGATCCCGTTCATCATGCCCGGCCTGCCGGACGCACAAAAGCAAGCTTTACGCTCCGACGTGAAGGCGCCCGTGGTCTACACCAAGGTGGCGCTGGACAACTGGCGTGCCTTCGAGGCGCTCAAGACCAGCCGCATCCACGCGCCGGCCATGGCCTACACCGATCTGTGGCTGGAGAAGCCAGCCGGCGCGCGTGCGGCCGATCCGGTGGTGCTGCATATGCTTTATGTGCCCACCGTGCCGGACAGCGGCATGCAGGCGCGCGAGCGCTTTCGCGCGGGGCGCGCCTTCTTGCTGGGTACGCCGTTCAGCGAGCTGGAGAAGGGCGTGCGCAGCCAGCTCGATCGCATGCTGGCGCCAGGTGGCTTTGCCGGCAAGGACGTCATCCGGGGCATCACCGTCAACCGCTGGGCGCACGGTTACAGCTATATGCCCAATAGCTTGTTCGAGGAAGAGGCGGCGGCGCAGGCCGTGCTGGATCGCTCGCGCGCCCGCGCTGGCAATGTGGTGATCGCCAATAGCGATAGCGCGGGCAGCCCGTCGTTGACGTCCGCCATTGATCAGGCGTGGAGGGCGGTGGGCGAGCTGGCTGGCTGATGGGGGACGCGCGGCAGCGGTGGTTCAGCGCTGCCGTGGTCGCGACGCGAGGTAGTCGCGCTGGAATGCGCACATGCGTAGCGCGTTGTGATACGCGCCATAGCTGAAGAATTCTTCCCGCAGCTCGCCCTCACGCTGGAAGCCGCATTTCTCGTAGATGTGGATCGCCTTTTCGTTCTGCACGTCCACGATCAGGAACAGCTTGTGCAGGTTCAGCACCATGAAGGCGTAGTCCATGGCAAGCCGTGTGGCCGTGCTGGCATAGCCGCGGCCCTGGCTGGCGGGTGCCACGATGATCTGGAACTCGCCGCGCCGGTGGATATGGTTCAACTCCATCAGCTCGACCAGGCCGACGGCCTCGCCGTCCAGGTTCTCGCAGATAAAGCGGCGCTCGCGCTGGTCGTGCACGTGGCGGTCGTATAGCTGCGACAGCTCGGTGAAGGTCTCGTACGGTTCCTCGAACCAGTAACGCATGATCTTGGCGTCGTTGTTGAGGCTGTGGACGAAATGCAGATGGCTGCGCTCCAGCGGGCGCAGGAGCAGGTTTTGGCCGGTTTCGGTCACCATCGGTGGGCCTTTCTTGATTGTTCTTCGATTGATGGGTCGGCCCAAGCCACCGTGAATCGGTCGGAGAAACAAGACTGGCCGGGCGAAGGCCTTTTGGACTCGCCCGGCTATGGGCGGGTTCCAGTGTAATGCGGGCACGTTCAGGCGCAAAGCTTGAAGTGACTGGTGTGGGGCGGAGCGGATCAGGCCGGAATGCCAAACAGGCGGCGGCTGTTGCGGGTGCACTGTTCCGCCACTTCGCGCATGCTCAGTCCCTTCAACTCGGCAACCGCTTGCGCGATCCACGGAAGATTGGCGGGCTCGTTGTAAGGCCGCCGGTTCTTGTGGTTTTTCGGGCCGAGATAGGGCGCGTCCGTCTCCAGGTGCAGGTGCTCGAGCGGGATGGCTTGCACGGCCTCCCGCAGCGCCTGGCCGCGCTTGATATCCGTGACCCAGCCGGTGATGCCGATGTCCAGGCCTAGCGCGACGAAAGTGGCTGCTTCATCGGCTGCGCCGGTGAAGCAGTGCACCACGCCATGGGCGCCCGCGCGCACGGCGGGTGCGACCATGGCGTAGAAATCGTCGAAGGCGTCCCGGCAATGGAGGAACAGTGGCTTCTTCCAGCGCACCGCCGCCTCGAGCTGTGCCTCGAAGGCGTGGCGCTGGTCGGCTGGCGTAGAGAAGTTGCGGTTGTAGTCCAGCCCGCATTCCCCGATCGCCACCACGTCAGGGCTCTCCCAAAGCGCCTGGAGGGACTGCAGGGCCGTTGGCGACCAGTCCTTGGCGCTGTGCGGGTGAATGCCGGCCGTGGCAAAGAGGAAATGGGGATGCCGGCTGGCCAGGTCGCGTGCCTTTCGGCTTGATTCCAGCGAGGTGCCGGTGGCAAGGATGCCGACCACGCCCGCTGCCGTGGCCCGCTCCAGGATCACGGCGGTGTGCGGCGCAATCTGAGAGGAGTGGAAGTTCACGCCAATGTCGATCAGGTGCATGTCTCTGGCTAAGGGATGGGGTGGCTGGTGGTTCAGCAGGTATGCAGTCTAACCTCTTGAATATCATGTCCGTGCGCCCTTCTTAATGTTCCACATACGGAACAATATTAGAATAATGGCAACCACTGTTCTCTCTGCGGCACATTATCTTGATCGATCTTTCTGTTTCATATAAAGTACATTAAATGCATTTCAAGCTTTAATGTTTTATAGGTGGCATATGAATCTCGCCGAACTGGGGGAGGCCTTTAAGCACGCCAGGCTTCTTGCCAACAAAACCCAGCAGGAAGTCGCGGACTCCAGCGGGGTGCCGCGTGCGCGGATCAGCCGGTTCGAGACCGGCGGCTTGCCGGAGCTGGGCGCCGTGAAAATGCTGAACCTGTTTGAGGCCGTTGGGCTAGAGCTGCTCGCACGGCCTGCCGGCCACCGAAGGACCCTTGACGACGTGCTGGCAGAGTCCGAGGCAGGCAATGCCGCTGCGGGAGACCTCCGCCGGCGGGTCAGGCACGCCCATGCCAAGCCCCAGGCGGCCACGGGGAGGGCGGATGAGCGCTAAGGTACTGGACGTCTACGTGAATGCAACGCCAGTGGGCACGCTGGTCGAAGAGGCGCGCGCGAGCGTTTTCACCTACCTGCCAGACGTACAGGCGCACGACCTCGTCTCACTCCTGCTGCCAGCGCGGGCAGAGTCATATAAATGGGCTGCCGGATTGCTGCCTTTTTTTCAGATGAACCTGCCCGAGGGGTACAAAAAAGACCTGGTGCGCCGAAAACTTGGCGCCCATGCCGACGTGAGCGACCAAGGCCTGCTGGCACTGACCGGCGCGAACGGGATCGGCCGGGTCAGGGTGGTGCCCCGTGGCGTATCGGTGGACGCCCCCGCCTCCAACCTGGACATGGCGAGCCTGCTTGCCGCAACAGGCTCACGGGACAACCTGTTGCGGCAGCTGGAAGCCGGCATTACCGAAGGTGTCTCTGGCGTCATGCCGAAGATGCTTGCCAGGCCAGAGGACAAAGCCACGGTCTGGACCGACGAGTTCATCCTGAAAACCGGCCCGGCCGACTTGCACGGCCTGTCTGTCAATGAATTCCTGTGCCTGGAGGTCGCGCGGCATGCCGGGCTGGAGGTCCCCGAGACACAACTCTCGGAGGATGGGCAGGTGCTGGCCATCCGGCGTTTTGATCGGCTGGCCAACGGGGGCCGCCTGGCGGTCGAAGATTTCTGCGCACTCAAGGGGCTGGATCCCGTCAATAAGTACAAGGGCAGCCTTGAGGACCTGGCCAAACTGTCGTCGATTTACGTCAGTGCCCCGCATCGCAAGGACAGCGCAAGGCGGCTGTTTACGCTGTCGCTCGTGAACTATGCGCTGCGCAATGCAGACGCGCACTTGAAAAACTTCGCGGTGGTCTATACCTCCGTAGAGGACGTGCGGCTGGCGCCGGTTTACGACATTGTCACGGTGACGGCCTACCCCGAGTACCAGGCAGATATTCCGGGGCTGCCATTGGCCGGCAAGCGGACCTGGGCATCCGGGCAGTGGTTGACCCAATACGGCGGTGCCCGCTTGTCGCTGTCCCGGACCGACATGGCGGCGTGCGTGGCGCAGGTGACCGAGGCGGTTCGAAAGGTGCTGCCGATGGTGGCCGAGTGCGCTGGCCGCTACCCGGAATTCCGGGAAATCGCCAAGCGGATGCTGGCGGCATGGGCGCAAGGGCTGGAGGACATCAAGCCGGATGCACGGCCGGGGAAGTCGGCGCCCGCTCCATTAAGAGAGGAAGCCGGCCTTTCCGGGCCCGGTAGCCTGGCTGGCAAGAAAAAAACAAATCTGTATGTAAATCCTGACGGTGCTTTTGGTCACAAGGCCCGATGAGGTCATATGGAATCTTTGCGTCACATATTGCGGGTGATTCGCCCATTTTGTGCGTAAAAATTGGGCTATTGCCTAGCATGGAGTGACATGGCAACGCAAATTTAAGAGGGGCCGAAGGGCCTCGGCGATGCGGTAAAAAACTTTTAGCACGTGCTGCGTCGCACCAACGAATGTAGAATATCGCCCTTTGGCCTAAACGAGTGCGGACCACCATACTGGAAGAACCCGGTAGTGGTGGCGTCAGCCATGCATCGCTCGACAGGTATCCATCCTGTGACGGCTTTGACAGCCAAAGGTGCGTTGGGTGTACCCTCGTATGGGGCAACAGCAACAGTTAAGAAGTAATTCAGCAAGGGAGCAGCAGTTAATGGCGAGTGGCGCACAACGGACGGTGGCAGAAACAAAGACAGCATTGACCGGCAAAAAGCCTGTCGGCAGGGGTGCGGCGTCCACGACTCAAGCTGATCCCGCAACCGAAGCAACGGAACGCAGCCAGCAGCTGCGCGCGCTGATCCAGCTGGGCAGGGAGCGAGGCTACCTGACGCACGCGGACATCAGCGACCATTTGCAGGGCAATTTCACGGACACCGCGGCGATGGAAAGCATCGTCAGCACGTTCGCCGAAATGGGCGTGACGATCTACGAGCAGACGCCGGATGCCGAAGCGCTGCTGCTGCGCGACAGCGCGGTCGCCGCATCTGACGACCAGGCCGATGAAGAGGCGGAAGTCGCGCTCTCGACGGTCGACTCGGAATTCGGCCGCACCACCGATCCGGTGCGGATGTACATGCGGGAAATGAGTTCGGCAACGCTGCTGACCCGCAAGCAGGAAGTCGAGATCGCCAAGCGCATCGAGGACGGCCTGAACCGCATGGTGCACGCCATCGCTGCCTGCCCGTCCACCATTGCGACGATTCTTGAACTGTCGGAGCGGGTCGCCCGCGACGAAACGCGTATCGATGAGCTCGTTGACGGCCTGATCGAAGGGGAAGGCGAAGTCGCCGAAGCCGAGGATGACACCAGCCGCGACGAAGTCGTCGCCGAGGATGAGAGTGCCTCGGACGAGCCCGTCGACGAAGGTGCGGCCGCGCAAGCCAACGAAACCGCCAGCCTGGCCAAGCTGCGTGACGATTGCCTGACCCGCTTCGCTCGCGTCGCCAATCATTTCGAAGCCATGCGCAAGGCCTACACCGCGCACGGCGTGGAGTCCGAAGGCTTCCTCGTGGCACAGCTCGCGGTTCGGGAGGAACTCAAGTCGATCCGCTTTACCGCAAAGACCATCGAGCGCCTGTGCGCCGATGTGCAGACGGTGGTGGAAGAAGTGCGCGTGGTCGAGCGCCAGATCCTGCAACTGATGGTCGAGCGTTGCGGCATGCCCCGTGAGGAGTTCATCGAACGCTTTCCGGGCAACGAGACCAATCTCGCCTGGGGCCGTGCGATTGCCGGCGAGTCGCGTTCGTACAGCGACTCCGTTTCCCGCAGCTTGCCGGACCTCGAAGCGCATCAGCAAAAGCTGATCGACATCCACGCACGCGTGGTGCTGCCGCTGTCTGAACTGAAGCTGGTGAATCGCCAGATGCTGGCAGCCGAGCGGCAGATGCGCCAAGCCAAGCACGAGATGACGCAGGCCAACCTGCGCCTGGTGATCTCGATCGCCAAGAAGTACGTGAACCGCGGCATGCAGTTCCTGGACCTGATTCAGGAAGGCAACATTGGCTTGATGAAGGCGGTCGACAAGTTCGAGTACCGTCGCGGCTGGAAATTCTCCACCTATGCAACCTGGTGGGTTCGCCAGGCCGTGACGCGCGCGATTGCCGACCAGGCCCGGACCATCCGGGTGCCGGTGCACATGATCGAGACGATCAACAAGCTCAACCGGATCTCGCGCGAAATCATGCAGCGCACTGGCAAGGCTGCGGATCCCGCCGCCCTGGCCGAGCGCATGGAGATGCCCGAAGAGAAGGTCCGCTCGATCATGAAGATCGCGAAGGAACCGGTTTCGATGGAAACGCCGGTTGGCGAAGACGGCGACACGAGCCTGGGCGACATGATTGCCGACTCCGACACCGCATCTCCCGCCGAAGCCGCGTTGCATGCTAGCCTGCGCGCCACCGTGCGCGAAATGCTCGACGACCTGACGCCGCGCGAGGCCAAGGTGCTGCGCATGCGTTTTGGCATCGACATGTCGACCGACTACACGCTGGAAGAAGTCGGCAAGCAGTTCGATGTGACGCGCGAACGGATTCGCCAGATCGAAAGCAAGGCGATGAAGAAAATGCGCCATCCCAGCCGCGCGGACCATCTGAAGGCCTTCCTGAAGGAAGGCTAAGCAGGGTTGCGGCCCTGGCTCGCAGGCGCGCCAGGCGAGGGCAAGACGAAGGGGGTTACGGCAAAGTTAAAAGCCGTAACCCCCTTTGTTGTTTCAGCCGGGCAAATACGTCTTCCACATGACGAGGGCGCCAAGGTTCAAGGCAACGGTGCCACAGAAAACCAGCTGGAACGCTTGCTTCCGATTCTTGTGGCGCAGCAGGTGCTGCGCGGCAAGCGCGCCCGGCCAGCCGCCGCACAGTGCAAGGAAGTGCAGCCTGGCCTCGGGTGTGCGCCAGGCATCGCGTTTGGCGCTGTTCTTGTCGAACGCGTAGGCAAGGAACGCAACGGCACTCATCACAAGGCTGACAAGGCCGGCATATCGTGGCAGGTATCCGCCAAGGGCGCCGCCCGCAATGGCCATCAGCGCCGTTGCCGCCAGGAAGGCAGGCAACAGGTTCGGCCGGCTCACCTGGCTTCGCCCCTTCGGCGCGCCCAGTATCGAGACGCAGGTGGCTCGCATGCGGCCGTCCTTGTCCTTGCCCAGTTCAAACGTCACGCGGTCGCCGGCCTTGGGCTGGATGGCTCGTTGCTGCAACTCGGTGATGTGAAAGAATATGTCTTTCACATCGGCATGGGTGTCGATGAAACCGTAGCCCTTGTCGGCATGCCAGGATTTGATGCGGCCCGCTTTTTTCATTTTTTTGCTTTGTTATCTGCGATGCGCATTCTAGCTGCCCCGTGACGTGCATGGCCATCGATCCTGCTTTGCCCAGTCCAGCTGGTGGCGCTCCGGCCTGTATCGTGCCAGCGCTAGTCTCCCCGCCAGCTTTGCCTCTCTGCGGTAAATATCAGGGATTATTCACCGCACCAGGTGCGGTGAATAATTTGCGTTTGCGGAGAAGGCAGATCATAATCTCCGCATGGAAAGCGGGGATTACACATACATCTGGCAGGCTAGTGACTGGCCACGCTGGCACTACGATCTGGCTGCCCTGGCAGGGCAGATGGCCGAGGTTAGCCGCGCCCAAGGGCTGCTGATGGGGCGCCTGACTGATGTCGGCATGGCTCTGCGCGATCAGGCGAGGCTAGCGGCCCTCACCGAAGACGTGGTCAAGACCAGCGAGATCGAGGGCGAACAGCTCAGCGTCGCATCCGTGCGCTCGTCCATCGCCCGCCGCCTGGGCGTGAATATCGGCGCACTGGGCCCGGTCGATCGTCACGTCGAAGGCGTGGTTGAAATGGTGCTCGACGCGACCGCCAATTGTCAGGCACCGGTCACCCGGGAGCGATTGTTCGGCTGGCATGCCGCGTTGTTTCCCACCGGCTACTCCGGCCTTGCCCGGATCAAGGTCGGGGGCTGGCGTGACGACACCGGCGGGCCGATGCAGGTGGTGTCCGGCCCCATCGGCCGACAACGTGTGCATTTCGAAGCGCCGCCAGCCAATCGCCTGGAAGCCGAAACAAGCCGATTCCTCGACTGGGCCAACGGTGCATCGAACGATCCACCTCTGCTCAAGGCAGGTCTCGGCCATTTGTGGCTCGTCACATTGCATCCGTTTGACGACGGCAACGGCCGTATCGCCCGTGCGATCGGCGACCTGCTGCTGGCGCGCGCCGATGGCAGCCCACAGCGTTTCTACAGCCTGTCGGCGCAGATCCAGCGGGAGCGCAAGGCCTACTACGATATCCTGGAGCGGACCCAGAAGCGGTCGATGGATGTCACCGAGTGGCTGGCCTGGTTCCTTGATACGCTGCATCGCGCCCTCGATCAGGCGCAGCACACCCTTGATGCCGTGCTGATCAAGACGCGCTTCTGGCAGCGCTGGGCGCCCACGGCATTGAACGAGCGGCAAGTGAAACTGCTCAACCGACTGCTCGATGGCTTCGAAGGCAAGCTCACCAGCTCGAAGTGGGCGGCGATCGCCAAATGCTCGCCAGACACCGCGCTGCGCGACATCACTGATCTGCTCGCACGTGGCGTCTTGCGGAAATCGGATGCAGGCGGGCGCAGCACCAGCTATGAGTTGAACGATCTATCCGAGTAGGCCCGCGTGCGGGAAATGACATGGCTCATGGGTGGAGCAGCACCTTCATGGACTCTTGCCAACACTATCGGGAGGAGACAAAGAGGGGCTTCGTTCACCTCAAGGGAGTGGCCAAAGAACGGGGAGGGCAAATGCCATGGTCTAATCACAGGCAGGCCCCAGGCTGCTGCTACGCCGCATCCGTCTTTTGGACAACAGGTAGGCTCCAGGAATAGCGCAGGGCAAGCAGGCGGATTGCGAAGCAGATCGACGCCGCAAACCAAGGCGTGACTGCTACCTTCCATTCCATGAATTGTCCAAGCACTTGTATGGCTGCGCCAACCAGTGCGGCGAGCGCATAGATTTCCTTTTGCAGGATGATCGGTACGCGATTGAGCACCACATCCCTCACCACGCCTCCGCCGACAGCAGTCACCATGCCGAGCACGATGGCAACCTCGATGTTGTGGCCAAGCAGCAGCGCCTTGTGTGCGCCAACGACCGCGAAGAAGCCCAGTCCAAGCGAGTCGAAAAAAACGACAGGATGCTTGAGGTGGTCAACGAGTGGACGCGCCCAGATAGCCATTGCCGAGGCAAACACCGAGGTCGCGAGATACCGCCAATCTGAAATGCCCACCGGCGGCAGCGAGCCTAGGCAGAGATCCCGAACGATTCCTCCGCCGCAGGCCGTCATATAGCTGATCGCGACGACACCGAATAGATCGAGGCGCTTCTGTTCAGCGGCAAGAGCACCGCTGACTGCAAAAGCGAAGGTACCGAACAGGTCGACCAAGACAAAGAGACTGTGCTCCATCATGCCGCTTGCTGATTGCAAAGCCAGGCAGACGCCGCCGTCAGCATTGCCTGCAGCCCCGTTTCGAGCGTCGGGTGGATGACTGGTGCGAACTTGGGCGAATGATTGCTCGGTATCTTATTGATTTGCTTTTCCTTCTTGGCCTGTGCATACACACTGGGGTCGGTACCGCCGACGAACCAGAAAACATATGGCACATTCCACGTACGCCCGAAGATGCTGAAGTCCTCGCTTGCCGACGCCGGAGAAGTCTCGAAGGCCTTGTCGCCAAACTGTGCTTTGAAGGCTGCCGCGATCTTCTGGGTCGAGGCATCGTCGTTTTCGGTTAGCGGGTAACTGCTGAGCGTGGTGAACTCGGGCGCCCGCTCGGCATTGGAGGCATCGCACTCGGCGCAGCAAATGCGTTTGACGGACGACAGCATGTACTCGCGCACATCTTCGTCGAAGGTGCGCATATTGAGCTTGATCGTGGCATCGTCCGGAATGATGTTTTCCTTGGTGCCGGCCTGCAGCGAGCCAATGGTCAACACTGCATTGTCCAGCGGCGAGATTTCACGCGAAACGATGGTTTGCAGGCGCAATGTGGTGGCGGCAGCCATGATCACCGGATCGATGGCGGTCTGCGGTTGTGAGCCATGTGACCCGCGACCGAATAGCTTGATCTTCAAGCTGTCACCGGCTGACAGGATGACACCTGGGCGGTAGCAGACTGTTCCACTCAGTCCTACCATTACGTGCTGCCCCAAGATAATGTCTGGCTTGGGGAAGCGCCCCTCCCCCCAATCCTGAACCATGCTCGCTGCACCCCGGCCCACTTCCTCGCCGGGCTGGAACACGAGCATGACAGTGCCTTTCCAGGCGTCGCGATGCTCTGCAAAAATGCGCGACGCCCCCATCAGCCAGGTCACGTGCAGGTCGTGTCCACAGGAGTGCGCGACGCCTACCTCCACACCGTCCTCATCTTTTGCCTTGACGGTACTGGCATAGGGCAAGCCGGTATTCTCCGCCATGGGTAGTGCATCCATGTCGGCACGCAACATCACGGTAGGGCCTTCGCCATTGCGCAACACGCCAACGACGCCTGTGACGCCCACCGCGCGCGTCACCTCGTAGCCCAACGTTTCGATGTAATCGGCCGCGAGCTTGGCGGTGCGAACCTCCTGCATCGACAGTTCCGGGTGCTGGTGGATATCCTTGTAGATCGTTTCGAGTTCGCCCAGCAGTTTCGCGCTACAGATAGTCAGGGCTTGGCTGAGCGGATTCATGGCGACCTCCAGATCGTGAATATGTAGGATACCTCATGCCATCGCGCTAGCGACTAGCAGGTGCGTGTGATCACTTCATCGCAGCGCATGCTGGACAACGGCTATTGCGGCAATGACAACGCAGGTGAATGCGAGCAGCGCAAACAGATTGCTGGTGGAAACTAGCGTCGCCTGCTGGTCGATCAGTTGCGACAACCGTGCAAGCTCGGTCTGGTCGATCCCCTGTGGGAAGTCAAACGGCGTCACCTTGGCAATCAGTTGCGTGCGGGCCAGGACCTCGCCAAATTGCAGCCAGAGGCTTGCAAGTCCTGTTCCTCCTGCTGAGGCGATCTGTCGCACGATGTTCTTGAACTGGTAGCCATGGGCGAAATCGTCCACGTTAAAGTCCGCCCACGTCAGGCCTGCTACTAGCATCAGGATGAACGGGACCGTCAGGCTTTGCATTGCGAGCGCGGGCAGAAGCACTGCAATGGATGCGCCAGGCATCATGCGCTGAGAGAGCAGCCAGGCGGAACCCGCGAACAACAGATAGCCAATCGCAATATAGCGCCTTGTCCCGACCAGTAGCGTGCTGCCGAAAGTGAAGGCCATGGCTGCGGCAAAGCCGATCAGGCCAGTTGTTGTCAGTACCGTGCCGGTGGTCTGGAATGTGAAACCTAGCCCGCCCTGTAGCATTGTGGACACCACATAGGTCCACAGCCCGTTCAGGAAGTAATAAATCGCGTAAAACGTCAGCCCGACCAGAAAGCGGCGACCTAGCAGCAGCTTGGGGTCAAGCCAGGGGTCGGGATGCCCGTGCAAGTGAGCGAAGGCGGCTGCGAAGAAGATCAGGCCGACAATCGGGGTCAGGACAACCGAGGGCGAACTGGTCAGTTCATAGAAGCGCAGGTCGCCCAGTCCGTGCAGCAAAACTAGCGCACCGGCGCCGAGCAGGACGACCGTCACCCAGTCCATGTCCTGGACATCGACCTCCCATGGCGCACGTGTGGCGGTAAGCCGCTTCGGATAGGTCGCCAGCACAAAGATCAGCGTCAGCAACGAGATCCCCCCCTGCAGAACAAAGACCATCTGCCAGTCCGCACTTTCTACGAGTTTTGCCGTAATCCATGGAGCCAGGGCGACCAGGCCCATGGAGCCAATACTGAAGCCGATAAAGAGCGGGCGCCGCTCCTCGCGCGCCGCAGCGATCTGAATGATGATGCGCGAGGCGGCAAACAGGCCCCCCGCCCCGAACCCCTGGACGGCACGCGCAAGGCTCAATTCCAGCGAATTTCGAGAGAGTGCGCACAACACCGCGCCGAAGCCGGCTATTGCCAGGCCCGCAAGCGTGAAACCGCGATAACTAATGTCGCGGGCCAGGCGGCGCAGCATCAGATTGGCGACTACCGCAGCCGCGGCATAGGAAGTCATGCTCCAGAGAAAATCCTCTGGCGAGGCATGTACCCCACCGCGAATGTGGGTGCCCGCGACCCCCATCATCGCCGACGCCCAAAAGTCGACGCCGGTCGCGCAGCCGAGCGCCAGTCCGATCAGATAGACACGCACCGAGGAGAGCTCCGGATGCATGCTCAGCAGCGGCTTGCTACGCGTCATGGCGGTGGGAGAATCAGCGTGAGTGATTTTTGAATCAATTCAGAGAAGAAGCGCGCGTTGGTGCCGAACTGGTACGCCATGACCAGGGCGCGGCTCACTGCCGTGTGCAACAGTCACTTCACCCAGAGGGCTTTGATTGATCTCCATTTGGTGTTGGCCGGCCTGCCTGTTCCGACAGAATGTGTTGGGCTGTCCGCAAGGCCACGGCGAGGCCGTTCTCCGTCGAGTTACAGGTACCTGCGGTCGGTAACACCCCGGTGCTCGCGAGGAACAGGTTCTCATGGTCGTACGTGCGCCCCCATTGGTCGCAGACGAACTTTGCGGGGTCGTTACCCATGCTCAGCGTGCCGCAGATGTGCTGGTTATTGGCGAAATCACCGTCTTTGCTTTGGCGCAGATTTGTGCCCCCCATCAGTTCGGCAACCCGCTTGAAATCATCTTTCGAACGTTCGGCTCCTCGGCGTGTGTAGTCGTCGATGGAATAGTGAGCCTGTGGTTTCGGGATACCCATGGCATCTTTCTGGTCGCTCAGGGTAATCCGGTTTTCCGGGTGCGGAAGCACTTCCAGGACGTTCTTCAGGCTCATCTCCCGTGCCGCGCTGTAACGCAAGCGCTGTTCGAATTCCGCGCCATAGACTCCCGCACTGATCAATGCTCTCGTGGTGCCATCGACGCGGGAGATATTCGTGAAGTCCAGCCGGTATGGGGCGTGCTCGGAACGGAAGGCGCCATCGCGCAGGGTGTTGATGGAGGTGGGGCTCTGTGGTCCCCGTCCCAGCCACAGGTCTTCATCGGCGTCGAATGTGAGCGAGGTGCTCGGGTGATCCATCAGGTTCCTGCCGACCATGTCGCTGCTGTTCGCCAGGCCCTTGGGGAACTTGTCGCTCGCCGAGAGCAGTAACAGCCTTGGGCTTTCGATCCCGTTGGCCGCGACGACAAAGATCTTGCCGGTGACACGATGAGATCGCTTGTCCGGATCATAGTAGAGGGCTGCGGTGATTCGCCCTTTGTCGTCGTGCTCCAGCTTGTAGACGTTTGCACTTGTCAGGATGGTGACGCCAGCAGCCTCCGCCGAGGCTGCGGCGACGCCGCCATTGTATTGCGCGTCGATCGGGCAGATCGGCTGGCAACTGTTATTGCCGCAACACGGCGGTCTGCCGTCGTAGGTTCGGCTGTTGCGTGCTGTGGTGTTGCTGACTACTGCATAGGCGGGGGCGAGCCGCTCCCGAATCCGGCGCATGGCCCATGCTTCCGCTACTGGCTCCATCGGAAACGGTTTGGAGCGTGGCGAGCCGGTATTGGGCGCTCCCGAGACGCCCATGATTTCCTCTGCTTCCTGGTAGAACGGCTCGAGCTCTTCATAGGTGATAGGCCAGTCGACTCCGACGCCATACAAGCTCTGTATCCGGAAGTCGTTCGGTACGTTGCGCCAGGCTTGTGCCGCCCAGTGCCAGGTGCTGCCACCGTAGATCCGCACGTATTCGGCGGGATATGGGTAGGGTCCGGCTTGTATCAGATGCCCATTGTCCTTAGGCTGGTAGATCGGGTGCGGTGCCCATGGGGCGGGCGGATAGGGCGACAGCCAGTCGCTCCTGCGCGTGGAGTTCCGAAATCGTGCAACGATTTCGGCGCGAGTGATACGCGGCCCCGCCTCCAGGATCAGCACGGAGGCGCCACTCTTGACCAGCTTTCGCGCGGTCAGAGAACCGATGATTCCCGATCCAATGACGACAAAATCAGCAGATGACTGGTCAGCCATTCTTCGCTCCTGCGTTCGGCTTCGCTGCCCAGCTGCCATAGACGCCATAACAGTAGGTCGGGGGTTTCAAGACATCCGAGACGATGACGGCATTGAGTGCGTTTTCATAGGCGATAGTCCGCACGTTGTCGCCACTGCCAACCATGCCCATGAACCACGCCGTCGCAATCTTGCGCGGTAAGGTGGCCAGCGGCGACTGCTCACTGTCGAGCACCTGCTGTAATTGAAGTGGGTCGATCTTGCGCTCGTCGATGAGGGCCAGCAACTGGCGTGCCTCCGCGGGGAATTTGGCATCGTCGTCGGTCAGCGCCTGATACAGGCGCTTTGCCAGTGCGCCGTCAAGTGTCTGTCGCCCCGCAATGATGGCGGAGAGCGCGAGAAACGCACCCTGATCGCCATTGGCTACGGGCTGGGCCAGCGCCCAGGGAATCAGCGAAGCTGTATAGGTGGAGAGCAAGCCGGCCAGCAACGCCCGGCGCGCGCAATTTGGCTCAGCGTCCTTGGTCGATATTTGTTCGCGAGATTCCATAGCGATACCCGTCCAGGAAAGAAATGCCTTCGCCTCCAGCGGAAGCGATTGACGCCCGGTCTGCTCAAAAATTATGCACGATGCCAAACATGCCAACAAACTGATTGCTGCCAGAAGCCGGCGTACTATTTTGCGAATCGCCCACGGTCGCCGTCGCGTTGACGATTTGCGCACCGCCGGCGGCACCGAGCGTCTGCCCGCTTGCGTGCTGGTAGGCCTGCAGCGCGTATAGCGCAGTGCGCTTCGAGAAGTGATAGGACTCCTTGAGCGACACCTGGTGATAGCGGGCGCTATCGGAAATGCCGTTTGAGGTACTGGCGCGCGTGAAGCTATAGCCGACGGCGGCGTCGAACTGCGGGGCGATATCGAAGTGGGCGATGGCGCCGTAAGTGTTGAATACAGCGGTGTCGGTAAATAGCGAACTATTGCCTGGCTTGAACCGCACGTTCGTGTAATTAAGTCCAAGGAGCGCCAGCCCCAGCTTGTACGTAGCCGCCGCGCCAACGTGCTGGACATCATGCGCGGACACAAAGCCGGTAGTGACCGATGAGGAACCATAGCTGCCACTCGCATTGGGATCGAGCGCCCGCACGTTTCCGGTATTGTACAAACGCAGATAGGCTGCGCCGATGGTAAACGGTCCATTTGCGTATTTGATGCCCGAACTGAAGGAACTGCCGCGCTGCAAGGTTCCAGGTATCTCCCCAAAGGCGTATTGCACGGCTGCGCTAAAGCCGGAAAGCAGCGGGGTGACGTACTGGACAGAATTGTTGAGGCGGACCGTGGTATCCAGGGCGTCGAGATCGCCAGGGTGTGCGCCCGTCGCGCCGGTCAGATACCCAACGGGCCCGATCCCGCCGAGTATTTGGTAATAGGCTGAGTACTGGCGACCCAATGTCAGCGTCCCGGCACGTGTGTCCTGCAGGCCGACAAAGGCCTGCCGGTTAAATATCAGGCCGGAACTGGATTCCTTGCCCGAGTCGATATCAAAACCCTCCTGCAGATCGAAGATGGCTGAGGTTGTCCCGCCGAGGGGTTCGCTACCGCGCAGGCCGAAACGCGAAGCCGAGACATTGCCGCTTCGGGTATAGAAATTGGAGTGGCCTTGCTGATTGTTCGCATAGACAAGCGCATCGTCCACGATGCCGTACAGCGTGACGCTGCTTTGCGCGCTGGCCGACGCGCCAGCAAGCCAGAACAACGGGATAGCTGTGGCCTTGAGAAAATGGGATGGCTTCATCATCTCTCCAGGTGGCTGCGCAAACACGCCAGTTTCAGGTCGACGGTTCGTCCCACTGCCGACATGCCGGCCCTGCATCCGCTTAGGTTGACCTTCTGCGCTTGCGTCGGACGACGAAAAATACCAGGCCAATGACGACAACCAGACCTACCGCCATGCCGGCACGGGCGAGGGCTACAAGATTCGACGGCGCTCCGCCCTGCCGCAGCGATTTGACTTCATCGGCCGTGACGATCACCTTGGGATTACCGTAGCGTTGCGTCAGGTAGGACGCCAGCGTCGCGATTTGCTGGTCGGTGAGTGAATGGGCAAATCCGGGCATACGCAGTTCAGGCGGATCGACCTGGCGTTGAACGCCGTCCAGTATCACCATGACCAGGTTGTTAGCCTTGGACCTGCCAAGCGCCGCATTGTGAAACAAAGAGGGCAACCCTCCGTCAAAACTGCCCTCCGCGTGTGCCTGGTGGCAAGTCGCGCAATGGGCGTCATAGAGTTGGGGGCCGCTCATCCGGTTCAGGTCAGTGGGCAACGCAACCCCGCGAATACTGATCAGATCGTCCGCCTTGGCACCCCATGCAGAGGCTGCACGGGTATCCGCGACATCGTGAATCGGGGGCACGCTCTTCAGATAGATCGCGATAGCATGCAGGTCGGCGTCGTTCAGATGTCTCAGGCTGTGATCAATGGCTTCGGCCATTGGCCCGGCGGCCTGTGATTTATTCACGGCATCACCGGTGCGCAGATAGCCGGCAATCTCCTGCTCGTTCCAACTCCCGATGCCACTGATCGCATCCGAAGTGATATTCGGCGCATACCATGTCCCCACATCCCCTCCACCGAACTCACGAGCGCTATCTTCGGCCATCATGACATTACGTGGGGTATGGCAGGCGCTGCAGTGCGCCAGCCCGCGGCTCAGGTAGGCGCCGCGGTTCCACTCAGCGCTCTTGCTCGGGTCGGTGCGGAATGGCTTGTCGCTGAGGAATAGCAGATTCCAGGCCGCCATCGACGTACGGATATTGAAGGGGAAGGGCAGGGCAGTGGCATTGGGCGCGGCATCTACAGGCGCTACGCCATGCATGAAATAGGCATAGAGCGCTGCCGCATCTTCATCGGTCACCAGCGCATAGGACGTGTATGGCATGGCCGGATACAGACGTTGCCCGTCTGCACGCACGCCCTTGCGCAACGCGTCGGTAAACTGTGCAAGCGTATAGTTGCCGATGCCGTGGGTTTTCGACGGAGTGATATTCGTCGAAACAATGGCACCCAGGGGCGTTGGAAGTGACAGCCCACCTGCATAAGGCTTCCCGGTTGGCGCACTGTGGCAGGCCACACAGTCGCCTGCCGTTGCCAGGTATTGGCCTCTTTTGACCTGATCGGCATCGACGGTGTCCTGTGCCTCGCTTTGCGACGCATAGAAACCTGAGAGCGAAGCCATCACGTAACTCAGGGCAAGGATAAAGCGAGGCATCCATCGGGTTGAGTGCACGCTGATCGATCTCGCTTCCAAGCGAAGAGTGTAAGCTCCTCAATTCGATTGAGCCTAGTGTAAAGAACGAAACTGTGCAACGTAGATTCCTCATTGCGGCGTCCGGTGTGTGATCAGTAGTAAGCATCAAGTGATGCGGACGCACGGCGGACGGGCAGCGGACGCGCGCCACGCGGTTGAGCACTCCCGCACGGACAGCCCTTTGGTTGCCTGGGAACTGAAGTGGCGAGCCCGGAGGCGATCGCAGGTAAGCGTCTCGAGTCGGTACGTGCGGTGATTGACGCGCGAGGCCCGATGGTAGCCGCTTTGAGTACGCGTTCGTCGACCCACATCGTCACGTCACCTCTGGCGATCAAGGCCGCTGCCCGATCCACCGCTGCGCAGTCGGCTTGCGCTACCTTGAGCGGGAACATTTCAAGCGGCGCCTCGGGCTGCGCGCCGTCACGCTACGGCGTCTCAGCCTATGTTGCCAAACAACAGGCCGATGCCTGATGACACGGCCATGGCCAAGGCACTCCAGAAGACCACGCGGATAACACCCGGGCCGACTTTCGCACCGCCGGTCTTTGCGGCCAGACCGCCCAGCGCAGCCAGCGATATCAACGCCGAGATGACTATGCACGGGATCACCCCCGATTCGGGGGCAAGCGCGGCGACGGTAGCCGGCAGGGCTGCGCCCACCGAAAAACTGCAGGCGGAAGCCAGCGCGGCTTGCAAAGGCCGGGCAGAGGTCGCAGTCGAAAGACCCAGCTCATCGCGTGCATGCGTGCCAAGCGCGTCGTGCGCCATCAGCTTTTCGGCAACCTGCCTGGCAAGCGAAAGATCCAGGCCACGATGCATATAAATGGCGGTCAGTTCTTGCTGCTCGCGTGGAAAATCGGCGTCGAGTTCAGCCTGCTCCTCGGACAGGGCCGCCGCTTCGGTATCCGCCTGAGATGAAACTGATACGTATTCCCCTGTTGCCATCGACATGGCCCCTGCGACCAGACCCGCTACGGCCGTGAGCACGATATTTTCGTGAGCGGTGTGTGCCGATGCGACGCCGATAACGAGGCTTGCGGTCGATACGATGCCGTCATTGGCGCCGAGCACCGCGGCACGCAACCACCCAATGGCCTCCACACGATGCTGTTCCTTATGTCGCCTGGGCATATTTCCTCATCTGGAGGGTTGGCAGAAGCGCCTGGACGGCGGCAAAGGGGATCGTCGAAGTCGCGGCTGGCCGCCCCATCCGCTCAACTTGACGCAGCGCAAGCTTTTGCGTCGAAATCCCTGTTCAAAGGCTACTTGATTTTCTAGGCTTGGAAAAAATGCCAGCCTAAGAGCGGAATCCGAGGCGCAGGCGGGGGACATGATGAGAGCTTACACAAGGTACGCCGTAGCGGCGCTGTTGACGCTTGCCTGCGTGGTCGCTCTGCAGCCGAAGGAGGCGGAGGCGGTTCCCGCCTTTGCCCGCCAGACAGGCATGGCCTGCATGGCCTGCCATGTGAATTTTCCCGAACTGACTCCGTTCGGCCGCTTCTTCAAGTTGACTGGCTACACCTTGACGAACAACACCACCATTCCGGTCTCGGCAATGGTGCAGGTATCAAAAACACATACCCGGACCCTTGACCGGGCCAACTACGATTTTCTCCGTGATGGCGACACTACGCTGCAGCAGGCGAGCATCTTTTATGCAGGCCGCATCGTTGACCACGTGGGCGCCTTTACGCAGTGGACCTACGATGGCATCGCCCACCATGCCGGGCTCGACAACACCGATATCCGTGCCGCATGGCATCTGACAGATAACGATGTCGACTTCATCTATGGCATGACCGTCAACAATAACCCGACGGTCTCCGACGTGTGGAACAGCACGCCAGCCTTCGGCTATCCCTACGCGTCGAGCAGTGTTTCGCTCACGCCAATGGCGAGCACGCTCATCGATGGCGGGTTGGATCAACAAGTGGCGGGCGCGTCCGCGTACCTCTTCTGGCAGCGCAGCCTCTATATCGAATTTGGCCTCTATCGGACAGCTGACCAGGCATTCTCGGTATTCCGGACCGGACAAGATAGCAACACACCCGGGGGCGTGGCACGCCTGAGTGGCGCGAACCCATATTGGCGCGTTGCGTACAACCGGGAGTGGGGCGCGCACTCCATCATGGCGGGCACCTTTGGCCTGATAGCCAGCCGGTATCCGGACAATACCTTGCCCGGAACGCCCACGGACCGCTTCAGCGACTATGCGCTGGACGCGCAGTACCAGTACCTCACGCTACCGCATGCCTTTACTGCCCAGGCAGCCTGGATCTACGAGAAACAGGACTGGCGCGCGAGCTTTCCCAGCGGCGGCATAGGCGCTGGCCCCACACCGGCGAACCCGACCGACCACCTCACGACCTTCAAGGCCAAGGCATCCTATATCTACCAGCGCAAGTATGGTGGCACACTGGCCTATTTCTCGACCACCGGAAACGCGGACACGGGCTTGTACGCTCCGGCGCCGGTCACAGGCAGCGCCAATGGATATCCCGACACGCGCGGGCTGATCTTCGAGCTCAACTATCTGCCTCACCCGCAAGTCAAGTTTGCGGTGCAGTACACGTGGTTCCTTAAATTCAATGGTGCACGCTCCAACTACGACGGTAACGGCAGGAATGCCGGCGATAACAACACGCTATATCTGCTCGGCTGGTTTATGTTCTGAACGAGCCACCGGCAACATCTGCCGCTGGAGATTTTCGGGGCCTGGTACGACTATGAAAATGACGCAGACCATCCGTGTACTGTTGATCGCGCAGCTGACCTTCACCGGCATGAGCATGACGATCATCCAGGCTTATGGCGAGGATGGCGCCAAGCTCGCTGCCCAGCTATGCGCAACATGCCATGGCATTCACGGGCGAAGCGAGTCGCCAATGTTCCCCCGGCTCGACGCTCAGACACCTGAATACCTGGAGGCGCAGCTCAAAGGTTTCCGGGAGCATGCGCGTGGCGAAACGGAGGCGCGTTCATTCATGTGGGGCATCGCGTCACAACTTGACGACGCAACCATACGATCGCTGGCCGAATACTATGCAGGTCAAACCGCGGCACCCGGTGCGGCCGGAGACACGGCACTGATGTCCAAGGGGCAGACCATTTTCGAGCATGGCGCTGCCGATGACGGGGTGCCAGCCTGCGCGTCCTGTCATGGCGCGCAGGGACAGGGGGCTGCGCAATTCCCGCGACTTGCCGGGCAGCATAAATCCTATCTATTACGTCAGATCGAGGCTTTCAGGGACAAGTCGCGCGGCAATGCACCGGTCATGAGTGCGGTCGCGCACAATCTGAATAACGATCAAGCCAACGCCGTTGCCACCTATCTGCAATCCAAGTGAGTCCGATTCCGATTCCGATTCAGTCATATTTTGTTTGTGATTGTTGGGTAGGCAAAGGAATCGGACCCGACGTTCGTAGGTCGATGACCGATTTGCGCGCGAAGGCGCCCAGGCTCATGAGCCTCCCGGCGCTAATCCCGGTACTTATCCCGGCGATGTCTCTTCTCAGGGCTGGCGGGTCAGGAGAACGGTATCTCGAAGATCCATTTCAGTGTCCAGCGGTCAGCTGCCTGGGATAGCCCGCGGCCTATGCCGAAATTGAAGACCAGGGGGCCGCGACTCACATCGAAAGCAAGATAGATGGTCTGTGCCTGCCCAGGCCCCGTGGCTGGATGATTGACGCGGCCCAGATCCATGTAGTACTCGGCCCCCGCGCGCAATCCTGGCAATACTGTTCGGGCCACCTTGAAGCTAGGGGTTGCGCTGGGGACAGCGCTTTTGTCCGGGCCGGCAAGATCCCATCCCAGCACGGGGTTAAAGGCAAAGAGCCAATTACTGTCCTGATAACCGATGATTGGCCGCAGCTCCAGGGTCTTGGTCGCGCTCTCGAATTTCTGTCCAACGCGCGCGAGTTCAACGTTGGCGCCAGCGAAGTATCCAGCGCCATCGACAGTGCGGATCGGCATCCACTTCACACGAAGCTTGGGGCCGGTCACGTAGTAGGTGTTGTCTCGCGACAGCATGGTGGGGATGTAAAACCCAAGCTCCCAGGCAGGCGCGAGGCCATAGGAGAACTCGGCGGTCGCGCGCCAGCCGTGCGGCGTGGTGACTTCGCCGGGATAGGATGGCTGCGAATGGCCGCTTGGCGTGGTGTTGAGATGCAGTTCGAGTCCGAACTCTCCCGGCGCGTTGATATCGCCGGTGTACACCTGGATTTCATCCGGTAGCACCGCCGAGGCCGGTGCGCTCAGGAAACCGAGCAACGCGGAGCACAAGCAAAGGGCGGCGCACGAGTGGGACTTGGAGCGCATTCCGGGCAGCCCCGTTGGTAGCTTGCGGTCACACTGCCGGGATTTCAGGCGCGCGCGGCGCGTCTTTTTCATGAGTTGCTGCATATTCCGTATTGCTGCAGATCGAGTCAGGAGCGAAGCCGGCCGATGCGGCTGCGCGATTCCGAGATTTGCCAGGCAAGCAGCCCGGGCAGGTAAATCATCAAGTCCCGGATGCGACGGGCACCGGCCAGCGCAATGCAGGTCGTGGGCTCAAGACCCAGCGCGGTCCCGATCAGGACAAAGCCACCTTCCTGAACCCCCAGTGCCGCAGGCACGAAAAAAGCCGCGCTGCTGAGTGCCTGAACCAGGGCTTCGAGCACCAGGGCATCCATCATGCTCACCGGCTCCCCAAGGAAATATAGTGCTAGCCACAGCTCCAGCGCAGTCGCCATGTACTGCAGCGGCTGCCAGAAGAACAGGTAGCGAATGACGACGGCGCGGCGGCGCCAGACAAGCTTGATCGATTGATCGATCCTGGCCGACTGGCCAGTCAGCGCGGCAAGTTTGCCGCTGGTCAACCGGCTCAGAGCACGACTGGCCCGTTCGAATGGACTGGCGTGCTGCACCAGTACGAACAACACCAGCAGCGGCATCAGCACGACTACACCCCAGGCGAGATTGCCGGCGAGATGGAGTGCCTTCGAGTCTGAATGTGCCGAGAGCAGGAAGCCGATCCCCACCATCGTGAAAATCAGTTGGCTGATCAAGGTCAGTTGCATATCGACGATCAGGCTGGCCGATGCCGTCGACGCGCGCAGTCCCCAGTGCCGCATCAGCCGGAACGAGACGATCTCGCCCCCTACGCGGGCGACAGGCAGCAAGCCGTTCACCGACTCCCGGATCCAGACCAGCCGCAGCATCGCGCCAAGTCCGGGCCGTTTCGTTTCTGGAATCAGTGTCTGCCAGTCGCACGCGTTGAACAGCATGGGAAGCCAATGCGCAAGCCCGGCGATAACAAGTCCGCCGCCCGCGGCGCGCATCAAGGAGAGCACCTGGCCGGGGTCTTCGTGCCAGACGAGCCAGAGCGCAGCCACCAGGCCGACAAAGGCCGTTATGGAACCGAGATACTTCATGATGCGAGTGCCGCTCCGAGGATGAATCGCGTCAATGACGACAGGAGGAGCGAAATCGGATGCCGCCGCCTGGCGGGACGCACCTGTTCGTCCCGGACAAGGCACCGGCATCGAGAATCAGTCCTTCTTGACCGGGTGCAGCAGGCCATTGCCACTGACCTCGAAACTGAATCCACGCCACACCACGCGCCTGGAGAAAAAGCTGGCAACAAAGATGCAGAATGATAGAAAGTCCCAGATCGGTAGCAGCCAGGCGTCGCGGTATGGCTGGCACGTGGCATGGTCGATTTGCCATTTGAGCAGCAGCCTTGCCAATACCGCCGTCAGTACCAGCGCCAATGACCAGGCCGCGCCGCCGGATGCGAACGTGGCGAGCGCGGAAAAGATCAGAGGATAGGTCAGCACGGAACCCAGATGTCCAATCGGGTCGATGGTCCGAATCGTTCGGCTCCAGCGCAGTTCGTGCGCCAGAAGCTCGGTTGCGTCGGCTTCGACACAGGCATGCGTGACGAAAAATGGCGGGATGGCGACTTTCTCGCCTGCCTCCCGCACGGCCTTGCCGATGGCGTGATCTTCGGCCAGGTGATGCGCGAATTGCAAGAAACCACCGATCCTCTCCACGGTCGCCCGGCGCGTTGCGATGGTCTGGCCAAAGCAGGGGCGCGCGAGCCCGAGCGCGAGGCCGGTCACCACAGCGGGAACAAACTGATAGTTGGTGGCCATTGCCGATAGCCGGGGCCAGAGGCCAGGGGAAGGCCGCCCCCGGTAGAGACAGGTCACGAGCCCAACGTCCGGTTTTTGCAGTTCGCCGACGACATGGCGAAGGTAGCCAGGTTCGACGCCAACATCGCTATCTGCGAACACCAGCACGTCGTGCTGCACCTGCGGCAGCATATTGAGGATGTTGCTCATCTTGCGGTTGGCGCCGGACAAGCGGGAATCGCTTACCACCGTGATCTGGGCTTCAGGGTGCACAAGCCGAAGCTGATTCAGTATTTCCAGCGCGGGATCGCCTGAGTCCTGCACGCCGAACAGGAACTGCACGGGGCCCGGGTAGTCCTGTCTGCAGAAGCTCGACAGGTTATCGAGCAGCATCCGCTCTTGGCCACGGAGCGGCTTGATGATGGTAACCGGCGGGAAGCTATCGGGCTCTGCTGGTGCGCGAGCGAAGAACCGCCGGATGAGGACACCTGCCGACACCATATAGACAATGCCGAAGACCGCGGCGGCGGCGCAGAACAGCGAGAGTCCCACATGGATGACGTGGACGACGTGCGGCACGTTTCCGGGCGATGCCAGCACGACAAGCGGCAACAAGGCGAACGGCGTGGCGAGTAGTGCAGCACGTTTCATGTTTGACCTTTGTGGCGACGTATGTACCGAAGCCCGTGACGGCCCTGATGCCCTAAGCGCCGCCTCAATCATATGTCACTGGAAAGAAAAGACACTCTGCCTGATCAGGAAAATTATGCAATCCATTGAAATGAAACTGTAAGCTACTCACCAGGGATCTGCAGATATTGACGATTTACTGCAGGAAATACGTCATGTATTGATAATGATTGTTATTTAAATATCTGAGGTGAGTGGAAGAAAGGAGCAGTGCAAGTGCACGGAAGCAGATCGGCATGCGTGCGAAACAGGAGTGAGGAAGAGGCAAGGATTGGTGTTCCATGCCTTGGTGGGGTAAGGTGATCCATTAAATTGGCTTCTTAAATATGACATTGGAAGTGCTGTCATGTTTGGTTTGAATTGTTGATCCAATAATTCTAAAAAAAGATCTAGGCTTGGCTATAAGAAGCAAGATTCTGCCGCGTGCTGGATATGCCACGGCCGCGTTTAGCGGCCAGGCAAAGGCGGCATCGGAAAATTGGCCACCACGATGCGCCGCGGGTCTTGCGCAACCAGGTGCATGGGCACCTGGCGCGTGGTCAGCTCGCGGTAGGTATCGGCGGACATGATCGCCAGTGCCGGCGGCCCCTCGCGCCAGCGGGCGATAAAGCTGTCGAGCGTGGGCAGCCATTTCTGCGGCTCCTGCTGGGTGCCGAACTCCAGCTCGTCGGGGTGTTCCACCATCACGGTGGTGTGGCGCAGATAGTACGGCAGGGTGTGGTCCAGCGTGCGCACGCCGTAGATCGGCATGTCGTCCTTGAGCACCGCCCGGATGGCCGGCACCAGGCTGGCGCCCGAGGCTGGGCCGCCGATCGTTTCGTGCCCGAGCAGCGCGGCGGTAAAGCCCGTGAACAGCGCTAACGTGTAGACCACGATGCTCGGCATCAGGCCGTGGGTGCGCAGCAGCCGGCGCGCCAGCCACGTGCCCGCCAGCATCACGACAAACGCGGCGGCCACCCAGACCGCGTAGCGGCGGTAGTCGGCGGTTGCGGTGTGGTTGGAATGCAGCGTGGCCACCACCGGGCTGGCCAGCAACCCGATCGCCATGATCACCAGCATGGCGTTGAGCTGCTGGCGCCAGCCGCGCTCGCCGATGCGCTCCAGCGCCATGGCTGCCAGCATGCCGAGCGCCGGGAAGACCGGCACGATATAGCCGGGCAGCTTGGAGTCGGACAGGCTGAAGAAGACAAAGATGGCGATGGCCCACACAGCCAGCAACAGCGCTGGCCGGAGCCGCCGAACCGTCGCCACGCGCGCTGCGGCGCCATCGTCGCGGACCACCTCCCACATGCGCGGCGCCAGCCCCAGCCAAGGCACGAAGCCCGCCACCAGCAACGGCACGAAGTACCAGACCGGCCCGCCGCGCGAGTGCACCGTCGAGGTGTAGCGCTGCCAGTGCTCGTGGATAAAGAAGAAGCTCGGGAATTCGGGGTTGCGCGTCGACACCAGCCAGAACCAGGGCACCGTGACGATCAGCATCAGCACGATGCCGGAGATCAGGTGCAGGCGCCGCCACAGGCCAAAGTCGCGCGAGATCAGGGTGTAGATGACCAGCACGAGGCCGGGCAGGGCGATGCCTACCAGGCCCTTGCTCAGGATTGCCACGCCCATGGCCGCCCAGCAGGCCCACATCCAGTAGCGGCGGGCCGCAGGCGTGGCGTCGGGATGCTGTGCTACCAGCATGAAGGCCAGCACGCAGGCCATGGCGCCGGACAGCGTCATGTCCAGCGAGTTGAAGTGCGAGGCCACGCTCCACATCGGTGCGGCCACCAGCACCAGGCCGGTCAGCAGGCCAGCGCGAATGCCATACCAGCGCGTTGCCGCAAACATCGTCGCGACGAGTCCAACCATGCCGGACAGCGCCACGCACAGCCGGGCCTGCCAGTCGCCCACGCCGAACAAGGTATATGACAGCGCCGTCACCCACATGTGGAAAGGCGACTTCTCGAAGTACTTGAGCGCGTTGTAGCGGATCGTTACCCAGTCCCCGCTGGCGAACATCTCGCGCGAGATCTCGGCGTAGCGGCCTTCATCGGAGCTGAGCAGGTGGCGAAAATCCAGCGTGCCGAACCACAGCAGCAAGATCAACAGGCCGGCGAGCAGCCACAGGGCTGCGGGCAGGCCGGCCACCCGCCGGGCGAAGAACGCAGGGGCGCGAGAGTCGGTTTGGGGATGCATCGGAGCTCCGGATAAGAATGCAGTCTAGCCGTGCACGACCGGCGTTGCCTTTCACGCACCGTTTTGCGCCGGGAACACCACGGCCACCATGAGCCCGCGGCCCGCCGGGCCATCCTCCAGCAACACCGTGGCGCCATGGCGCGCGGCGATGCTTTGCACGATCGCCAGGCCCAGTCCGCTGCCATGCGCGTCGCTGGCGTCGCCGCGATGAAAGCGGCGGAACACATTGTCGCGCTCGGCCGGCGCGATGCCCGGGCCGGTGTCGCTCACGCCCAGCATGGGCGCGCCGTTGCGCCATTCGATGCGCAGGTCGACCCGGCCACCTGGGCTGGTGTAGCGGATCGCATTGTCGGCGAGGTTGCGCAGCAGGATGAAGAGATCGCCATCCACGCCGCGCACCTGGCATTCGGGCGCGCTCGCATCCAGGCCGAGGTCCACATCCTTGGCTTCGGCCATGGGCAGCAGCTCACGCACCACCTGCACCGCCACGTCGCGCAAGCGCACGTCGGCAAGCGGGGCCTGGGTGGCAGGGGTGCCGTCTTCGCTGCGTGCCAGCGTCAGCAACTGCGCTACCAGGTGAGTGGTGCGGTCCAGGCGCTCGCCCAGCTTGGCGAGCGCCAGTTTCTGCTTGTCTTCGCTGTCGGCGCGCAGGGCCAGCTGCAGCTGCAGCTTGAGTGCGGTGAGCGGCGTGCGCAGTTCGTGCGCGGCGTCGGCGACAAAGGCACGCTGGGTGTCCATGGATTGCTGCAGGCGGGCCAGCAGGGCATTGAGGGCGTCCACCACCGGCACCAGTTCCGGCGGCCAGCCGTGCGCGTCCAGGGGCGCCAGGGTGTCTGCCGAGCGGCTGCCGACCGCGTGCGCGATCTCCTCGACCGGGCGCAGCGAGCGCCTGACCACCAGGTGGATCAGCAAGCCAAGCGCAGGCACCAGCGCCAGGATGGGCAGCAGCGCGCCAAGCGACAGCGAGGCCGCCAGCTTGCGGCGAAACACCACCGATTGCGCGGCCTGCACATAGCGATCCCCGGCGAGCACGCCGTAGATGCGCCATTCGCTGCCGTGCGCCTGCAGGTCATGAAAGCCGGGCAGGTCCGCGCGCGGCAGCGTGACCGGGTGCGAGGCGTAGATCTGGCGGCCCTGCACATCCCAGGCCTGCACCACGATCTCCTCGTCGAGTTCGCTGCCGTCCAGCGCCGGCTTGGCATCGCGCTCCAGGTGTGTCGGCAACATGCGTGTCGCTTGCTGCAGTTGCGCATCGAAGACCTCGTTGGCTTCGCGGCGCACCTTGAAATAGGCGGCCGCGCCCGCCACCAGGGCGCATGCGAGCATGGCCCCGAGCAGGCCGGCCAGCAACTGGGCGCGGATCGTTCTCATGCCGGGCCGCCCAGCTTGTAGCCGACGCCGCGCACATTGCGGATAAAGTCGGCGCCGAGCTTCTTGCGCAGCGCATGGATATGGACTTCCACCGTATTGCTGCTGATTTCCTCGTTCATGTTGTAGACCGCCTCGCGCAGGCGCTCGTGGGTCACAACGTGGCCGGGCTGCTCCATCAAGGCCTGCAGCACCATGAACTCGCGCATGGACAGCGCCACGATCTCGCCGGCGCAGCGCACCTCGCGCGTGGCGGGGTCCAGGCGCACCGGGCCATGCGCCAGCTCGGTGCTGACGCGCCCGGCGCTACGGCGCAGCAGGGCCCGGATGCGCGCAAACAACTCGTCGAGGTCGAACGGCTTGACCAGGTAATCGTCGGCGCCGGCATCGAGGCCGCGCACGCGGTCGGCAGTGGCGTCGCGCGCGGTCAGGATCAGCACCGGCAGTGCCAGCCCGCGGGCGCGCAGTTGCCGCAGCACCGCCTCGCCGGAGCGGCCGGGCAGGCCAAGGTCGAGCAGCACGGCGTCGTAGGTGCCGGGCGCGTTCGCGGCCAGCGCGGCATCGGCGAGGCGGCCATCCCTGACCCAGTCGACCGCATAGCCTTCGGCCCGCAGGCCTTCCTCTACGCTTTCGCCGATCATCGGGTCGTCTTCCACCAGCAGCAGGCGCATGGCATGGGTTCCTTGGTTGGTGATGAGTGGGTGCCCTGGGTTCAACGGCGTTGCAGCCGGTCCAGGCGCAAGCGGTGGCGGTGGTCGGTCAGGCGCCGGACCGCCAGCGTGGCGGCCAGGATCACGCCTAGCATGCTGCCGCCGGCGAGCAGGAACATCAGCAGGATCTGGTACCGGGCCGCCGCGATCGGGTCCATCCCGGCCAGGATCTGGCCGGTCATGATGCCCGGCATGGTGATGATGCCGGCCGCCGCCATGGTGTTCATGGTGGGCAGCATGCCGCTGCGCACCGCCTGGCGCACGATCACGCGCAGCGCCGCCTGGCGGTCGTCGCCAAGCGCCAGGCGCGCATCGATGGCGGCACGCTGGTGCCAGACCGCGGTAAAGGCGCCGTTGAGCGCCAGGCTCGCGGCGTTCATCACATTGCCCAGGATGATGCCGGCCAGCGGGATCGCGTGGCGGGCGTCGTACCAGGGCGTCGGGCGCAAAGCCGTGGTCAGCGCCAGCACGGTCACCAGCAGCGTCGGCAGGCTCACGGCGGCGGCGCCGATCAGTGCGTGCCAGGGCCCCGCCAGGCGGCGCTCCTGCCGGCTGCCTACCTCGCGGGCGGCTGCCGCGATCATGGCGGCCACCGTCAACGCGGTCACCAGCGGCGACGACAAGCCAAACACCGTGCGCAGCACCAGGCCGACCAGCAGCAGTTGCACCACCATGCGGCCCGCGGCCCAGAGCAGGCTGCGGTGCACGTCCAGCGACATCGCCAGCGAGGCGCCCGCGCCGGCCAGCACCAGCAGGCTGGCCAGCGCCAGGTCATAGGCTGTGAGCGGGATCGGGCTCATGCCGGCACCGCTTCCAGCCCGGCGGCGCCGAGGCGGTAGTGCCGGTCCTGCAGGCGCGCCGCCTGCGCGGAATTGTGCGAGACGATCAGCAGCCCGAGCCCCTGTGCCTTGCAGTCGTGCAGCAGCGCTTCGACGGCCAGCGTGGTCTCGGCGTCCAGCGCCGAGGTCGGCTCATCCAGTAGCAGGAAGCGCGGACGGCGCACCAGCGCGCGGATCAGCGCGAGGCGCTGGCGCTCGCCGGTGGACAGGCGGCTCACGGGCGCCTGCAGGATGTCCGCGGGCAGGCGCAGCCGCGCCAGCAGCGCCTGGGCGGCCGGCACGTCCGTCATATGTTCGAGCACGTCGTCGCCCCACCAGCCTGACTCGGCTGCCACGTACATGACCTGGCCCCGCCAGGCCGGCCCGCTCATGCTCTCGCGCGGGGACTGGCCTAGCCTGACCTGCCCGCGATTGGGATCGAGATCGGCAATCATGCGCAATAGCAGGCTCTTGCCCGCGCCGGACGCGCCGGACAGGATCACGCAAGTGCCGGGCGCGATGGTGAGGCTGAACGGCCCGCGGCCGGCACCTTCAAGCCCCACGATGGCCAGGCTGGCGTCGGCATCGCGCATGGACGGCAGTGCGCCAGCGGTGGCAAGGGGCGGCATCGTGTCAGCCGTTGTCATGGGTTGAGCCATCCGCGTGCGATAGGGTAGGCCAGCAGGTGCCGGTAAAGCTGCTCCGCGCGCACCGTGACAGCGGCAAGCAGCGGGTGCGTGAAGGCAGACGTAGCCACGGCCGCGCAGAATGCCGCTATCGCAAATGCGCCGGCGATGTCCAGCGGAAAGTGTACGCCGAGGAAGACGCGGGCCCAGCCCGTTAGCGCAGCGGCTACCAGCAAGCCGGTCCCGCTCAGGCGCTGGGCCCTGCCGGGCGCGCGCAGCAGGACCAAGGCCAGCGTCGCCAGCAGCGTGACGTGGTCGCTCGGAAAGGAGGGGTCGGCGGCATGCGCCAGGTAGGTATGCCCGATGCCCGCCATGAAGGGCCGCGGCATCGGCAGCAGCAGGCCGAACAGGGTCGAGCAGAGCCCGCCCAGCGCCACGGCCGCCAGGGCGCTCATCACCAACTGGCGCTCGCCCGGCCGCGCGCGCAGCCAGCCCGCGGCCAGCACCAGCGGCGCGGTTGCGATCAGCCCTTCGGCAAGGAAAGCGGCCACCCAGAGGCCGGCGCCAGACAGCTCTGCGGGGGCGTTCAGGCGCTGGAACAGCGTGAGGTTCAGGGCAAGGAGCGTCGACATCGGGAACGTTGGATTCTGGCGATGCGACAAGGATAGGGCACAGCGGCTTAAGGAACGCTTAAGGCCAGCTGGCTGGCCGGCCCGCTCCATGCCGACGTCGTGGACCTGGGGAAATCATGCGGGTCGCGCAAGGCAGCGCGCGTGGCCGAAGGGACGGGCAGTTTTGGCTACAACGCGGCGACGGGCGAATATGGTGACCTGGTGGAAGGTGGGGTGGTTGACCCGACCAAGGTCACAGGCGCCGCTTTGCAGAATGCTGCTTCGGTTGGGGCATCCAAGGGATTGCGCGACAGCGATAGGCGATCGCGACGGCAATGCGGTGGGGAAGCGGAATCTCAGATGCCATGCCCTTCCTGGGCGGCGCTATCAGGCGGCGTGGAACTTGCCGCCAACGATCGCAGGATGTCGCGCCAACTCACGATGCCGACCGGCCGAAACTGCTCGTCGACGATGGGAATGCACGAGACCTGGTGGGCGAGAAATAGTGCAATGGCATCAGCAATCCCGGCCTCGGGGCGCAGCGTTACCGGCTTGCGCGTCATGATCTGGTGCACGCGCTTCTTGAGGGTATTGACGTCCCTGGCCGACTCTACCGTGCTGCCAATAAACGGGCTCATCGCGCGCAGCAGATCGCGGTCCGATACAACACCATGCAGCTTCCCGTCCTCTACGACGAGCAGGTGGTGGAACTTCGCCTCGTCGAAGATGTTCTTGATCGTTGCCAACGTGTCGTCGAACACGACGGTGACGAGCTTTTTAGACATGATGCTATCAATGCTCACTACTAGCTCCATGTTTGTCTTTTCCCATGATCGTAAGCGATCCGCATGCACGTGCGCGCGCCTGGCCGGCCGGCCACAGACCGAAGCCGTGATCCTTTCTATCGACCACCCGAGGGGAAACTTGACCCTACTATGGGAGGGTATTTCTGTATGTGCCAGTAACAGGCTCGGCAACGCCGAGTTCCTGGCCATTTCAGTGCAGAGCGCCCGCGCCTTCTCGGATGTCCTGCTCCACAGCTAGCGTAGTCGCCACCATTACCCGGACGCCGGCAATCAGCGTATCGAGCGCAAGGCTGGGAGCGCCCGGATGGCGAGCCGCCATTTCAGGCAGATACGGCACGTGGACGAAGCCGCCGCGCAGGCTGGGCCGGCACTCGGCAATGTAGTGCGATAGCCCATAGAAAATCGCGTTGCAGTTGTACGTGCCGGCGGTTTGCGACACAGAGGCGGGCACGCCATGTTGACGAAGCGCGCTGACAATGGCCTTGATCGGCAGGGTGGAGAAATAGGCCGCAGGCCCGCCGCTGACGACCGGTTCGTCGACAGGCTGGCGCCCTTCATTGTCGGGGATCCGTGCATCGACCACATTGATCGCGACGCGCTCTATCGAGATATCGCTGCGGCCGCCGGCCTGTCCGAGGCAAATGACCACGGCCGGATCAAGCTCCTCGATGGCGCGCTGCAAGACCTGGTTCACCTTGCCGATCACGCACGGCAGTTGACGGGAGACGATGCCTGCGCCATCGATGGACTGGCCGTCGAGCGCACGCGTCGCTTCCCATGACGGATTGATTGTTTCGCCATCGAAGGGCTCGATGCCGGTGAGCAAAATCTTGGTCATTGCAGGCTCCAAACCTGGTTAGCTGGTAGATCCGCAAGCTGCCATCTACAAGCAACTGGATGAAGGCGTGCTTGACATGGCCATCGGCGGGCACCTGGCGCCGCCAAAACGCATGCTTGTCACCCATCTGTATGAGGAGCAATTCGTTTGCATCGCTGACCGCCGCCATCCGCGCCTACGCCGGCACCCGCTGGATCTGCAGACCTTCATCGCGTTGCCGCATGCACTGTTCGTGCCGAGCGATGACGGTTCCACCCGCGGCGTGATCGATGAGAACCTGGCCAGGCTGGGAGTCAGGCGACGCGTGGCGGCAACCTTCGCCCACATCATTGCGTTGCCCTATGCCGTGCAGAACACCGACCTCGTCGCAACGCTTGCGCGGCGAGCGGCGTTGCAATTGGCAGGCCGGCAGATCGCGCTGCATGTGTTGCCGCCGGAACTCGGCGACAACGCGTTCAGCATAGACATGGTCTGCAGTCGCCGCGTGCTGGGTAATGCGGCGCTTGAGTGGCTACGCCGCATCGTCGGCGAAGCGGTGGGCGATATGGACGGGAAAGGCGCGGTCTAGCTGCCGCGCATGCGGCCGTGAGCCAGCTTCGCATCCGTCCCGGCCTGGCCTCGGGGATTGGGGATCGTGGGTCCATTCCGGTTCAAGTTCTCGTGGCCGTTCTGCTGGCGCTTCATGGAGAAAAGTGAAGAAAGCGCTATCTCGATGTGGTCGGTTGGCAGGCCGTCTCCATCTGGGCTTGGGGCAGGATGGCACACGCCGGAGGCAATGCACTTGCATTGACGTGGTAAGGCAACTGCATTACCATACAAGGCATCCACCCCTTTGACCGGAGAGCCCCATGGCTGCCACCCTCGAAGTTGAATCCACGCTGACCGACCGCTACCAGACCACGGTGCCGGAAACCGTGCGCCGCGCCCTGCGGCTGGGCAAGCGCGACAAGATCCACTACACGATCCGCCCCGGCGGCGAGGTCGTGCTGACGCGCGCCGAGGCTTCCGAGGGAGACGATACGGTGCTGGGCAACTTCCTGAGTTTCCTTGTCAGCGACATCGCCAGCCATCCGGAGCGCCTGCAGGCCGTCGATGCCAGCTTTGTGCGGCGCATCCAGTCGCTGGTCGGTGGCATTGAAGTTGATCTTGATGCCGCCCTTTCGGCAGACGATGAATGAGCGCGAGTCAGCCTGCGCCTTTGGTCATCAACGGTTGGACCGTTTTCGCCCATCCCCTGTTTCTCGCTCAACTTGAGGGGCTGACCCAACAAGTCGAAGCGCTTAAGCAAAGAGACCCAACCGGGTACGTAAAGAAGAACGCCAGCAAGCGGCTGGCGGCGATCACCAGGTTGGCGTTCGAGGTGATCGTGCAGGACCCGGCACGGCCGGAATACCGGCAGGGCGGCACTCTCGGCGGCGATCACAAACATTGGTTCCGGGCCAAGTTCTTTCAACAGTACCGGCTGTTTTTCCGCTACCACGCGCAAAGCAAGGTCATCGTATTTGCCTGGGTTAATGACGAAGACACCAAGCGCGCCTTCGAGAGCAGTGACGTCGCCTACCGCGTGTTCCGCAAGAAGCTGGAAAATGGCCACCCTCCGGACGATTGGCATCAGCTACTAGCCGAGGCGCGCGCAGAAGGTCTGCGCTTGCAGCGGATGGCTGCGGGAGCAGCGCAGGTGCAGCCTTGAATCGCCGGAAGGCTTGGCTTGTGAGGCGGGCTCAGCGCGAATCGGTGGTGCCGCGCGGCGCTGGTGGTATGTCGTTGCGGGCCGCGGCCAAGGTTGCCGGGGGCGGTGTGCCAGTGATCTTGGGTACGCACTCCGCGTGAAACCAGGCGGCGGTGACGGGCTCACCGGCCAGCATGCGCTTGATCGGCGGCACGACCTGCTCGCCGATCAGCATGCCGAGCAGCCCGATCAGCGCGACCACGGGCGGGGCGGGCGAGCGGACCTGCAGCAAGGCGTAGATGATGCCGACGAGGATGCCGGCGCCAAGCGAAACGATATAGAGCTTCATCGCATTTCCAGTGTTCTGTGTTCAGTGATCAATGATCAGTGTTCAGCGTGGGTTGCCGGGCTCGCGGCATGCCCAGCCTCATGCCGTTTGCCCGGCGGCGCGGCGGGAGAGGTCTTCCCACGCCACCAGTACAAAGCCGCCGACCAGGCCGATATGCTCGAAAAAGGCGTTGGCCATCATGAACTGCTCGGCTGGTGGCGCCGCCCAGAAGCGGTTGGCCAGCAGGGTCGCCAGCAGCGTGAAGGCCGCCAGCGCCAGCGCGCCGAGCCAGCGGTAGACGCCGCACAGGATCATCAGCGACGCGCCCAGCTCCAGCGCGATCACCCCGACGGCCAGCGGCGCCGCCGGCGCGAGGCCGAAGTGCTGCATCTCGCCGATGGCGCCGGCGAAGTCCATGGCCTTGACCAGGCCGCCTTGCAGGTAGGCGGCGCACAGCGCCAGCAGCGCAAGCCAGCGCAGCCAGGACGGGAGCGGGACGGCGCCCGCCGCGCGAGGGTGGGTGGAGGCGGAAGGGCGCATATTGGAGTCTCCCTGGCAGGATGCGTGGATCGGTCGCGCGTCTCAGAAGGCCCAGCAGGAACAGCCGAGCGCGCCCCAGAATGTGCTTTCGTCCGACGCAGGCACGCCGGCCGTCCACGCGTTGGCATGGCCGTGGCCGTGCACGCCGCAGGCGCTGGCGCAGGCGCAGGCCGTGTTGAGCGCGAGCGCTTTGGCCTGCGGCCGCGGCTGGTAGCCGCCAGCGTGGCGCACCGGCGACCAGTCCGGCATGGCGGGCGGCAGCGCCGGCGCGAGCTTGTCGAAATCGCCGTCGCCGTACACCACCTTGCCGCCCAGCACGGTCATCACCGAGGTGATGTCCTGGATATCGTCTCCGGGCACGCTGAAGTAGTCGGCGGACAGTACGGCCAGGTCGGCCAGCTGGCCGGCCTTGATCTGGCCCTTCTTGCCTTCCTCGGAGGAGAACCAGGTGTTGGCTTCGGTCCACAGCCGCAGCGCCGTTTCGCGGTCGAGCAGGTTGGCTTGCGGATACATCGACAGCCCGCCCACTGTCTTGCCGGTCGTCAGCCAATACAGCGACACCCACGGGTTGTACGAGGCCACGCGGGTGGCATCGGTGCCGGCGCCGACCTTGACACCGCGCTCAAGCATGCGCTTGATCGGCGGCGTGGCCTCGGCCGCGCGCGCGCCGTAGCGCTCGACGAAATACTCGCCCTGGTAGGCCATGCGGTGTTGCACGGCGATGCCGCCGCCCAGCGCCGCGATGCGGTCGATGTTGCGGTCCGTGATGGTCTCGGCGTGGTCGAAGAACCAGTGCAGGCCGTCGAAGGGCACGTCCTTCGCCACCTTCTCGTAGACATCCAGCGCGCGCGAGATGGTCTCGTTGTAGGTGGCGTGCAGGCGCCAGGGCCAGCGGTTTTCGGCCAGCAGGCGTATCACCGGCTCCAGGTCGCCCTCCATCGACGGCGGCATGTCGGGCCGCTCCACGCGGAAGTCCTCGAAGTCGGCGGCGCTGTAGACCAGCATCTCGCCGGCGCCGTTGTGGCGGTACAGGTCGTCGCCCTGGCCGGGCTTGATCTGCTTGGACCAGCCGCTGAAATCGCTGAGCTCGTCCTTGGGCTTCTGCGTGAACAGGTTGTAGGCCAGGCGCACCGTGAGCTGCCCGTCCTTGTGCAGCTCCTCGATGATGTGGTAGTCCTCGGGGTAGTTCTGGTAGCCGCCACCAGCGTCGATGACGCCGGTCACGCCCAGACGGTTTACCTCGCGCATGAAATGGCGCGTGGAATTCTTCTGGTATTCGGGAGGCAGCTTCGGGCCCTTGGCCAGCGTGGCGTAGAGGATGGTGGCGTTTGGCTTGGCGAGCAGCAGGCCCGTGGGATTGCCAGCCTTGTCATGCACGATCTCGCCGCCCGGCGGGTTCGGCGTGTCCTTGGTATAGCCCACGGCGCGCAGGGCGGCGCCGTTGAGTATGGCTCGGTCGTACAGGTGCAGGATGAATACCGGCGTATCCGGCGCCGCCGCATTCAGCTCCTCGATGGTCGGCAGGCGTTTTTCGGCGAACTGATGCTCGGTGAAGCCGCCGACCACGCGTACCCACTGCGGCGCGGGCGTGCGCGCCACCTGGTCCTTGAGCATGCGCATGGCGTCGGCCAGCGAGCGCACGCCGTCCCAGCGCAGCTCCATGTTGTAGTTCAGCCCGCCGCGAATGATGTGCATGTGGCTGTCGATCAGCCCGGGAATCGCGCGGCGGCCTTGCAGGTCGACCACCTTGGTGGCGTTGCCGGCCAGTTGCATGATCTCGTGCCGGGTGCCGACGGCGATGAACTTGCCGTCGCTGATGGCCACGGCTTCGGCCTGCGGATTGGCGCGGTCGAGCGTGGCGAACTTGCCGTTGACGAGGATGAGCTCGGGCGTGCTGGTTTGGGTCATGGCGAAACTCCGGCCGGCAGCCGCCGCGCCGAGCGCGGCGGCGCCGGCGATGAACTGGCGGCGGGTCAGTGAGACGGAAGGCGAGGAGGACCGGGAGGCATCGGATGCAGGCATGCCGTCCCGGCCTGTCTGCTGGTCGCGGGACGGCGTGCTCATCAGGCCGAGAGGAAGGCCAGCAGGTCGGCGTTGACCTTGTCGGCTTGCACCACGCACATGCCGTGCGCGCCACCCGGGTAGACCTTCAGCGTGGCGTTCTTGACGATCTTGGCGCTGAGCTTGCCCGCATCGTCGATCGGCACGATCTGGTCGTCATCACCATGCAGGATCAGCGTCGGCACGTCGATCTTCTTCAGGTCCTCGGTGTAGTCGACTTCCGAGAATTCCTTGATGCACAGGTACTGGCCCAGGATGCTGCCGGTCATGCCCTGCGCCCAGAACGCATCGATGGTGCCTTGCGAGACCTTGGCGCCGGGACGGTTGAAGCCGAAGAAGGGCACCGCCAGATCCTTGAAGAACTGCGAACGGTTTTCTGCCGTGTTCTTGCGGATGCCGTCGAACACGTCCATCGGCAGGCCGCCGGGGTTGGACGGGGTCTTGACCATGATGGGCGGCACCGCGCCGATCAGCACGGCCTTGGCCACGCGCTTGGTGCCGTGGCGGCCGATGTAGTGGGCCACCTCGCCACCGCCGGTGGAGTGGCCGACCAGCGCCGCACCCTTCAGGTCCAGCGCTTCGATCACCGCGGCCAGGTCGTCGGCATAGGTGTCCATGTCGTTGCCCTTCGCGGGCTGGTCGGAGCGGCCATGGCCACGGCGGTCATGCGCGATCACGCGGAAGCCGTGCTGCACCAGGAACAGCATCTGGGCGTCCCAGGCGTCGGCGTTCAACGGCCAGCCGTGCGAGAACACGACCGGGCGGCCGGTGCCCCAGTCCTTGTAGTAGATCCGGGTGCCATCCTTGGTGGTGACGGTGTTCATGCTACGTGCTCCGGTATGGTGGGATGCGGCGTGGTCCTGCGGCTTGCCGGCGGCAACGGCGGCGGTGCTGCCCAGGGCCGCGAGGGCGGCGGCACCGGCTGTGCTGGCGCCGGAAACCAGCAGCTCGCGCCGCGATGGGTTCTGGGCCATGCCTTGCTGATTGGATTGCGCGCTCATGCTTGTCTGCCCGAAAGATAAGGGTGGTAATGTGGGCGCATCAGCGGGCCGGTACCGGCGCGAGCGACTCGTGCGGCGTGGCGGTGCGTTGCTCGGCCTTGTGCACCATGGTGTAGGCATAGTCCACGCCCATGCCGTAGGCGCCCGAGTGTTCCTTGACGAGTTTCATCACGGCGTCATAGGTATCACGGTGCGCCCAGTCGCGCTGCCATTCGAGCAGCACCTGCTGCCAGGTCACCGGTACCACGCCGGCCTGCACCATGCGCTGCATGGCGTAGTCATGCGCTTCCTTGCTGGTGCCGCCGGAGGCATCGCCAACCATGTAGATCTCATAGTCGCCTTCGAGCATCGCGCACAGGGCGAAGGTGGTGTTGCAGACTTCGGTCCACAGGCCGGCGACGACGACCTTCTTGCGGCCGTTGGCTTTCAGCGCGTCGCGCACCTTCTGGTCGTCCCACGAGTTCATCGAGGTGCGTTCCAGCGTCTTCTGGCCGGGGAATACGTCGAGCAGTTCGGGATAGGTGTAGCCCGAGAACGACTCGCTCTCCACCGTGGTGATGGTGGTGGGGATATTGAAGATCTTGGCCGCCTTGGCCAGCCCAACCGCATTGTTCTTCATGGCCTGGCGATCCATCGACTGCACGCCGAAGGCCATTTGCGGCTGATGATCGATGAAGATCAGCTGGCTGTTCTGAGGGGTCAGCACCTCTAGCTTGGGATTGGTCATGATTCTCTCCTGAAGTTGGGTTGGCAGGATCGTGCAGGCATGGCGCGGCACAGGCGACGGACGGCCGATCCCTTGTCGGGTGCAGCGCGGGAGTGTGGCGGAGCTCCGCGCAAGCACCTCGAACGAAGGTTAAAGCTGCATGGTGCTCATCGCCATTGTCTCTTCGTATTAGTCAGCCGTTGCGGGGCGTTATGGGCAGGGCGCGGATCAACGCGCCCGCGTTCGAGAATCCCGTGGGATTCCCGTCCTTTGACGCCGATATGGCCAAGGCCCCGCAAGGAGAGGGGCGCGGCGCCGGGCCAAGCGCCGTTCTGCGCTGCGCCTGGGGCCAGGAATATCTGCCGCCAGTTCAGCGCAAGGCTAGGCGCAGGGGCAGGGGGCGTCTATTGCCCTTTGGTATGAGGCGATCATACCGGCGAGCCCCGCCAGAACCTGGCCTGCCTTGGTGCGGAGGTTACAGCGGGAGAGGGCGAAGGTCAGCCGCGTTGCGGCAATGCACTTGCGACTGCCTGTGAGGTTTGCTTCCAGCTCGACACCGTCATGCCAAAGTGCTTTCTGAACCAGAAGGCAAAAGCGCTGGGGCTTGAGAAGCCAAGCAGATCGGCGAGTTCGGCGAGCGAGCGATCGCTGTCGAGGATCTGGCGGGAGGCGAGTTCCGCCCGGACCGCCTGGAGCAGTGACAAAAAGCTCGTGCCTTCCGCCACGAGCCGGCGATGCAAAGTTCGGCGATCCACGCCAAGGTGCTTCGCCACCTGGTCCGACGTACACCTGCCCCCGGGCAGCATGGCAACCACGACCTGCCGGACGGTGTGCGTCGCACTCTCATCGGATCCAGACAAGGCCTGGTCGAGAAAGCGACGAACATATGGCGTCATACGGTAGTCATTGGCCGGCATGGGCGCGGCGAGGTCCTTTGCGGCACAGACGATGCCATTGAAACTCGCATTGAATTCAACCACCGAGCCGAACAGCGCTTTGTGACATGTAGCACCGTGCGGTTGACGATGCTCGAAACAGACGCTTCGGGGCCGCCAGGTTGGCCCCAATAGTTCCTGGATCGTGCGGTATAGCACGCCCACGGCCATTTCAATGGACTGCCGCACCGGGTACTTGCCGGTGGCCAGGATCTCTTCGCGAATCAAAACGGCGCCACCGAAGTCTTCGATGCTAGTCAGCAGCGCCGCATTGATCAGGCGCATATAGCGACACAGGTTGTCCAGCGCCTGCCGGGCATTCGGTGCTTCACGCATCACAAAGCTGATCGGGCCCAGGTTGGCCAGCCGCCGGTCCATGGCCAGCCGCAAGCCGAAGTCTTCCACGCGCGCCATCGATGCGCTGTCCTCCAGCAGCTGGCGTACCGCCATGGAAGTGACCGGCATGTCGGGATCGAGAAGGCTTCGAGGACTCAACCCCACCGAGCGCAGCATCGCCTCAGGGTTCAGTCCATGGTGGCGCGCCAGTTCCGTGTAGCCGGTCAGACTGGCGCTTCGGATCAAGGGCGTGTAGCCGGGCATGGGTGTGTCCCAATTTAGACATTGAATGTCCCAAATAATACATCACATTTGGTCTTGCAGAGATAGTCTTCCGATGTGGGGCCGATGTGGGGCCGATGTGGATCTGATGCCCCGATCGCTGTTGACAGACCCGAGTTCCAGCACAACCTCAAATCGAAATCCATTATGACAATGTCCACTGTGCTTATCGTCCCCGGCCTGCGTGACCAGGTTGCCGACCATTGGCAGACATTACTGGCCGAGCGCATGCCCGGTGCACGCACAGTGCCCCCGATGGGACGCGAGAACCTGGACTGTTCTCGCCGCGTCGCGGCAATTGAGGAGGCGGTGGCAGACATTGGCGGCCCTGTACTGCTGGTCGCTCACAGCGGTGGCTGCATCATGCTTGCCCACTGGGCCCTGACAACCGCATACGCAGCACGCATCAAGGGCGCATTGCTGGCATGTCCGCCTGACTTTGAACGCCCCATGCCGGAAGGTTATCCGACACTTTCCACGATCCAGTCCAGCGGCTGGCTCCCGGTACCACGCCAGCGGCTGCCGTTTCCCAGCCTGGTCGCTACCAGCCAGAACGATCCACTGGGCGATCTGTCGAGGGTGATCGAACTCGCCCAGGCCTGGGGCAGTGACACCGTGGACCTGGGCAAGGTCGGTCATCTGAACCCGGCATCTGGCTATGGGCCCTGGCCGATGGCCTCACAGTTGATCGAGCGGCTTGACACAGGGCGCCTCTCTAGCCGTTCCGAGCCCTCTTTGCACCACTGACCGAGCATGCATTGGCGGCAGCTCTCAACGCAAGAGCGGCCCGACCAGCGCAACGCGCCGCATGTAGCAGGGCGTGCCCACCGTGACCTCGAGTCCCGCATGACGACGGGCCCGTCCGTCGTGGTGATCTAAACAAAAAAGAAGGAGACAAACCATGCATATCGAACCGCTGACCTGCGCCATCGGTGCCGAGCTCGTGAACGTGGACCTGGCAGACGCCGTGCACGACGATGGGCTGTTCGCCGAGATCAGGGCCGCGCTGCTCAAGCACAAGGTGCTGTTCCTGCGCGACCAGGACATCACGCGCGCCGAGCATGTGGGCTTCGCGCGCCGCTTTGGCGAGCTCGAGGACCACCCCGTGGTCGGCAGCGACCCGGATCACCCGGGCCTGGTGCGCATCTACAAATCGCCAGAGGCTCCCAACGACCGTTACGAGAACGGCTGGCACTGCGACGCCACCTGGCGCGAGACACCGCCAATGGGCTGCGTGCTGCGCTGCGTGGAATGCCCGCCGGTGGGCGGCGACACCATGTGGGCCAATATGGCGCTGGCCTACGAGAAGCTGCCCGACCAGGTCAAGCTCCAGATCGCCGGCCTGCGTGCGCGGCACAGCATCGAAGCCACGTTCGGTGCGGCCATGCCGACTGAGAAACGCCTGGCACTCAAGGCCCAGTACCCGGATGCCGAACATCCCGTGGTGCGCACCCATCCCGAGACCGGCGAGAAGGTGCTGTTCGTCAACGGCTTCGCCACCCATTTCACGAACTTCCACACAGCGGCCAACGTGCGCTACGGCCAGGACTTCACCCAAGGCGGATCGGCGCTGCTGCAGTACCTGATCGGCCAGGCCTTGATCCCCGAGTATCAGGTGCGCTGGCGCTGGAAGCCGAACAGCATTGCCATCTGGGACAACCGCTCGACGCAGCACTACGCCGTGATGGACTACCCGCCCTGCCATCGCAAGATGGAGCGCGCCGGCATCATCGGCGACAAGGTGTTCTGACTTGGTGCTCTGACCCTCACTCCCGCTAACCCTATTCCCTTTCTTCTTCCCCCTGGAGGCACGCCATGAACTTTCTCGACGGACACCTGTTCCCCGAAAACCAGCAGCCGCTCATCATCACGGCCGCGCCCTACGCGCCGTCCTATGTCCCCTCTGACTTTCCCGAGGACATCCCGGTGACGATGGAGGCGCAGATCCAGAAGGCCGTGGACTGCTACAACGCGGGTGCCACGGTCCTGCACCTGCACGTACGCGAACTCGATGGCCGCGGCTCCAAGCGGCTGTCCAAATTCAACGAACTGGTCGCCGGCGTGCGCAAGGCCGTGCCCGAGATGATCATCCAGGTGGGTGGTTCGATCTCCTTCGCGCCAGAGACCGATGGCGCTGCCGCCAAGTGGCTCTCCGATGATACGCGCCACATGCTGGCCGATCTCGACCCCAAGCCCGACCAGGTCACGGTGACCGTGAACACCTCGCAGATGAATGTGCTGGAGCACTTCGACTACGAAGACCTGCGTGGCACGTCGATGGAAGATCCGGCCACCTTCCAGGCTTACAAGGAAATGACGGTGCCCTCGCAGCCGGGCTGGGTCGAGGAGCACATCCGCCGCCTGTCGGCTGCCGGCATCCAGAGCGCCTTCCAGTGCTACAACATCAACAGCTTCGAGTCGGTCGAGCGCCTGATGCGCAGAGGCATCTACAAGGGCCCGCTGGTCATGAACTGGGTGGCCATCAGCGGCGGCATGGACGCGCCCAACATCTACAACATGGCCAACATCGTGCGCGCCGTGCCCGATGGCGCAGTGCTGACGGTGGAAAGCTCCGTGCTCAACGTGCTGCCGATCAACATGATGGGCATCGCCATGGGCCTGCACGTGCGCTGCGGCATCGAGGACAACCTCTGGAACCAGCAGCGCTCCAGCAAGTTCAGCACGGTCCAGCAGATCGAGCAACTGGTGCGTATTTCACGTGAGTTCGGCCGCCCGATCGCCACCGCGCAGCAGGCGCGCGAGATTTCCAAGATCGGCGTGTTCTACGACACCGTGGAAGAGTCCCTGGCCGCCAACGGCTTCGCACCCAACCGCATCGGTCGCCAGCAAGGCCACCTGCGCAAGGTCGCCTGAGCGCGGCCACGCCCTGGCTCAACTGAGTCGGCGGCGCCAAGCCCCACAGAACATACACAGGAAGACAAGCATGTCAAAAGCCATTCGCTTCTACGAAACCGGCGGCCCGGAAGTGCTGAAGTTCGAGGACGTCGAGGTCGGCGAGCCCGGCCCCGGCGAGGCCCGTGTGCGCCACAGCTACATCGCGCTGAACTTTATCGATATCTATTTCCGCACCGGCCGCTACCCGCTGGCGCTGCCCAACGGGCTGGGCTCCGATGCGGTCGGTGTGGTCGAGGCCGTGGGTTCCGGCGTGACGGACATCCGCGTGGGTGACCGCGTCGGCTACCTGATCGGTCCGCAGGGCGCTTACTCCCAGGTGCGCGTGATGCCGGCCGCGGTGCTGATCCCGCTGCCCGAAGGCATTTCCGAGCGCACCGCCGCCACGCTGATGATGAAGGGCATGACGGCGCAATACCTGTTCCGTCAGGTCTACCCGCTCCAGGGTGGCGAGACCATCCTCTACCACGCGGCTGCGGGTGGCGTGGGGTTGATCGCCTGCCAGTGGGCGAGGGCGATGGGCGTCACCATGATCGGAACCGTGAGTACCGACGAGAAGGCCGCGATCGCCAAGGCCAACGGCTGTGCGCACACCATCGTGACCTCGCGCGAGAACATCGTGCAGCGCGTCAAGGAGATCACCGACGGCAAGGGGGTTCCGGTGGTCTATGACTCGGTGGGCAAGGACACGCTGGAAGCGTCCCTGGACTGCCTGCAGCCGCGCGGTTCGCTGATCAGCAACGGCACCTCGTCGGGCGCGGTGATTGTCGACTCACAGATGTTGGCCGTGAAAGGATCGATCTGGTTCACGCGGCCGGCCATGATGCACTATATCCAGCCGCGCGCGCACATGCTGGACATGGCCAAGGAACTGTTCGACCACGTGCTGGCCGGGCGCATCGCGAGCGAACCCCAGCAGACCTTTGCCCTGGCCGATGCCGCCGACGCGCATCGTGCGCTCGAGTCGCGCAAGACAGTGGGCTCCACCGTCCTGGTGCCCTGACAGGGCATTGTCACGTTGCAGAAGCACACGCGGCACGCATCAAGAGCGCATTGTTGGCGTGTCCGCCTGACTTTGAACGCACCATGCCGGAAGGCTGCCGGCAATGTCAGTGGCACGTAGCAGACTGTGCAAGCATCAGAGGTGGCTCTCAATGCAAGAGCCAACCCACCATGGAGACACGCATGAACCCGCACACCCCGCATTCCGGAGCAGATGATCGCGACGACTATCTGGTCAGCCGGCCCCAAGCCTGGTTTGCCTTTGCCATGACCTTTGCGCTGATGCTGTTCGACTACATCGACCGGCAGGTCATTGTCTCGTTGTTTCCCCACTTGAAGGAGGCGTGGAGCTTGTCGGACAAGCAGCTTGGCGCACTGGTGTCGATCATCTCGATCGTTGTCGCGCTGGGCGGCCTGCCTGTCGCTCTTCTGGCCGATCGGATGAGCCGGGTCAAGAGTGTCGCCGTGATGGCAACGGTATGGAGCGTAGCGACCATCTCATGCATGTTTACTCGTAACTACAGTCAGCTATTTGCCGCACGCGCCATGGTCGGCGTTGGCGAAAGTGGCTATGGTTCCGTCGGTGCGGCACTGATTGCAAGCCTGTTTCCTAAGCGCATGCGCTCCATGTTGCTGGGAGCGTTCTTTGCCGCCGGCTCCATTGGCGCTGTCCTCGGCGTCATGCTGGGCGGCGTGATCGCCCAGCGCTGGGGCTGGCAGGCGGCGTTCGGCGTGGTGGGCTTCCCGGGACTGGCAATCGCGCTGCTGTACCTGCTCGTGCCTGACTACAAGACCGTGGAACTGACATCCCGACTGCACAAGGCGAAGGCGTCGCCATGGAACTTCATCAGGCACGTCGCAAGCGCGTTGTCTGACTCGCGTACGGTTTGGTGGACCTGCGTCGGCGCAGCGTTTCAGCTCATCGTGGTGTCTACCGTCTGGGCCTGGCTCCCCAGCTACTTCAACCGGTTCCACGGCGCAGCCCCGGATGTTGCAGCCAAGCAGGCGGCACTAATCGTGTTGTGCGGCGCGCTGGGGGCCTTCATATGGGGGCTCGTGGTAGACAAGGCGGCTGCTCGCCGGCCACGCAACAAGCCTCTTGCCGTGGCCTTCCTGTGCGTGGCGACGCTGCTGGTTTTTGTGGTTGCCTTTACCGTTACGATGCCAGCCAGCCGGCAGTTCCTGCTGATTGCGTTCGGCGGGTTCCTGATGACGTGTACGGTAGGGCCGGCGGCGGGTATTGTGCTCGACGTCGTTCACCCGGGCGTCCGTTCCACCGGCGCCGCACTACTGTCGCTCTTTCAGAACATGTTTGGCCTTGCGGTTGGGCCTTTCGTCGGGGGGGCGATTTCTGACGCCCTTGGCCTGCAGACGGCCCTTGCGGTGATGCCGGCATTCGGCCTGGTCGCCGCCGCTTGCTTCCTTTTGGCGGCGCGCCAGTATGAATCGGATCTGCGTCGGGCCGACAACCGCCTGCAGACTTACAGCGAAGTCCCGCTCGCATCTGCATCCGCCTGATGGGTTCTTGAAGCGTCATTCTTTGGGGTAGCCAACTTGGACGGAGTCGGATCCAGGGTGGCTCAACGCGTCGCGCCGATCGCCCCGGTCGCGAGCGCCAGCGTGGCGGCGGCGGCCAGCGCGCCGCTATACGCATCGGTCGACGCATTCCATGCCAGCAGCAACTGCGTCTGCGCCAGGTTGGCTTCGGTTACCGATCCCACGCCCTTGCTATATGCGGCAAAGGCCGCGTTGTAGGTGACCTGGGCCGCGTCGGCCAGCGCCTTGGCCGCGTCGTACGCCGCCAGGCTCGATTCGAGCGCGCTTTGGCTGACCACCACTTGCCGCACCGATTCTTCCTTGGCCCGCGTCAGCCGGGCCGATGCGCTGTCGACGTCATTGCGCGACTGCGCGACCACTGCCGAGCGCACCCCACCGTCGTAAATGGGCACGGTAACGCCAAGGAATACGCTGGCGCCATAGCGATAGCCGTTGAGGTTCAGCGTCGGCGGCTGCTGGCCGATTGGCGGAATCGCCGAGATGGACGATCCACCCGAGGCGTATGACGTGTACGCGGACAGGAACACCTTGGGCAGGAACGCCGCCTCGGCCGCCTTGACCTTGGCCTGGCTGGCGCGCTCGGCCGCGTAGGCGCTCAGCACGTCGGGGCGCTGCGCGATTGCGCTTTCGACGATCTGCTCGATGGAGCCGCGCAAGGCGGGCGACAAGGGCCGCACGGGCATTTCGGCGATGCGTGGCTTCGACAGCGGCGAGATACCGATGGCCGTGAGCAGGGCCAGATACGCGTCGGTCTCGGCGCCCTGTGCTTGCACCATCGCAAGGTTGGTCTGCGCACGATTCTGGGTGGCCTGCGCCACCTCCACGACCGTGCCGATGCCGCGCTGGTAGCGAGCTTTGGCGGCCGCGAGCACGGCATCGGCGTTGGTCATGGCCTGCTGCACCGTGCCGCCGCGCGACCGGGCAGCCTGATAGCGGTAGAACGCCACGCTGACATCGTGCACGATGCGCTGGTGAACGGCCGTGAACGCAATATTGACGGCGATCGAAGTTTGCTCCGCGGCATCGACAATCTCCGCGCGTTCACCGAAATCGAACAGCAGCCATTGCAGCGACAGAACCGACACCGCGCCGTGGTTGGATGTGTTCGTGCCGGCCGCTCCCAAGGGCGTGCTGGTGGACAGATGCCCGTTCTGGTAGCCGCCCATGGCCGCGGCCGAGATGTGCGGCAGGTAGCTGGCCTTGGCGATGCCCGCGGCCAGCGCTGCATTGCGTGCGTCGTTCCACGCGATGCGCGTCAGTGGGTTGGCGGACGCGGCCATGTCGATCAGTTCCGGCAGCGAGTACGCGTGCGCCGGATCGAGTACGGGCGGCGGTGCGATCGACGCCAGCGCCGAATTGGCGGGCAGCGTGTAGTCGGAAGGCCCCAGCGCGGGTGCGGCCCTGGCCGCGGCGCCGGGCACGATTTCTCCGGATGCCGTGGTGGCGGGCTGCCACGGCCGATCGGCTTGCGCAGGCGCGAGATTCAGCGACGACGTGGCACAACCGGCCAGCGTCGCAGCAATCAGCGATAGCGGAATCACCAGCGAATCACGTTTGCGCATGGATGGGGCAAGGGTGGGCCGTCTGCGCGGCGTCGGCAACGGAGGCGGTCAGGCGTTTGTCGATGAGGGCCAGCAAGGCCTTGCGGGCGGAGACGTCGGGACCGGCGGCGTCAATGGCCTCGGTGGTGGCATTGGTGGCCTCAGTGGCGTGGGCGGGCTGCACCGGCTGCGGCGCCGTATCGTGGGCCTCCAGCGTGCGAAGCCGCTGCGTGAGGTCAGGGTCGCCGGGGAACCGCTCGGCGAACAGGAACGCCGGACCGGCAATCGCGTCGAGCGAGCGCAGGCGCCGCTGGCGGTCTTCGACCCACGCGGGCGCCGGGCCCACGGACGCAGGCTCGTAGCGCGCGAGGATCAGGTCCTGCGCGATATCGCCCTGCAAGGCCAGCGCAGCCGTGGCATGCCCGCGCCGGTCGTCGGGCCGCCTGGCATGCGCCAGTTGCTGCCATTGCTCGACCAGCCGGCCCAGCGCCGCTTCGATGCGCGCGGCAATGCTGACCGGCCAGATGCGCGTGAACACCAGGTACACCATCAGGTTGCCAAGCATGATGCCGATGACCCGGTCACGCGCGATGGTCAGGTCAAAGCCTGGGCCCGCGCCCTGGATGACACACAGGTAGAACGCGAACGCGATCTGGAAGCCCGCGTAGGCGATGCGCGCAGAGCCTTGCGCAACCCAGGCCGATATCCACGAGCCGGCGAAGACGAGCAACATGAGCCCGCCCACCGACGACAGCGAAGGCACGACATACACGAGGGCAGCCGTGCCGATGACCGCGCCGGCCAGGCAGCCGGCCAGCCGCAGCGAGAGCTTCTCCACGGTCTCCGCGGTGGTCCCGAGCGACACGAGATAACACGTGATGAAGCAGGTATGAATGCCTGGCCAGTTGAGCTGCTGATAGAGCAGGTAGCAGAACATGGCCGCGCCGGTGGTCTTGAGCGCGTAGTGGATATGGTCGCGATTGCTGAAGGCATCCGCGTCGAGGAAGCCGCCGCGGCGGGTTGCGGGCATCGGGGCTGTCGCAGGGTCCGTCGCGGTGTCCGCTTCCGGGGGCTCGGCAAAGCCGTTGATGGCTGTGTGCAGTTTCCTGGCAACCGCCGCCTGCGCCGGCGCCAGCTGGCTGGCGTCCGGTGGGCTCAGCCCGATCTCCACCGGATAGCCGCCCGCATCGAGCATGCGCGCCATCGCGTCAAGCGTGTTGGCGACCAGATCGGCAACCGGGGCGGGCAGGGGAGCGCCCGGCTGCCGGCGGGCGACATCGACCGCCAGCAGGATCGCCATGGTTGACGCCGCGGCATGACGTAGCGCGGCGACGTCGCTGGCATTGGCCGAGCCTTCGATTCTTGCCAGCTTCAGCCAGCCCGCCACCGGCTGAACGCCGGCGTGCAGCGCCGCCTGCAGCGCGGCGCCGTCCGCTGGCGGATCGCGCAGGCAGGCTGCCGCCACGCGCAGGCAATGGGCCAGCCGGTCGCAGGCCAGCCGGCGCGGCGCTGCCCCCAGCATCAGGTTGACCGCCACGTTCACGCCAATTGGAATCGCCACCATCAGCCAGGCATAGAGCAGGGCGCGCGTGGCGATCTCACCGCCGGGCACCAGGCCGAGTTCGTCGAGCCCGAACCCGATGATCATGGCGATGATGGCGCCCACCGGGCGCAACTTGCTGGCCGAGGTCAGGAAGAGCAGGGCGGCCGACAGCACGGCCATGCATGCTACCCGGCGCAGTGGGTCATCGACGCTGAAATCGGCCAGCAGCATCACGAGTCCGATGATGATGCTGAGCAGCACCAGCGCTGCCACGCTCATCACGATGCTGGTGGTGCGATCCGCCCGGTTGATGAAAAAGACGATATAGGCGGAGATGGCCGCCTCCGGCGTGCCATAGATGCTGGTAACGAGCACCGTCAACGTGCAAGCCACGGCAATGCGCGTGGTGGCCGATGCGCGGCCCGGAAACGGTGCCAGCAGGGCGCCGAGACCGGCCAGCCCGAGACGCGGCTTGTCAGCGGCAGGCTGCGCCATGCCGGATCTCGACGGTTGCACTCGCGCCCACCCGGGCCAGCGTTTCCGGCGGCTCTTCCAGCTTGATCCGCACCGGGAATCGCTTGGCCACATGCACCCAATTCACCGACGGCTGGACATAGGGCAAGGAACGCGGCAGGTTCAGGCGCTCGGTGTCGGTGATGCCAATGCCAATGCCCTCGACCTTGCCGCGCATGGCATGGCTGCGGTCGATCATCGAATAGACCGTGGCGCAATCGCCAAGACGGATATCGGCCAGCTGGGTTTCGCGGAAATTGGCGACGGCGAACCATTCGCCGGTGTGGACTAGCAGGAAGAGAGACTGATTGGGAATCACGACTTCGCCGGACAGCACGGTCAGGCCGCTCACGCGGCCATCATGCGGGGCGCGAACCACGGTGTCGTCCAGTGCCCGCTGGGCGATGGCCAGCGCCGCCTCGCGCGCTCGCACGGTCGCCGTGGCGTCATCCTCTGTGCCCACCGCCTTTGCCGCCGCGGCACGCTGCACATTGGCCTGTTTCAGCGATACCGCCGCGTCGCGCTGCGCCACCTCGGCCTGGTCGAGCTGCTGCTTCGGCACGTAGCCATCTGCGGCCAGCGGGCGCAGACGCTCCACGGTGCGCGCGGTCAGCGCGTAGTTCTGCTCGGTGCGGGCGGTCTGCTCCGAGGCAATCGCCGCATTGGCGTGTTCAGTGGCAATCGTGCGTCTGCGCGTGCCCAGCGCAGCCTGCGCCAGTTCCAGATCGGCAGTCGCCTGGGCCACGGCTAGCCGGTATGGCACAGGATCGATCTCGAACAGCACATCGCCCTTGGCCACGTGCTGGTTCTCGCTGACAAGGATCCTCGATATCCTGCCGCCCACGGGCGAGGCCACATGCACCATGTCGGCATCGAGCCCGGCATCGTCGGAAGACGGAAACCGCACGGTGCGATGCCAGGCAAAGATGGAGAGCAGGATGGCCAGAACAACGATCGCCAGGGCGATCAATTTCCCGCGCAGCGGCCTTTTGCGAACGCCGGCCATTTTCATAGGATGTGTCCCGTAGCCGATAACCAGACGATTTCAGCGATCATCAGGCCGATTGCCGTGTTCACCAGCAGCGGGAAGCCGACGATATCCGCCCAGCCGGCCAGGATAAGCAGCCGCCAGGAAATGACGGCGCCCACGATGCCGATCAGGGCGCTCAAGAGCCAAAGCGGAAAATAGGCGCCAAACAGGCTGAAGGACGGGGCACCGGCGCAACCATAGAGCGAAGCGGCCAACACGACGAGCACAAGCGAGCGTGCCATGGGATCTGGGGCAGGATTGGTTCACGCAATATAGCAGCGAGTATTCGCGATTGTCCAAGGGACAAGGAAAACTTGGCCAACACCGGGCTGACGATGCGCGGCGCTACTGGGGGCCAAGGATCGGGGGGATGGACGTTCTGCCAGTCCGCGTCTCAGGCGTGGATTTAGAATTTTACTGATTTAACATAACAATGATTATGCGCGACGCGAACTGTAAAGGCCAAATCAGAATGTCCGCTTCCAGCCACATCAGAATGTCCTCTGGATAGACCTATACTGGTAGCGCCTGGGTTGGACGGGAGCGCGCCGTGAAGGATCGAGGGTTGATCACCATGAGTCTGCGTGAAGTTGACCGCTTCAAGGTCATTCAGGCAACGGCCGAGGGCCTGCTGGCGCAATGGCGCGCCGCAGAGCGCCTGGATTTGACCGCGCGGCAAGTCCGGCGGCTGGTCCAGCGCTGGCGAGCCGATGGCCCGATGGGCTTGCTGTCGCGCCAGCGTGGGCAGCCAGGCCATCGCCAGCTGCCACGGATGCTCGAAGCGCAGGCACGCGCGCTAATCCAGCAGCACTACGCCGATTACGGCCCCACGCTGGCCTGCGAGAAGCTGCGCGAGCGCCATGGCATCGCGCTGGCCAAGGAGACGGTGCGGCGGATCATGATCGACGCCGGATTCTGGATCCCCAGGAAGCTGCGTCCGCCCAAGCTGCACCAGCCGCGCAAGCGCCGCGCTTGCCTGGGTGAACTGGTGCAGATCGATGGCAGCGAGCACGCGTGGTTCGAGGAGCGTTCGCCCATGTGCACGCTGCTGGTCTATGTCGACGATGCCACCAGCCGCCTGATGCAGTTGCTGTTCGTGCCGACCGAATCGACTTTCGCCTATTTTGCCGCGACGCGTGCTTACATCGAGCGCCATGGCAAGCCGGTGTCCTTCTACAGCGACAAGGCCAGCATCTTCCGGGTCAATGCCAAAGGCGTCACCACAGGGCGAGACCATACGCAGTTCGGGCGCGCGCTGTACGAGCTGAATATCGAGAGCCTGTGCGCCAACAGCAGCCAGGCCAAGGGCCGCGTGGAGCGAATGAATGGCACGCTGCAGGACCGGCTGGTCAAGGAGTTGCGCCAGCGCGGCATCTCGACGCTGGCCGAGGCCAATGCCTTTGCCCCGATCTTCCTGGCGGACTTCAATGTGCGGTTCGCCAAGATGCCCAGAAGCGACTTCAATGCGCACCGTCCCGTACGGCCCGACGAGGACCTCGAGCGCATCTTTACCTGGCGCGAATGGCGCAAAGTCTCCAACCGGCTGACGCTGCAGTACGACCGCAAGCTGTATCTCATCACCGACCAACCCGAGCGGCGCCCCCTGATTCATCGCTATATCGAAGTAGCCGAGTATCCGGACGGCCGTATCGAGTTGTGGGCCGATGGCGCTGCCCTGCCCTACGTCCTCTATGACCGGCTGTCCGAGATCAATCAGGGTGCGGTGGTGGAGAACAAGCGACTGGGGCACGTGCTGGAGATCGCCCAGCGCGTGCAGGCCCAGCGCGACAATCGTCGCACCCTAGCGACACCGTCGCGCACGCTGACCGGTCAAAAACCGCGGCAACGGCCCGAACAGGCGGCCCCGGGCACGAAACCACAACGGCAGCTGAATGCGGAAGACTTGCGTCGCGCCATCGATGAACTGACGCAACCGCCCCACCCTGTAGATACCTTACCGCCTCAGGCCAGCTCGACTGCCTTACGGAAACAGCCAGGAAAAAGACGTAAAAGAATCAAAACCATCCTGCATTAAACCGGACATTCTGATCTGGCCAAAGAGAGGACATTTGAATTTGGCCTAGACA
>NZ_LZZU01000087.1:0-44886 GCF_014170355.1 Cupriavidus sp. UME77
ATTGAACAGCTGGCGCGGACGGCCGATCTTGTATTCCGGATCGGTGATCATTTCTTCCCACTGCGAGATCCAGCCCGGAGTGCGTGCCAGGGCGAAGATGCAGGTGAACAGCGACGTCGGGATGCCGAGCGCGCGTTGCACGATGCCCGAGTAGAAGTCGACGTTCGGGTACAGCTTGCGGCTGACGAAGTACTCGTCTTCCAGCGCGATCTTTTCCAGTTCCATGGCGAGCTTGAACAGCGGGTCGTTGTGCAGGCCCAGTTCGTTCAGCACTTCATAGCAGGTTTCGCGCATCAGCTTGGCACGCGGATCGTAGTTCTTGTACACGCGGTGGCCAAAGCCCATCAGGCGCACGCCCGAGTTCTTGTCCTTGACCTGCTTGATGAACTCGGTGATGTTGTCGACGCTGCCGATTTCCTCAAGCATCTTGAGGGCGGCTTCGTTGGCGCCACCGTGGGCCGGGCCCCACAGGCAAGCCACGCCGGCGGCGATGGCGGCGAACGGGTTGGTACCCGAGGAACCAGCCAGGCGCACCGTGGAGGTGGAGGCGTTCTGCTCGTGGTCTGCGTGCAGGATGAAGATGCGGTCGAGCGCGCGCTCGAGCACCGGGTTCACCTTGTACGGGGCGCACGGCGTGGAGAACATCATCTGCATGAAGTTGCCCGAGTAGGACAGATCGTTCTGCGGATAGATGTACGGCTGGCCGATGTTGTACTTGTAGGCCATGGCGACCAGGGTCGGCATCTTGGCGATCAGGCGGATCGCGGAGATTTCGCGCTGATGCGGGTCATCGATGTCCATGGCGTCGTGGTAGAACGCGCTCATGGCGCCCACCAGGCCCGTCAGGACGGCCATCGGGTGGGCATCGCGGCGGAAGCCGCGCAGGAAGAACTGCATCTGCTCGTGAACCATGGTGTGGTTCATCACGGCGCCGACGAATTCTTCCTTCTGCTTGGCATTGGGCAGTTCGCCCTTGAGCAGCAGGTAACAGGTTTCCAGGTGGTCGCACTTGGTGGCCAGCTGCTCGATCGGGTAGCCGCGGTACAGCAGCTCACCCTTGTCCCCGTCGATGTAGGTGATCTTCGAATTGCACGAAGCCGTCGACATGAAACCGGGGTCATAGGTGAACTTGCCGGTTTGTCCGTACAGCTTGCGAATATCGATTACGTCGGGGCCAACGGTACCCGTATAAATCGGCAGCTCAACGCTGGGGGAACCATCGGAAAACGATAGCGTGGCTTTCACATCGGTGGGCGTCATTTCTATTCCATAAATGCTGTGAACAACAGCGCTGCTCAATTTCCGGCCCGGTACGGGGAGCTGTTGAGAGAAAAATCAATGTCCTGAGAGCGGCTTGGCTACGAAGTGTACCTATGCATAGAACATTTCAATCATGATTTAATACTGCCAATGCCATTCAATTTATTCATGGTGACATCATGCTCTGCGTCATGGTGGCGTCAGCTTGATCCGCCTCCCTGCGCACTATGCCTGCCGCGCATAGCTGATCGAGCAGCCTCACCAGTGACGCCCCCTGTATCCCAGCGTACTCCGCCAGAGTGATCTGCCGCACTCCGCCACCCAGCCTTGCAATGGACAATAGCGGCCTGGCACATGCCGCGGAAATGCCGTATGCGGCTACTACTGCGTGGGAGATCCGCCGCCATTGCCGACCTGCGTGCATCAGTCGGCTGGCGAAGGTGAAATGCAAGGCGTCAATGGTCGTCATCACCAATGCGTCATTGAGTGCTCTGCCCGGACGTGTATCCGCCTCCAAGTGCCCTGGTCAGCGCAATATCCGACTGGATCTGCTTGCTGCGAATTTCCACCGCCTGACTCTGTTCCATGAGCAGGGGCAATCTTGCTTCAAGGGCCGACGGCTTGTCGAGGAGTCCTTGCCGGTAATGCGCCTCGGCGCTGTTGGACGCGAAGCTGACCGACTTAAGCTTGCCTTCCTGCATCGCTGCTTGCCGGTTCAGGCCGTCTAGTTCGATACCCGCCTGCGCCACCTCACGCACGGCGTTGAGCACCGACTCGTTGTACTGCGCGATCAGGGCATTGCTCTGCGAGCGCGTCGCGGCGAGGTTCGCGTTGAGCCGTCCACTGTCGAAAATTGGCAGGCTCAGGCCGGGGATCACGTTGATCTGGCGGCTCGACCTGCGCAACAGATCGGCAAGGTGCAGCGAATCGAGGCCGAGGAAGGCGCGGATGTCGAAGCTTGGATAGAACGCCGCCTTGGCTGCGTCGATCTGGTCCATCGACGCCTGCCCGTACCACCGCATCGCTTGCAGGTCGGGTCGGCGCGCGAGCAATTCATAACCGAGCGACGATGGCACGCCGCCGGCGCTGTCCGGCAGCGGCCGCGGCGCGATGGCGGGCAGGTCGTCAGGACCGGCACCGGTCAGCGCGCGCAGCCCCTCGCGCAGCGAACGCACGCGCGTCTGGGCCACGGTGATCTGCTGATCCAGTTGCAGCAGTTGTGCCTGCGCGGTCTCGGCATGCGTGCGAGGCTCGAGGCCACGTGCGGTGCGCGCCTGGCTGGCGGCGACGAGGTTGCGGCGCACGTCGCGCGCCTGTTCCAGCAGCGCTTCGAGCGCGTAGGTGCCGAGCTTGCCGCCGCCCGCGCGGGCGAGGCCAGCCACGCTGCGCAACAGGCGCGCCAGCATCTGCTTCAGGGCATCGCTTTCCCGCTCGGGCCAGATCCATGTGGAGACGGCAATCGACACCACGGCACCAACCAGGATGCCGATCATGCGGTCGCGAATCTCGGTCAGGTCGGTCGTCGGCGCGAAATGGCCGAGTTGGGACAGCGCATAGGCGAACACGAATTGCACGCCGATGTAGTTCGTGCGCGGCGAACCGGCGGCGATCCACGCGCCGACGGCGACGATAGGCAGCGTGAGCACCAGCAGGCCGGCGATGGAGTCGAGATGCGGGATGATGAAGATCGCTGCCACGAGCGCGACGACGCTGCCAAGCGCACAACCGATGGCCAGGATACGCAGCATCGGATAGTTGATCGTGAACTTGACCAGCAACAGGCCGATCACAACCGCGATAGTCGCGCCGATCATGAGCACGATGCCAGACAGCCGGGTCAGCACGGTATTCTCCTGTGCGGTGAAGAACACCATGATCAGTGACAGCGGCAGGGACGGCACCTCGAGCGCCATCGAGATGACAATGACCAGCGCCGTGGCCACGACAAACCGCAATACTGCTTCCTCGCGCCCCGGGAACGGCGCGAGTTCGGTGCGAATCAGACCCATGGTGGCTGCCCTCAGTGCGACGACGAAGCGGTGCCGGACGTCACGATTGCCACCGCCGACGCGCCGATCCGAAACACGGTGGGGTCCGGTGCATTGACTAGGATACGGACCGGGAAGCGCTGAGCCACCGGCACGATGGGCTTCAAGTTTCGCCCGCTCGATCTCGAAACGGAACGGCGAAATCTCGCCGACACGCCGAACTACCTGCTGAAGGTCCTGCCGCACGTCGACGGCTCGGCGCGGGTCTGCGAACTGGTCCGCTTCCACCTGCGCGATGTCACGGTGCTGGGCGCCTGGGCGGGCCCGGGCGCCCTGGAACTCCACGCGCATGCGCTGGCACCGGTAGCCGACCTGCCGGTCCGCCGCGTCGTCGGAGCCAAGCATCTGATCGCCAACCTCACCCTCGACATCGGCGAGGTCGCTTGCGACTACCTCGCGCCGGCACAGGCGCCGAAGCTGGTCGTCAATCAATAACCCCCGCAAGGAGCAACCATGTCATTGCAAGGAAAAGTCGCACTCGTTACCGGCGCCGCCAGTGGTATTGGCGAACAGTGCGCGCGCCGGCTGGCAAAGGACGGCGCGGCCGTCGTCATTGCCGACCTGAATTTGCAGAATGCGCGCCAGGTCGCCGAGTCGATCGTCGCCGAAGGCGGCAAGGCGATCGCCGTGGCGATGGACGTCACGAACGAGGAAGCGGTCAACGCCGGCATCGAAGAAACGGTGGCCAAGCTCGGCGGCGGCGCACTCGGCTCCTATCAGGCGGGCGTCTATGAAGGCATGGCCGGAGCGGGCATTCACCCGACATGGGTATCGGGCATTTCGATCGGCGCTCTGAACACTGCGATCATCGCCGGCAATGCCCCCGAGGGCCGCGTAGAGGCGCTGCGTGGATTCTGGCAGGCCATCAGTCTGCCGCCGGACATGATCGGCCACGTCGGTGCCTGGGTGCCGGCGGCATTCGGCTTCCGGGACATCGCGCGCAAGTGGTCGAGCATGTGGGCCGCAGGCCGCGCGCTGGTGGAAGGCCAGCAGGGTTTCTTCCTGCCTCGCGCGCCGCTGCACAGTTTTGGCAGCCAAGGCAGTGCGCCAAGCGAGGTGAGCTTCTACGATACGAGCGCGCTGCGTGCGACGCTGCTCAAATACGCCGATTTCGATCGCATCAACGATGGCGACATGCGTGTTTCCGCTGGCGCGGTCAACGTCCGCACCCGCAATCTTGTGTACTTCGACAACACGAAGATGCGCCTTGCGCCGGAGCATTTCATGGCGTCCGGCGCACTCCCGCCTGGCTTTCCGGCCGTAGAGATCGACGGCGAGTTCTACTGGGATGGCGGTCTCGTTTCCAACACGCCGCTGACCGAGATCCTGCGGGAATCGCAGCACAAGGACACGCTGATCTTCCAGGTGGACCTGTGGAGCGCGAGCGGGGCATTGCCCGGAAACTTCCTTGACGTGTCCGAGCGGACCAAGGACATTCAGTACTCGAGCCGGACCCGTTCCGTCACCGCGTTCATGGAAGGCCGCCAGAAGCATGCGCGGCTGATCAAGGAACTGCTGGAACACGTGCCGCAGTCTGTCCGCGAGACTCATCCTCTGATGCGCGAGGCGCAGCGGATTGCCGATGGCAGCGCCATTAACGTCGTGCACCTGATCTACCGCAACAAGTTCTTCGAAGGGCATTACAAGGACTTCGAGTTCAGCGTCGACACCATGGCCGAGCACTGGACCAGCGGGCTGGACGACATCCGGGACTCGCTTGCCCGCCCCGAGTGCCTGACGATTCCGAGCCATGACATTGGCTTCGTGACCCACGATGTGCATCGCCGCGATGCGCCGGCGTTGACAGGATCCAGTCCGCTCAATATGGCTCTGGATACGTCGAAGCTGAACACCATCGACAGCTTCCCTGCCGAGGCCGACGACCGGCTCGCATGGAATACGAAGTCAGCGTCTCCGGCCCGGCTGGCGATCGACTTACCGCAACGCGCGGCGCACGAAATATATGCTTCATGCGACACAAAAATGTGGCGCCGTGCAACGGGAGCCCCCCGCGGTTGCAGTGCAGGTAAAGGTGCCAAAACGTGTCCGGGGCAGCACGAATCGGCCCACGTCCTTTCGCGAAACGGCGCAGGCTTGCTCCCCTTGAAATTTGGGTGGCCAATTACTATTTTTGCTCAGGCAGTCGCGACCATTGCGCGCTGCGTGTTTCTGTTTGTTTGCCAGCGGCTTGGCAGGTGGATGGGAGCGCGTTGCCCCTTCGCCTCCTTGCTGCGTCGAAGGAGGATACGACCATGAGCGATCTTTTCTTTGGAACTGACCCCTTCAGCGAACTCGACCGCATGCAAAGGCAGATGGCGAGTTTGTTCGGCGGTTTCCCATCCAGCATCCCGGGGCATTCCCCCCCGTCAATATCGGCGCCACGGACGATTCCATCGAGATCGTCGCGTTCGCGCCGGGGCTCAAGCCAGACAAGTTCGAGGTGTCGATCGACAAGGGCTTGCTGACCATCAGCGGCGAGCGCGAAACGGCGCAAGCGGAGGATGATCCGGAGGTCCGGCTGTACGCGCAAGAGCGATTCACAGGCACGTTCCGGCGTGTGGTCGAATTGCCGCAGAGCGCCGACCCGGACAATGTTCAGGCGCGCTATGCCAACGGCTGCCTGTCTATCAGTGTCGGTAAGCGCGAAGCCTCGAAGCCCCGGGCGATCAGGGTCCAATAACGCGAGGAGAATGCCATGAACGAGACAACCCAAGTGGCTGAACGCGACCAGAGCGCGGTGACAAAAGGTCACGAGGACAGGTCGACGCCGACGATCACGCTGCTTCCCGCAGTCGACATCGTCGAGGACAGCAACGGCGTCACCCTCTGGGCCGACCTTCCGGGTGTGACCAGGGACAAGCTCGAGGTGAATGTTCACGACGGCAACCTCCATATCGAGGCGGAAGCGGTCGTGCCCACCCCCCAAGGACTGCGGGTGCAACACGCGGAAATTCGCCAGCCGCACTTCGCACGCTCTTTCACGTTGAGTGCGGACCTTGACGCGTCAAAGATCGAGGCGAACCTGCAGGACGGCGTGCTCAAGCTGACGATCCCGCGTCGCGACGAAGCGCGTCCACGCCGCATTGCAGTCAACGTGGCGTGAGTTGCCGTCGCCCGCCGGCACCGCGGTGGCATCCGCAAGGGCGCCACCGCAGTGCCCGCGGAAATTGGCCGGACATTCGGTGAGGGCAACGTTTCGCGGCTGTTTTCAAGCGATCCATGGCGTGCGATGGGCGAGTTTCTGCATGAACCCTTCGCGGCCTTCGGCGGACTGGATCGATGGTTCGGCGACTTCAGTTCGTCGCGCTTCCAGCCTCGGATCGATGTGGTCGATGATGGCACGGCGCTGAGAAATACGGCGGAGCTGCCCGGCATGGAGCCAGATGGCGAGCTGCCTCAAGGGCACAGACTCGCGTGAGCCTGCCGCGCTCCGCCGGGATGTTCCTGCTGGCCATGCAAGGTAGCGCCTTCGCGGCTCCTTTCTGGCATACGCGGCGCTCGGATCGTGCGGTGCTGGCTTGCAACCCTGCAGCGAATCCACGTGCGACGCTGAGGTCTTGAAATCGCCGGACTGGCCCCTATTTTCGCGGCAAACACTTCCCGAGAAGGAGACTTCGATGGAATTCGATTCTGAGTGGGTGACGCTAGGCAGGCATCGGGTGCGGCTCAAGTGCACGCGCGGCTTTCCTACCGAGCGGACGCGGCGCGTGGCGGAGTTGGTCACAATCGCGATCGATAACAACCTCAGCGCGCGGGCCCGGTTGGTGGACGTCACGGCGCAAGGCGATGCTTACGTGATCAGCATCGGCACGACGTTCGAAAAGGACAGAGAGGCGGCCCCCCACCTGGAAGTGGCCCTTGCCACGATGTTCGGCTTGGCGTTCGAGCAGATCACGATTGACGTTGTCGTCGTCAGTCAAACAGAGGTGGATACGCATTTTGGCGTGTATGAGCGGATGCTGGCAGAGAAGCTCGGTGCAGTGCCGCCCATTCAGTGAAGCGCTGGAATCGGGCTTCTTGGCCAGTGATGCTTGTGGCGCGAATCCAGGCATCGGTGTTAAGGCTCTCAAATCACGAACAGTGTCAGGACTGGTCGGCCCGTCAAGCTCAACACTGGCGTAGCCCGCAGGCTTACCGGGGGCCGATGTTAGGGAAACAGACCCTGATGTTCGCCAGCAAAACTGGCTCCCGATAAAGTGGTCAGGACGCATACTGCAATGACACTCCCCTTCGAGTATCGGAATCCAACGCTCGAGTTCGAGCGCTTGATGGTCGATGCACGCGATTACGCGGCCCCTAGGAAGAGCGGAACGGTGTCCAATCGCGCGGGTGCTGATGTTGCGATCGGCGATCCACAATTCGGCCGGCTGGGCCATGCGGCACAGCGGTCAAGAGACGTTTGCGACGGATTCCAGCCATGGTGTGAATTCTTGCCTACACTGCAAACGGCGGCAGCCGGACAATCCGGGTGGCGCCGCCATCGCCGTCCGGTCGCGCCCAGGCGTCTGCCCGCCTGAGATCCGCGGTATCGATGCCATCAAGCCAGTCATGGCATCGACAAAGACCTCAGCGGGGGCAGACATGTCGAGGTGCGCGCCAGTGTTGACTACTTCAATCGATACGCATGCCGCCGAAGCCCGGCCCCGCCTGCTCGACACTGTCGACCGGGTTTCCGAGATGTGCTTCGGCCTGTTCATGGCGCTGACCTTCGTGGGGGCGGTATCGGCAGTGGCAGCCCCGGCGGATGCTGCCCGCACCATGTTCATTACCGCCCTTGGCTGCAACCTGGCCTGGGGGCTTGTCGATGCCGTGATGTACCTGGTCCGCACCCTGACCGAACGGGGGCGCAGACTGTCGCTAATCAAGGCGGTGCGAAGCGCGAACGACCCGTCTGACGCCATCGCGTGCCTGCGCAATGCGCTTTCACCAGCCTTGCGGCCACTGGTGGAGGACGCGGAACTGGAGGCGATACGCAGCTGTATCGCCAGGACATCCGACTGGCCCGTGACGCCCACTCTGGGCGCCCAGGACCTTCTCGCGGCAGCGGCGATCTTCCTGATTGTCGTACTCGCGACTTTCCCGGTTGCGCTTCCCTTCCTTGTCGTCCCCAAGGTCTCGACTGCGCTCCTGGTATCGCGGGTCCTGACCCTCCTAATGCTGTTCGGCGCCGGCCTCGCCCTCGGGCGCCATGCCGGCTTCGGCGGCTGGATGGCGGGCCTGGCCATGACGGTGCTGGGCGTCGTGCTGACCGCGGCCATCATCCTGCTGGGAGGCTGAGCATGTGGGCCGCCCGGCTTGCCGCGCACTGCCTCCTGCTCGCCGCGGCAACCACGCCCCTGCATGCGCGCGCAGCCGAGGAAAGCGAAAGCCAGCCACCCGCGGCGCAAGCGCCGACGTGGAGCGGTGCGGTTTCGGCTTACCTCAACCTGCCGCGCAGCAGCGATGCCTACGTCACCGGTATCGCGATCGCCAATCGCGGCGCCTTGCACCTGGAAGCACGGAGCAACTATGAAGGCAAGGACGCGTACTCATTCTTCGCCGGGTACAACCTTTCCGCCGGCGAAGCCGTGCGCCTCGATGTCACGCCGATCCTAGGGGCGGTCACGGGCAGCACGAACAGCGTGGTGCCCGGATTCGAGGCCGCGGTAACCGGGCGGTATGCGGATGCCTATGTCGAGTTCGAATACGTGCCGAACGCCAAGCCGTCCAGCTACACCTATGCCTGGACCGAGCTAGCGTTCCGTCCCGTGGACTGGTTCCGCATCGGCTTTGCCGGACAGCGCACCCGTGTGTATGAAAACGGCCGCGACCTGCAACGCGGCGTCTTCGCGCAAGTGAAGGGCAAGCGCATCTCCGCCGCGGTTTACTGTTTTAACCCGGCGTCGCATGAACAGGTCATCGTGATCTCATCGGCATTCAGCTTCTGACGGGTTACGTGGCTAAGCGCATCCACTATCGGCAACTCGGTCCCACGGCAGGAGGACGTCAGAGTCCGGCCACCTACAGACAAGTGGCCCACGGCTCAACGCGGACATTCGAACAGCGGTTTCGTCCAGGTAACGGCCTTTCCCCAGGTTGACGCCCACACCCTTGCCCGCGTCCCGGCGCAGTTTCCGCCGGAGGTGGGCCGCTTTTGGCAGCCAAAGACCATCTAGGCACCAGCCGCCATTACGGCCGTCTAAGAAGCGCCAAGGAGTCTCAGGCCTCAGCACGCTGACCAGGCGATCCTGCTCCCCGGTCATGTCGCAGACGCTAAAGTCGGCGGCGATGAACCCGTGCCGACGACAGGCGTTGGTAAAGGCTTCGCGCTCCGCGGCAGGAAACGCCTCCAGGGTTGCCATGTCATCCTCCAATTGACCGGCCAGCCAGCTTGCGGATGGCAGCGCCAATTTGTTGCACCTTTCTGGTATCGGCGTACTCCGCCCAAGGATCGACGTAGCCGGCGGCTTCCACGCGCTGCAGGGCGGTCTGGATCGTCCAGTGATCGCCCGCTGTCAGTTCTTCCAGTTCCTGCCAGGATACCGGCACCGAGACCCCGAGACCCGGCCGCGCGCGCGCAGAGAATGCGGACACCGTCGTCGCACCTTGGCCGTTGCGCAGGTAGTCGATGTAGATCTTACCCACGCGATTGCGCGACCCGCTCTTGGAAACGAAGCGCTGCGGAATGGTCTGGGCGATATGAAGAACGACATCTTGTGAGAACGTCTTCACCGTGGGCCACGGCAGTTTGGGCGCAATGGGCACAACGACATGCAGGCCTTTGCCGCCGCTGGTCTTGAGAAAGCTCACCAGGCCAAGCTCATCCAGCAACGTCTTCGTGAGCATGGCGGCGTCAAGCACGTGCCGCCATGGCACCCCATCGCCAGGGTCCAGATCGAAAATGACGCGATCGGGCTTGTCGATGGCACGCTTGGTCGCATTCCACGTATGGAACTCGATCACGTTCAGTTGCGCTGCGGCGACAATGGCTGTCTGGCTGGCGATCTCCAGGAGCGACGGGTGCCCTGCCCATAGGCTGGCATCGAGGACGTTGATCCCCGGAATCTTGATAGTCTCGGCGTGCTTCTGAAAGAACAGTTCGCCGTCGATGCCCGTTGGCCCGCGTACCAAGGACACGGGGCGCCCGCGCAGATGAGGCAGCAGGTGTGGCGCGATGGCTTCGTAGAAGCCGGCCAGGTCGCCTTTCGTCAGCCCGGTCGTTGGATCAATCACGCGCTCCGCGTTGGATACCTTGACCGAGCACGCTGGCCGAGGCCGGGGCTGTTCCACATCGACCGGCCGCTCCCTTGTCACGCTCCCCGCTGCCTTGTCAGCGCGCAGGGCATGGAAGACGGCATGCCGGATTCGGCCTTCTTTGGTCCAATCGGCGAACGAAACCTCGGCCACCAGCTTCGGCTTGACCCATCTGGCGGCTAAGCGCGGTGGTGGCTTCCCCAACGGGCAGACCGGCACTTCCAGTTCAGTCAGCATGGCGAGCAACTTGGTCAGCATGCGCGAATCCAGACCGCTGCCGACGCTGCCTGCGTAGTGAAGTCTCCCGGTTTCATCGTGCACGCCAAGCAGTAGCGCGCCGAGGCCTTGTCGGCTACCCTTCGGGGCCGTGAATCCGCAGATGACGAATTCTTGCCGCTGTTTGCATTTGAGCTTGATCCAGCTGGGCGCCCGGGCGCAGACATAGGGCGCGTCGACGCGCTTGCCAATCAGACCTTCCAGGCCCATCTGGCACGCTGCGGCAAGAAGGTCGTCAGGCGTGCCCTCAAAGGCCTCGCTGTACCTGACTCGTGTCGCGGCTGGCACGGCTATCACCGCCTTGAGCAGCGCCCTGCGCTCGGCCAACGGAACCTGTCGTAGGTCGCGGCCTTGGAAGAAGGGGAGGTCAAAGACGAAGTACTGGATGTCCTCCACCTTCGATCTATCAAAGGCGTTCTGCAGCGCCTGGAAGTCCGTGGTGCCCTTGTCGCTGAGTATCACGATTTCCCCATCCAGCCAGGCGGAGCCGAGGCCAAGAGCGCGTATCTCCGCCGCAAGCGATTTGAGGCGGGATGTCCAGTCATGGCCATTGCTTGTGAAGAGACGGATGTCGTCGCCGTCGACCCGTGCCAACAACCGATAGCCGTCGAACTTGATCTCATAGGCCCATTGCCTGGCGTTGCGCGGCACAGCTGAAGCGAGCGTTGCCAGTTGTGGGGCCAACGCAAGCGCAAGGGCGGCGGGGCGTGCCGCGGCGGGTAGTACCTGTCGGCCCGGGCCCGGGCGATGCTGCTTTGGCACCGCAATCTTCGTGTTACCGCCGGCAGCCGATTTGCTGTTGCCCTGGGCAAGTACGCTGTCCGGCAGGGCTTCGGTGATGTCGTACTCTGCGGCAGAGCGCGCAAACGCGTCCCGCTCCTTGATCAAGAGCCACGGATCCTGACGCTCGTCGCCGCGGCCGTGCATCCTGACCAAGGTCCAATGGCCATGTAGCTTCTCACCTTGTAGCTCGAACTTCAGCTTGCCGCTGTGGTAGCCGGCCACCGGATCGCCGACCGGTATCCACGTCCCTCGATCCCAAACGATGACCGTGCCGGCCCCGTATGCCTTGGGCGGGATCACGCCTTCGAAGCTCGCATAATCCAGCGGGTGATCCTCGACATGCACGGCCATCCGCTTCTCCGTGGGATCCAGGCTGGGTCCCTTGGGGACCGCCCAACTCTTGAGGGTACCCTCCAGCTCGAGACGAAAGTCGTAGTGGAGCCGGCGAGCCGCATGCTTCTGCACGACAAAGCTCAGTGCGCCGCTGGCGGCGCCCGCGGCGGACACTTGGCCGCTCGGCTCCGTCGTCGCGGCGAAGTCACGCTTCTGGCGGTACCGCTCCAGGCTGAGCGCGTTGGTAGAGGCCGACTTAGCCATGGACTGGGTTCACAGACCGGGCGGCGCGGGCTTTACGCTTTCGTGTGGAACGACGTGCACATTCTTGTTCGCCATGACCGTCTCGGTTTCCTCGTCTTCTGTAATCGCAGTATTTCCCCGTCCCATGGAAGCGGCAATAGGCGGCTGTCCGACACGACGTGGTATGGCACTGGTCGCCATGCAGGTCCGACAGAAATTACATGCACATGTTTTACCAGGAAGTGCTCGCCTGTCCGCAAAGTGACAGTGGAACGCCGCCGATTCGGCGGGCACGATCTAAGCTAGATCGATGTACTCCCGACCTGCACGGAGATCGCCATGGCTGCCCGTTCCATTGCTTCCCTCTCTCTCAGCTTCGGCCTCGTGTCGATCCCCGTGAAGATCTTCAGTGCCACGGAGAGCAACTCGGGGGTCGGCTTCAATCTGCTGCACAAAGGCTGCGGTTCCCGGCTCAAGCAGCAGTATGTGTGCATCCGAGAGGATGTGGTGGTCGAGCGCTCCGAGATGGTCAAGGGCTACGAGTTCGAGCCGGATCACTATGCTGTGTTTGAGCCGGACGAACTGAAGGCGTTGGAAGACGAGGCGAAGCACACGATCGATATCGTCTCGTTCATGCCGGCCGGAGCCGTCGACCCCATCTATTTCGACAAGGCCTACTACCTGGGCCCGGACAAGCGCGGTGGTAAGCCATACAACTTGTTGGCCGAAGCCATGCGAAAGACGGGGACCTGTGCCCTCGCGCAGTGGGTCTGGAAAGGCAAGCAGTACATGGTGCAGGTGCGGGCTAACGACGAGGGCTTGGTGCTCCAGCAACTGCTCTATGCTGACGAGGTCCGATCGATGCTGGATCTGCACGTGGAGAAAGCCGAGATCCAGCCAGCCGAGTTGGCTTTGGCTAAACAGCTGATCGAACAGAACTCGGTGGATGGGTACGACCCCACGGCCTACAAGGATGAGGAGAAAGACCGCATCCTGGCGGCGATCGACAAGAAGATCGCAGGCAAAAGGATCACCGTGAGCGAAGAGCGGCGGGAACCACGCGAGGGCGCCGAAGTGATCGACCTGATGGAGGCCCTGCGCGCAAGCATGGCCCGGGGCAAACAGGGCGGAACGAAGGCCGCGACCACAGCGGCTGCGGCGCAGGGCAAGAGCAAAAAGACTGGGAAGCGTGCCACTGCGGCACCGGCGCCAACTCCGGCCAAGCGAGCCTCATCGGCGAAAAAGTGACAGGCCGATGCCGACGTACACCCTGAAGGACGCCGAAACGATGCTGGGCATCCCGCGCTCGGTGGCCACCAGGTTGGTCACCGAGGGAATCATCACGCCCACACGCGGGCCGCGCCGCCAACTCCTGTTCACGTTTCAGGACATGGTGCTGCTCAGGACCGCGAATTCGCTGCATGACGCGAGGATACCAACGAGATTGATCGTCCGTGCCCTTGCGCGGGTGAAGGCCTCTCGTGGCACTGGCCAGCCGCTGACCGGTGTGCGGATTCGTGCGATGGGCAACGAGGTGGCGACAAAGGACGAGGGTAGAGGATGGCAGGCCGTGTCGGGCCAGATGCTGATGGACTTTGAGCCTGGAGAGCCGGGCGCGGCAGTCGTGGAGTCTCTGCACGATGCGCGGGCGCCAGCGGCCGAGGCACAAGATTGGTTTCTCGTCGGCGCCGAACTGGAAACGGAGAAGCCGATCGAAGCCGAGGCAGCATACCGTCGCGCACTGGAGGCCGAACCCACATTTCTTGATCCCTACCTCAACCTGGGCTGCATGCTGTGCGACACCGGCCGGTTTGGCGACGCAGTGGAACTGTATCGTTTCGGAATCTCACATCTGCCGGACGAACCGCTGCTCCACTTCAATCTTGGTGTCGCCCTGGAGGACATGAGCCGAACAGGGGAGGCGCTCTCAAGTTACGAGCGATGCATCACGCTTGCACCGGACTTCGCTGATGCTCACTTCAACGCAGCCAGGATTCACGAAACGCTAGGCAACGGGATGCAGGCAATCCGGCATTTCAACACCTATCGCAGGCTACGACGGTAGCTGATATTTGGATTGGATCAGGAAGTCCTTGCTGACTCGACCGCTCGATTCACTTCAGTCTTGTTGTCAAGTCGGTCCGAGGCAGAGCAGTTCACTTACCCGCGGCGGCCCCCCGGGTGGGGGTTACCGGTGGATCCGAGTATGCATAAATGCCCTATCCCGTCAGGGCCTAATGCTACTTGTCGTTCCCGTCAAACTTCCTACAATGATTTCGCGCAGAAATCGCGTGGCACCCGCCCGTTTGATGGGAGGGTAATCGCCAGAATCGATAGTTATGTTTGGGGCACATGACAAGATCTGGAGGCAATTATGTACCGGCATGAGCGAGCCTTGGTGGTGTTCTATCCACTAGACACTGGTAAGTGGGTGTTCGCAGAAGTGATCGGGCCAAGCGTCATTCACTTTGGGCCTTTTGAGTCGAAAAAGGTCGTTCAAGAGCTTCTTTCAGACATGTACCCGGAAACGCCGTCGGTGGAGTTGTCGACGCAGCGCGCAATGCTGGACGATGACGCAGTATCAATCCTGGGGTACGCTGCCGCACGGCGAGCAGTAGTTAAAGAGGAAACCGGCGAATAGCCGAGCGCTGTCCTCTCTGCGCCACCATCGCGCGGCTGGTCAGTACATCCACCCAACGGCCGTCCTCCCCATGCCCGGCCTGCAGCGTGGTGTCGCGCCATTGCGCGCGTCCCAGTATGGGCTGGTCGAGCGCGGCCAATTTCGCGGAAAACCGCGTACCGACTACCAGTGCCTGCACCTGACCATGGCGGCGCCCGAATGCGAGCGCGTGTGCCGCCAGCGGCCCTGCCATTGCGACCGCCCGATAGTCGCCACACGCAAACAAAGCGGCGTGGGCGCGCCGCGCGGCCAGTATGCTGCGGATCAGTTGCAGCTTGAGGCGATCGTCCTGCCAGTTGGCAAGCCATTCGGGCCACCCAGACGCGTCAGCCAGCCGGGGCGATTGCAAGGAAGGTAAAGGCCGCGCGGCGAAAGCCCGGCGGGAGCGTGGTGCGTGGATGACTGCGCCAAACGGTATGCCGTGTAAAAACTATGGTCCGCCGGTGGCAGAGCTGGCAGAAATGCGCATCGCCGACGGTGGCACTTGGGGCCCGCGAGTTTCCGGCGCCGGCATGGCGGGCCCATTCGCAAGGGAAATGCGGCGGCCTGAGACTGATGCCCGGCACCGTGCGGCCCTACCGTGCGCCTTCGTCCGCGGTGAGCAAAGCCACCATCTCCCGGTTGAAGGCCGGAATGTCGTCCGGCTTGCGGCTGCTGACCCAGTTGCCGTCCCGGGCCACCTCGCGGTCCACCCATTCACCGCCGGCATTGCGGATATCGTCGGCCAACGAAGGCCAGCTGGTCAGCGTGCGGCCCTTGACTAGGCCAGCGGACACCAAGAGCCACGCGCCGTGGCAGATCACCGCGATCGGCTTGCCGTCATCCTGCATTTTCTTCACGAAGCGCTGCGCATCCGGCCTGATACGCAAGGTATCGGCATTCATGACACCGCCTGGCAGCACAACGGCATCGAAGTCGTCGGGATGCGCTTCGGCGAGCACGGCCTGCACGCTGAAACGGTCGGCCTTGGTCTCGTGATGCGCGCCCTGAACTTCGCCACCTTGCGGCGCCACGATCACGGTAGTGGCGCCGGCCTGCTGCAAGGCCTGGCGCGGTCCGATGAGTTCGACCTGTTCGAACATGTCGGTGACCAGCAGCGCAACGCGCTTGCCGGCGAGCGCGGTGGAAGACTGATCCGCATGTGGGGTCGGGTAGCGTTTCTGGTTCTTCTGCATATCTGGCTCCTTATTTTAAATTGGAAGGCCTCGATGTCGAGGGAGGGCCGGCAACGGCCCGGGCACAGTGTAGGTTTGGCGCCCGCGAAGACCTGCAGGGGCAAGCAAGGCAATTGCCGCTTATTTCCGCGCCGCTTCGCCACTGTGGGCCTCAGCGCTTGGCGATGCTGTTATCCGCGAGCGTCGTCGCGCGTGCTCCGTCGCCAAATCTGATCAGCCTGCATAGCTGGCGCAATGCGATGCGACTGACGCAGTCTCGCAGCGCGGGCGGTATGTTCAGTGTAGAAACATGATGTGCAATCGGGCATCCGATGTATTCCTACAACGAAAGCGAATTTGCTGCGATATACGTAAGGTGGGCGCGCGGCGCCTCGCGACGACGCAAACAGAAGCGATAGTTGACGAGACCATGCATTGTGGAGCGCAGCGCCCATGGCAAAGATCTCGCAAACGCCAATGCCTCGGCAACGACTCAGGCGTCGTCGCGTCGGGTCCTTCATCTCTTTGAACGGTTCGCCGGACTCGCAACCCAGTGGGGCGTCAGTTCTTGACGGCCAGGCGCACCGACTTGTCGTCGGCACGAGTACCCGGGGTTGTGGGGCGCACGTGGGTGCCGGTCACGAAGTAGGTGTGCAGGTCGTACGCAAAGCGGTTGAGCTTGCTGATGACGCCCTTGTTGCCGCGGCTCAGCGCGTTGTAGCCAAGCACGGCCGGGATGGCAACTGCCAGACCGAAGGCGGTCATGATCAACGCTTCGCCCACGGGGCCGGCCACCTTGTCGATGGTCGGTATGCCCGAGGCGCCGATGCTGATCAGAGCGTGATAAATGCCCCACACGGTGCCGAACAGGCCGACAAACGGAGCCGTCGAACCCACCGAAGCCAGCACCGCCAGGCCCGACTGCATGCGTGCCACGGCCTCGTCAATTGCGCTCTTGAGCGAGCGGGTCAGCCAGTCGGAGATGTCGAGGGCATCGCGCAGTTGCGTCTGGCTGGCGCGATGGTGCTGCGCGGCTTCGCGGCCGGTGATGGCCAGCATGCGAAACGGATTGCCATCGTTGGCGCCAAGCGTGTCGAGTGCGTGATCGAAATCCTCTGAGTGCCAGAAGCGTTTCTCCGCACCATTTGCCATCTTCCGCAAACGAAACAGATCCCAAGCTTTGGAGATAATCACGATCCATGACAGCACCGACATGATCAGTAGAATGATGGCGGTCGCGCGAATGACGAAATCGCCGTGCGCCCAGAGGTGGGGTAGTCCGAGGTCCTGCATGGCAGCTCCTGGAGAATTTCAGTGTTCGGAAGTTACAGAAGGAATCCGGCAATCAGTTCAGCTCGAAGCTGATCGGCTGCTGTGTGGTTCTCCCACGGCGCGGCCGTTCTCCCTATAGGGCTTGCAGCGCATGGCCTGGGCGGCATTGGTCGCTCGCGTATCCGGGCGCGCCGACGCAGCGCCGGCCGTGAAGGCTCGAAGCGGGAAATGGGGCATTGCAATACCTCTGATGGCGTGGATGTGTCGCGGGGACTCTGTGCCCGCACCAATGCACTACGCGAACGATCCGCCAGACAGAGGGGGGCCACGGCTACGGGGCCGTAGTGAAATTAAGCGAGCTATGTACCGCGCGGCGAGCCGTGGGTAGTGCCAGCGTCTCGCGCAGGCAATCAGCAGCCAGAAGCCCAGCGAAGGCATGGCCACCGTGGCTGCGGCAAAAGCCAGGCATTGCAGGCAGACAGGATCGCCCGGCCCGCACTGATCGGTGTTGGCGGGCGCGGCACACGGATTGCCCTGCAGATGCACATGAATATGCGACAACGCGTGAACAGCGCCACAGGCCTGCCCGAGGAGCAGGAAGAGGCTGAGTAGGAGGGCAAGCGAGCGTCGCGGCATCGAGGGCTGCAGAAATGGCGGTAGACGCTCAAGAGGCGTCAAAGCGCTTTTTGCAACGGTGTTGCGAGTTTGCCACCTAACAACGCCCTTCGCAAGATCCAGTACCGCGCTAGCTTTTCTGTATGCACCTGGCGATACTCGCTGGCGTCCAAGATGGCACCGACGAGCCACATGCATCATAGATGCAGGATTCCAGGCCATCCGCGAACACCAAATAGGACAGGGAGTAGCCTACACGGCACTCTCGCCCGCTTGCACGCGGTGATACTAAGTTCTACGCTTCACTAAGCGGGTTGCCGACCGACAAGCTTTCCTTTCCGTCCACCGGGCAACCGCCTCCCCCGGGTCCGGACCCGGGAAGCCATCAAGGAGTTAGCGCCATGGTCGACTGCTCTCTGCAACACCCCACCAATCATCCTCACCAGCACGGGCCGCAATGCGGACACGTCGCCGTGCGCCATGAGGGACATGTTGACTATCTGCATGACGGGCACCTGCACAATATGCACGGCGATCACATCGATGAGCATGTGCTGGCCATCAGCGACACCAACCCTGATCGGTGCACCCCTGACCATCATTGCGGTGCCCATGACCCGAACCACAGGCACGGCCCTGGCTGTGGCCACGAGGCCGTGCCGCACGGCGACCATGTCGACTATCTGGTTGGCGACCACCTGCATCACCCCCACGGGGATCACTGTGATGACCACGGTCCATTGACGCTCGCCTGACATCACAGCACGAAAGGGATTTTCGGTCGGCAACCAGCCTATTGAATCCTGGAAGCTGGCATTACCGTATGCGAGTAGGGAACCGCCCAGTGTGGTCCGCTCTCGCCCTGCATTGCATTGCCGCAAAGACCCCAGAAAAAGCCGGTCCCAGGACCGGCCTCTCGCCAGGAATGTAGCCTCCTACTGGGTCACCAACTCAAGCCCAGCTTGTGACTCGTCATCGCCTCGGGCGACCAGTACCTTGATCTTGTTCGGTACCGTTGCACCGATACCGTCGACCGGGATTGTGGTGATCAGCCAGTCTGCGTTGTTAGCCAGCGTCAGCGCTCCCGAGTCAAAGATCACGGTCTTGGTGCCAGCCGTGGTGATTCGTAGGCGATAGGTCCCGCCATTCAGGTCAATCGAATCGCTGCCCGATGCAGGTACCGCCGCCTTGTAGCCGACTGCTGCAAAGGTAGGCGTCGCCGCTGCCAGGTCAGCCGCCGGGACGGTCAGGTAGATATCGACATTCTGTGCATTGAACGATGCGTTCAAGCTGCGAACGCGAGCCTTGTCAGAGAACAGCCCCTTCTCAAACGGGTCGTCGATCTGCAGTATGTCGGCCGCGGTTGCACCGGGCAGGGCCACCACCGTGTATTTGTGGCCGGTGTGGGTGTTCACCGTGGTTCTCCCGAGTTCAGTTGCTGTGTTGGCAACATTGAACGAGAACGTCTGGTTGCCCTCGTCCACATTGAAATACTTCGAAACAAACTTGTAGGGCTCATTGAGCAGGTTGGTCTTGGTGCCGTTCTGCAGCACGTCCAGGTTAGGGCCGCCGGTAATGGCATGGATCACGCGCACGGTCGGCTCGCTGACGCCGATGCGAGCACCGATGCTGTCGTCCCCGCCTCCGCATGCCGAGAGAATTGCCGTTGCGGCTAGGGCTAGGCCAAGGATAAGACTGGTCTTAGATCGAAACATGTGTCACCTCTATTCGTTTGAGCTTGGGCGCGCTGCTGCGCACGGCGCCTGCATGCTGCGAGTGAAAATGTGGCGGTGCATGCTTGCAAGTGCTGTAATTGCGTGTCGCCGTGAAGCTACGATAGGTAGCAACTTCGAGCGCAGGCAGGCGCCCGGCTCCGAATTCAATGTCGGATGATTCCGACAGAGGCCGCGAGCGAGAAGCTAGTGCGGGCCTTGCGCCTCACCGCATATTGCCCGCGCGCGGCGAATGACAGTCAAGGCCTCTGCGCTTTGAAAAAGCCGCAAGGATTTTGTAGTCTTAATGCAAAGTGAGCGTGACATCCCAAAGCAGGATGACATACCTGAGTGCCATTTTCTCCGGGCGCCGACTCTCGAAGGAGCCGGTCGGCAGCAGGCCCGGCTTTGTGCGGCCAATCCGCCCGGTGACGGAGGACGAATGGCGGACTACAGCAATCCATCGCCAACAGCAGCAACAGCAGCGCCGATGGGAAACGCGGCCCGGTGGCCGGCTGCCCTGGCGGTCGTTGCCGCTTTCAGCGCTCACGCGCAGACACCGTCGCCTCTGGCCGAGTGGCAGTACTCAGCCGGTGTCCCGTTGATGAAACTCTATGGGGCCAAGGTGCCCGAATGGCAGGTCGAGGTCGGGGCCGCCGCCAGCCTGCGACCGGTATACGAAGGTACCCAGCGCTATCACGTGCTCGCGGGCCCCAGCTTCGATATCCGCTATCGCGACCTGTTATTTTTTTCAACGGGTGAGGGCGTCGGCGTGAATCTGCTGCGGGCGGATCACTGGCGCGCGGGAGTGGCCATAGGCTACAACCTGGGCCGCCGCATGGCCGACGATCCCGGCCGACTCAATGGACTAGGCAACATCAATTTCGCGGTTGAGACCAAGCTATTTGGCGAATATGTGGTGTCGGCAGCATTCCCTTTGGTGGTGCGCATCGATGTACGGCGCAGTCTGGGCGGCACCGACGGCTGGATCGGCGATATCGGTGCCTACCTGCCGCTGCCCGGCAGCTCGGAGCGCTTTTTCTGGTTCGCCGGCCCTACCGTCACCTTCGGTGATGCACGCTATATGAGCCGGTGGTTCGGCGTCACCTCGGCTCAGGCGACGCGCTCGGGCTATCCGCAATACAAGGCCGATGCGGGCCTCAAATCATACGGCGCGGGTATCTCTGCGATCTGGTTCTTTCGGGAGCATTGGTTTGTCACTGGCGACATTGCGGTCGGCCAACTCACAGGTTCGGCAGCGCACAGTCCGATCACGCAGAAGGCAACCAATACTGTCGTCGACCTTTCGCTGCACTACCAGTATTGATGCTCATTCGCCCTCCTTCGCTGCACCGCTACCCTCAGCGGGAGACAGCCGCCATACGGACATATTGATGCCGCCCAGCAGGCGCGGGCAGGTCGCTGTCGCACAGGAGTGGGCCAGTGGTACCGAACGCCGCGCGCAATCGGCCTGAAGTTGCCGCCGGCCACCGGCGCGGAGCGCCGTGGCGAACAAGGCTAGGACGGCAGCGCGTGCGCACATGGGTTTCCGCTTTCGAGAAGGCCATGAGTCGCTCAGGCATTCGCATCCTCATCGTCGCCGTCACGTTCCATGCCTCGTTGATGCGCCGCCTTCATGGGCGCAGGCTTTCCTTGCTCAGCCATCGCGGCATCAACCGGGTCGTCGCGCTGCCGCATCAACCAGTAAACGATGCCAAGCGCAACCAATGCAGCCGCAAGAGCAGCGATATGCGCGGGCGGCGTGGCTGGGTCGAGAATGATGAATTTGCGCGCTATCGCCAACAGGGCAATGAGGATGACGGTCTTGACTTGGACAATGTGGTCGCGCCGCACCATAACCCTGGTGATTGAATGCTTGAACTCCATTGCGATCAGCAGTGTCATGACCATGCCGAACACCGATTGAAACGTCCCATGATCCAGCGGGTTCAGTGCACCCGACATAAGCAACATGGCGACTGCGCGTATCAGTTGCCAGAGCGATACGACGATGATCACTGAAACCACTGCGCTCAGGATGTGGGCAATGATCTGCTCGAAGCGCTCATAGAAGCTCAGAACGCGCCACTGCAGCCGATATGCATCGAGATCCTTGCGCAAGCCGCCTCTTTCATTCCTCATGGTTCACCCTTCCAGATAGTTGGACATCGCCGCAGCGGATTGAGCGGGAAGCCGGGGACACGAGCCTCTCCGGGCTGGGCTTGAGGCTTTCCTTACCATATTAGGGGTGCGGGCGTATCCCTGTGCTGTGGGCCTGTGCAGTTCTTGCTTTAATTTCCGAATTCAGAAGCGCTCCCTAATGCTCCAGCCCACCCTTGCGCTTCCAGGCCGCCATGGCTTTCCCGGACAGTGTTCTGATCAAAGCCGGCACCCGGCTGTGGGCCGACGAAGGAATCAGTCCGTATTTGCGCAGCAGGTCTTCTTTGCTCAAGTGGTCGTCAGGCGTGCCCTCAAAGGCCTCGCTGTACCTGACTCGTGTCGCGGCTGGTATTGGTTTTCTGGGAGGGAAACCATCGGCCCAGGTGCCTGACAGTCCGTTGGGCGGGACCTGCCGGATGCGCTGGAAGAGACCGTCCTTCGGAAGATCTGCTTTGCGATATTTTGTTAGATTTACCATTATTGATAAATATATGCGCGGAGTTGGGTAGATTGCTGAATGTCGGTCGATGAGCAAGTCACCGACGACAGGCTCAACAGGAACCAGGAGGACAATATGGATCGTGGAATCAAGGACGAAGCTTTCGTCCGGCGCGCGCTGGAGTTGGCAGATTTCGATTGCGGTCGCTGGATCGCAAATCAGGCAGGCTTCAACCAACAGGCTTCGACGCCGCTAGCGCCGTTGGCTAAAGCGGCAATCGTCACGTCGACGGCAATCTATGCACAGAAAGCCGGATTCGATGACGCAGAGGTCAAAGCAGCGCTCGCGCTAGTGACGGTAGGGGAGGCGCGCGCCTTCATTGATCGGCTGTCGCCCAAAGTACCGCGGCGCGAATAGGTCGGCCAAAGCCGCCCCCCCGGGCGGCTTTTTTCGATCGTCTTCTTCTCGATAGCTGGCGCAATCGGACAAGTCCCATTTTGTGTGATTGACGCCATCCAGAGGTGCCTGACATCTCTCTAATCTTCGCGTTGATTAGAACCCGTTTTAGCTGGCCTCGGCCCGGTCTGGTCTCGGCTATCGAATCAATCCCTGTCAGTTCACCTGACGCCCTTGAACGTTCGAACCCCCTGATGGAGGATGGAGGAGATTTTGATTCCCTTGTCCGTCGGCGCGAAGATGCGGCGCTATCTCTCCTTGCTGCTGAGGTCGTACGCCTGCCTAGCCTGTTCAATGGCTGCGAGATGCGTGATGGCTCATAGCTCCTTCGTTGGCGTGTCCCAGCTCGAAGTGATCGCCGCCGAGGGTCAGAATAGCTTGATCAAACGGATCTGGGTCATGCTCCCGACCTTTGCATTGCGCGAACTGGTTGTCGCCATGTACTGCAACGTCAGCGCCGCGTCAATGCCAGGCACCATTGCGGTATAGAACGCACCGGCATTGAGCGATCGGTATCGGCTCGGGCCCCAGGGGTTGTTCGAGTCGTCCTGGTACTGTTGAACGAAGACGGTGTGCAATCCGAACACGCCGATCCGGGTTTTGTATGCCGCCGCGCCTTCCAGTCCGATCCAGTTTCCGCTGCGGAGGTCATTGTCCCGATTCTTCGTATTCAGGCCCAGGGTTGCCTTTGCCGCGAAGGCGATGTCCGGCGTTGGCAGATAGGCCACTTGCACCGACGGCCGCAGCGTATAGAAATTACCAGTGCCTATGTCGGGTGCAGGCGATGCGTTGTAGCGTCCTGTCGGAATGACGAGGGACGCGCCCAGCAATACGCGCAGTTGCTCAGTCGTATAGAGCCAGCCGCCTTGCAACTCCAGGTCTCCGATGCCCGATACGTCGCCACTGGAACTGGCTGCTTCGCCGGCAAGGCTTGACTGATATGCCGCGCCGAACTGGCTTGCGATGGCCTGCTGTGCAGCCGCGGGGACTGCGGGGTTCGCCTGCACGGCTGGCGTTGCGGCAGTAGCCCTGACCGATTGGGATTTGACGCCGTACGGCAGAACGCCGCCGAACGCGAAGCGACCGCCGCCATAGTCCGCGTTGGTGATGTAGCCAACGCCGAGGTTGAACAGCTTGAAAGTGCCCGAGGCAGGGATCTGGGCGGTATTGGCGCCATACGTGGGATACGCCGTCACGGGGGTGGGGGACGGAAGTGGAATGGCGCCACCGGGGATCGGTTTCGTCAGTGTGTTGCCATCGTTGCCGGTCACTTTCCTGATGTCGATATAAGTTGCTGCAACGCCAACTGCAAGCCCGGCGGCATCCGGGGGGGTGAACATTTCGCCTCCGATGCTGCCTGCGACGTTGTACCGCACCTGAAAATCTTCTCCGGCATATGCGGTCATGCTTGCAAGGCAAGTGATTGCCGCGATGGAAAGGCAATAAGCAGAAGTCTGCAGCACAAGGGTCTCCTCCTTGTTATTGAAGCGGCGTAAAAGAAGCCCCGCCCGCAGGCGCCATGAACTGGTGCCAGAAGGTTTGTCGTTTGTTATCTGTCTGCGGGGCGACGGGTGCTTCAGGCGGCCTTGGGGAGGCGCATGTCGAGGCGTAGCTGTGGCGGATTGATCAAATCAAGGGCGCGCTGGAGGATGTGCTCGGCCTGAGAGGCCGGGCCTTCGGCGAGCACGCATCGGTCCGGGCGAACCACCACCAACCAGTCGAGCGGGGCCACGCGGGGCAACACGGCCTCATCCAACGCTTCCAGGCGCCTGCCTTTGGGCGCGAGATGCTGCGCCTGGGCAAGCTGGCACCATTGCCACACCTTGCCGCCAGCGAGAGACCAGCGCACCATGAGCTCAGACGACAGACGCGTCGCGGGGTCGAAGCCGAATCCGATGACTGCCCACTCAAGCCCCAGGCACTCGTCGCTGAGTGTCGGGATTCCGCTTTCTGCCGGCCGGACCCAGCCCTGTGGAAAACTTGAACCGGCACGCAATTTCTCGGTGCCGGGCGCGCGCACGAACAAGCCTTTGTCGAACGTGTTTGCGGGCTTCACTTTCAAGTCTTCGAACAAGGCACGGCCGCGCGGCAACAACCTTATCGCGCTCATGCACCCGTGTATGGCGAGTGCCGCTGCTCGGTTGCGCGGCATGACAAGTGCCCCAAGAAAGCGCGCCAGGTTGATGATCTTTCTTGCGTGAGGCCGGCGTTCCTGGTCATAGCTGTCGAGAATATGCTCGCTCGCCTGGCCGCGTAGCACCCACGCCAGCTTCCACCCCAGGTTTGCCACGTCCCGCAGGCCGGCCACCAATCCTTGCCCGGCAAAAGGCGGCGTAATGTGAGCGGCATCACCGGCCAGGAAACATCGACCTTTCGAGAAAGACCTCGCTTCACGTGCGTGAAATCGATATACCGCAGTGCGTTCGATCTGGATCTTGTCTACATCGCACCACGGCGCTAGTAGTTTTCGCACCGATTCAGGCCGCTCCATTTCCTCAGCGCGTTCTCCCGGCTTCAACATGAATTCCCAGCGCTGGCGTCCCCCTGGCGCGACCATATGCGGCGTTGGCCTTGCCGGGTCGCAGAGAAATTCGCAATGGTCAATGGGATTCGGCACGCCAAGAGCGTCGACGATCAGCCAGTCCTGCTGGAATGTGCGGCCCTCGAAATCAAGCCCCAACTCACGCCGGACCAGTGAACCTGCGCCATCGATGCCCACCATATATTTCGCCCTGACCTGCAGGTCGGGCGAGCCAGCTGATTTCACGACGGCATGCACATGATGACCATCATCGACGAAGGACTGGAGTTCGGCCCCGAGGCGAACGTCCACGGTGCGGTACGCTGACAGCTTCTTGCGCAGCACCGCCTCCAGCTCCGGCTGGTAGAACGTGACGAGCATCGGATGGCCGTCGACGATCCTCGCGCTGTTGATGCGCGCAAAGCGGCCGAACAGCGGCGAGCGGTATTGCACCTTTGGAATTGCCACCGTGGCGAATTCTCCCTCCGCTACGCCCACGAGCTGCAGAATGCGCAGGGCCTCGTTGTCCAGCGCGATTGCGCGCGGCTTGGCAAAGATCTCCGTGGCGCGGTCGATGGCCAGGACGCGGATTCCGTAGCGGCCAAGCAGGTTGGCCAGCGCTGCCCCCACCGGCCCCAGTCCAACAAGCAGGACATCCGTATCGAGCATGTTCCCCTGCGGGGCCTTCTCGGCGTTCGTCATCATTGCTCCTGCCATGCGGGAATCACGGGATAGCGGGCCACCAGGGCCATCGCCGCCTCACGTGACGCGACCGGACCGGAGATGTCGGCCACGGCGCCGCGCTCGGGGCAGAGCCGGGCCTTGACGCGGGTGTCGGACATGCCATGCTCGGCAAGCGCCGCCTGGATGACGTGCTCGATGGTGAGCAGCCGCAAGTCTGGCTTGGAGACCTTGCCGACGGCGGTAAGGGGCAGTGCGGGCATGATTTCGATGCGCACCGGCACCGCCGCGCGTTCAGGTATCCTCTCCCGCGCGTATGCCATCAACGTCTCGCTGCAAGCCTGTGCGCCTGGCCTGAGTACCGCGAAAGCCACCGGCAATTCGCCCGCATGGGTGTCCGGCTGCCCGACCGCAGCGACCATGGCGACTTCGGGGTGTGCGGCGATCGTGTCCTCGATCATCGACGGATCGATGTTGTGGCCGCCACGGATGATCAGGTCTTTCGCGCGGCCGCACAGCGTGAGAGATCCGTCCGCGTCAAGGCGGCCCAGGTCGCCCGTGTTGAACCATCCGCCCTCGATCCAGATGCCACGGTTGTCGGCTTCCCTTAGGTAGCCGGGAAACACATTGGGGCCGCGTATGCCGATCACGCCGGTGGTACCGGCTTCGGCAAGCTCGGCGGGCCTGCCGTCCGCGCATAGCTTGAACAGCTTCAATTCCTGATACGGAATGCGGATGCCAACGGTACCGGCCTTGGGCTTGGCTTGTGGCGGGTTGACGGTCGACACGCAACTACCTTCCGTCAGGCCATATCCCTCGTGGATGCGAACACCGGTGAGCTTTTCAAACTCGTGTGCGACCTGACTGGGTAGCGGCGCGGCACCACAGAGGACGTGGCGCAAGGTCGGGATACCGTGCGCAGGCAACGGCCTGGAAAGCAGTGCCGCCAGGATGGTTGGTACGGCGGAAAACGTGGTGGCCCCAAATCGGTTTGCAATCTCCCAGAAGGCGTCCAGCAGGCCCGGCGTCCGATACCCGCCAGCGGTCAGCATGACGATCTCCGAACCACTATGAAGCGCGCCAAGTCCGGTCACCATGGCGCCATTGACGTGGAAAAGCGGCAACCCCGCCAGCATCACATTGCGCCGGTCGTCGATCCGTTGAAGGACCCATGCCATCACGGCTTCGTTCAGGTGACTGTGCACGGCCACCTTGGGGTACCCGGTGGTGCCACCCGTATGAAAATAGGCGCACGGCTCGGTGGGCGTGAATCGCCGCCCGCTGATCAGCCGCGTGCTGTCGGATTCGGCCAGCGCGTCGTGGAAGTCAAGCACCTGCACGCCGGGACGGCTCGGCATCTTGCCGCGCGGGATATGACCCCCGGAACCGGTACGCCGCCCCATCGCGGCCGTCGGGTCGACCTGCAGGATCGTCTCGACCCGAGGCAGCCTGTCCGCGACGTCCACCGCTTTTTCCCAGACGCTCCCTTCCGTGGTGGGCCCCAGCGCGATCACAACTTTGGCTCCCGTCTCTTCGCAGATCCGGGCAACGTAGCTGGATTCCAGCATCGGGTTGATCGGGCTGGCGATGCCGGCAGCTTCCGCGCCCCATAGCGCCAGGTGGCCCTCGATCAGGTTCGGCAACAGGATGGCGACTGGCACGCCCGGCGTGACACCCAGGCGGTGCAGTGCATTGGCGGTGCGATGGATGCCCTCCAGCAATTCGGAATAACGGACGTCGCGCGTCGGCGCGCAGGCGCTGCCGTCCAGCAGCAGTCGCAGGGCCACGCGTTCCGACCAGCGCTCGCAAGCGGTCCGTAGCACCGTGTAAGTGTTTGTGGCGTGGATCACGTCCTGCCAGGGCGTCCGTTCGATCTGTTCCACGTCCTGCAGTCGCCTGACGACCTCTGGCATGGGGTTGATTGCTAGGCTGCTCATAAGACTTCACTCTCATTCCAAATACTGCGATGGGATGCCACGTGTTTCGTCGCCAATTGGCGTGGTCGTCATGCCGGTGCGATAACAGTGGTCTGCTCACCCAGGTCGATGGTGCCGTCATCCGTGCGAATCGAGGCCCGGATGCTATCGCCGGGCCGAAGGTAGGCAGGATCGGTCATACCGCGGCGCACAAACATGCGCCATTTACCGGCGTCGCTCAGAAAATGCTTCGCCATGAACATGGCGAGCTTGCCCGGCGCGCGGGCCGCGCAACCGGCAGGCGTACCGGTGGCGATCAGGTCGCCGGTGTGAACGTCGTGCATGGATGCCAGTTCCGTCAAGGTTGACGCCGGCGCGTGGATCATATCGGCGCAGTAGGCGTCCTGCCGGGGCTGTCCGTTGACATCCAGGCGCATCCGCAATTCCGGCCAACGTTGCCACTCTTCCGGTGTCAGCAATATGAGCCCAGGGCCAACCGGCCCGAAGCCGCGATAGCTCTTGCCCTTGTAGAACTGCCCCTGCGGCAATTGCACGTCACGCGCCGACAGGTCATTGACGATGGTCACGCCGGCAAGCCAATCACCGAGAGCGTCAGGGCTGACCTTCACGCCCGGTTGCAAATCCCGCCGCAGCACCAGCCCGAGCTCGATCTCGTAGTCGAGCAGCTTGACGTGGGGCGGGGAGACGACCGGGGCATCCGCGGCCGTGATGCATGAGGACGCCTTCGTAAAGATCGTGTTGAAGGGAAAATCCTCAACACGCAGCCCGGATTCCATGACGTGGCTGCGGTAGTTGACCCCCTGGCAGAGGAATTGCTGGTTCTGCGTGACGGGAGCCAGAAGCTCGACGGCCTCGCGCGGTATCGACGCCTGTGTCGCCGGCAATTGCCAGATGCTTTGCCAGTGTTCGGCAAGCAACTCGCCTGTGGTTGCGGCGTTGACCTGCAACGGCGCGATGCGTGCGCCAAAGAGAATGCCCCATTGCGGGCCATCCGAATGAATGTAGCGAATTACGGTACGAGACATGACACTTCCTAGGGAATTGCTTGGTTCTAAAGCCAGGGCCTGGCGGGTGCACCCAGTGCTGTTTCGATCAGCTTGAGCCGCGCCGGCGCAATTGCCTTGCGCCGTACCAGCCTCAGCACCTTCAGCACATTGCGCAAAGTCTTTCTTGGTTTCATGGAAGCCGGTGCGTCGGCGCCCCAGGCCCAGATGCCGCCGAAATCTAGCGGCGAGTAAGCGGTTTCGAAGTCCGCGGTGAACAGATCGCCATCGGTGTAGTGCTCCAGCTCGAAACCGTCCGGATCGCGCCAGTAGTCGAACAACTGGCTTCCCAGCAAATGCCGCCCGATGCCCCACATGTGCGAATGGCCTTGCGCACGCAGCACCTGTTGACCTTGCCCGAGCGCATCGAGATCGATGACTTCGCACGCGCTGTGCTCGTATTTCTCTTCGATGCCACCCACCAGTACGAGGGTGTGGTGGTCGGCTGGCGCCTGGCCAAGGTCGAGCCGGCAGAAGGCCAGATTGGGACTGCCATCCGCGAGGTACTGCACGTCGGTCGGAATGACGCCGAGTACGGTCATGTACCACCCCGCCATGGCGGCGAAGTCCACGGTTTGAAATACAACATGTCCCAGCCGGACAATACTGGCCGGCTCAATCGGGGCGCGAACAGTGCGGTTGACTCGCGGCGCATATTGCGCCGTGTTGGTCAATGTCATGGGCGAGCGCATGGGCAGAGGTTCGACACGCTGCTGGCCTTGCACGAGCCAGACACTGCGCCCGGAAGGATCGAATAGCTCGACACCGCGCCCGCCTCCGGGAATCTGCTGTTCGGACAACCACGTGGCGCCAAAGCGATCGATGTACCGATGCAAGTCGGTATCGTCGGACATGCGAAAGGCAGGCCCAACGAAGCGGCTCGCCGCCGAACGTTCGGCCACGGCAATGCAAGGGGCCGTCCCGACGCCACGGGCCGTGATCCGGTCAGGCGAGACACTGACCAGATGCATGCCGAAATCGCGCCAGAAGCGTTCAGTCGCCGGCAGGTCCTTCTTTTCCCAGCGAAGAAACGCCAGCTCCACGGCTCTGCCGCATGGCTGTGGGCGAATCAGTCGCTGCACGCCAGGTGGCAGCCGACTCTCAGGGTACGACTCCGGCTGACGGAGTATTCCAGTCGATTTGGGCATGAGGTCTCCAACCGCTGAGCGGTCCATTTGTCGCTGTTTTTGATTTGCGCCGTGCATGCTGGTGCCGCCAAGGAGGGGCCACGGCGCTTGCGACGTCGGCATGTGTTGGCGGGCGACGTCGTTTACGGATTTAATAATAGTCTAAGTGTCATAATGACATGTATGTCGTTAACACCTAGATGGCGCAAAAAAAGCGGGCTGGTCGCCCGCTTCGCCGCGCACAATGTGCGGGGTGTGTCACGTCTAGTGGTCAAGGGATTGCACGCCGGCTGCTATGTCGGCCGCGGTTGCTGCGAGGATCTCCCGATACGCATTCACCACGCCCTCCATCTGCCCGGGCGCGGGCACCTCAGTTTCGGTGCGGCCGCTCAGAACCTTGCCATCCGGCAGCCGCCGCACGGTCCAGGCGATGGTCGCCGCTGCCCACTTGCCCACATTGGCGTCGAGGTTTACCACCTCGGCCGTTACCCGGAAGGCCGGCCGCGTCGCCGGCAGGCCGTGCTGGTAGACATCCACCGCGTCAAGCGTCGATTGCAGTTGCTGCGACAGCGCATCGCGTAGCTCGTCGGGCAATGGGGACGTCCAGCGCGATGTGTCGAGCAGCTTCACCTCCCCGCTGGTGCCGTCACGCACCACCAGCTGAATGCGGTTCAACCGCTCGGGCACGCGCACCGGCGTGACCTCGATCCACAACGGTTCGCTGCTACGGCTGGCTCGCCCTGTCACGGCCGGCGAGGCGTTGGAGTGACTGGCGGCCAGCGTGTAGTAGCGCGCCTCGGGTGACGCGCAGCCGCACATCATGGTCGTGGCCGCGGCGGCCAGCGTAAAAAACAGCGTCATACGTTTCATCATTTCTCTTCCCTCTTGCCTTGCAGCAGTGCTTCTGGATGCCGCTCGAGATAATCGGTCAGCGTGCGCAGCGAGACTGCCGTTTGCGTGAGTTCCTGCATCATCCGACGCGTATCCTGCTGCAGCGATGCGTCGGGCGCCAGCGCGCCATTGGCAGTGGCGAGCGTGCGGCGCACATCCTTCAGCGCGGCGAGCACTTCAGGTGCCACATCGCCATTGACCTGTGCCACGAGCTTGTCCGCGTTGACGAGCATTTTGTTCATGGACACCATCGCCGTGCGCGCGTCCTGCCCGATCTGGTCAAACGGCACTTTGCCGATCTTGGTCACAATGTCGCCAAGCTTGGCTTGCAGCTCGTCGAAGGTGCCTGGCGTGGTGGGGAACTCAGGCAGCGACCCGTTCAGGTCCAGATCAGCCGGCAGAGTTGCCTTCGGAAAGAAATCGAGTGCCACATAGAGTTGGCCTGTCAGCAGGTTGCCGGTGCGCAACTGCGCACGCATGCCGCGCTGTACCAGGCTATGCACGATGGCGAGCTTGCGCACGTCGTCGGCTACGTCTTTCTCGTGCAGACCCATGCGAGACGGATAGAGTTCCACCACCACGGGCATGCGGAAGGCCTTCTTGTCACGCTGGTATTCGATACCGATCGAGCGCACTTGCCCGACGGTCACACCGCGGAAATCGACTGGCGCACCTGGAGACAGGCCGCGCACGGACTGATCGAAGTTGAGCACTGCCAGTGCGGGGGCGAGTTCCTCCGGCTCCTTCATGGCTTCCGACTGGTCCGCCGCAAGCAGGAACTCGGTGTTCTCGGCGGCCGTGGCGTGCGCGGTCGAGTGCTCCGGCGCCTGGAAGGCCAGGCCACCAAGCATCACGGTGACCAGCGACTGCGTGGACAACTTCAGCCCGTTCGCATCGAGCTTGAGGTCGACGCCGCTGGCATGCCAGAAGCGCGTATCGGCGCAGACGAGCTTGTCATAAGGCTTGTTGACAAAGATCCGCAGCGTGATGTCGTGGCCGTTCGGCTCGAGTTGATACGCTACGACATGCCCGACCTGCACGCGACGATAGTAGACCGGTGAGCCGATGTCGAGCGAGCCCAGGTCTTGCGCACGCAGCACGAACTGCCTGCCTGAGGCGTCGGCAGTGACAGTCGGCGGGACTTCGAGTCCGGTGAAGCTGCGCGTCGTCTCGCCTGACTTGCCGGCATCCACGCCGATATATGCGCCCGATAGCAGCGTCTCGAGCCCCGACACGCCACTGGTTGCAAAGCGAGGCCGCACCACCCAGAAGCGTGTGTCGGCCACGGCGAAGGTCTCCGCGTCCTTGGTCAACGCAATCGTTGCGATCACATGCGAACGGTCCGCTGCCAGCCGTGCCGTCTTGACCAAGCCGATATCGACGTCCTTGTAGCGCACGGGGGTCTTGCCCGGTGTCAGGCCTTCGGCGGTGCGAAATGTGACGGTGATCTCGGGCCCGCGCGATGCTAGCGTGTTGATCAACAACGAGAGCCCGACCACTGCCGCAACGAGAGGGATCAGCCAGACGAGCGAGGGTAGCCAACGCGCGCGAGGCTTGCGCACGGGCGGCGGTACATCATGAGGTGGGGGATGATTAGTGTGTTCAGGCATGATCGGAGTGCGGAAATTCGATTGGGGGAGGCGATGCGTCAAGCGCATCCCACAGCAAACGGGGATCAAAGCTCAGTGACGCGAGCATGGTCAGCACGACAACCGAGGCAAAGGCCAGGGCCCCGCCCCCGGGCGCAATCGCGGCCAGCGCCCCGACCTGCACCAACGAGGCCAGCAGTGCCACGACGAAGATGTCGAGCATGGACCATCGGCCGATGACCTCGACCAGCGCGTAGAGCCGGGTCTGTTCTCGGATGCGCCAGGTCGATCTGCGGCGCACCGATATCAGCAGCAATGTCAGGATCATCATCTTTAGCAGCGGGACAACAATGCTGGCGATCAGCACCACGAGCGCCAGCATGTGCGAGCCGGACAGCCACAGATAGATCACGCCGGACATGATGGTGTCGCGCTGTGTACCGAGAATTGACTGCGTCACCATCACCGGGAGCAGATTGGCTGGGATATACAGAAGGTAAGCGGCCAACAGGAAGGCCCAGGTGCGCGACGCGCTGGCTGGCTTGCGATGATGCAGCAAGGCGCCGCAGCGCGGACACGGTCCGGCCTCGAGCGTCATCGGGCTGAGCCGGTCGCAAGCGTGACATGACAGCAGTCCGCGCGAAGCAGCGGTAGCGTGGGGCAATTGAGTCGCGGTCATGGTGCGGCGTCCGGCGTGCAGGTTTGTATGTCATCTGCACCCTGCGCGTCGAGGTAATGCCACAGGTCGCGTGGATCAAAGGACAGGATCGCGGCAAGTACGACCACGAGGGCACCGAACGACCAGAGCGCGACGCCAGCAAGCACCTGCGCTATGGTCGACAGCTTTACCACCGTCACCAGCACGCCAATCATGAATACCTCGATCATGCCCCACGGCCGCGTCAGGAGAATGCCGCGCACAAGGCGGTCGAAACCGGGGGGCATGCGGTGCCGCGCCATTGGCACGAGCAGGTAGCACATCATGAGCAACTCGGCCAGCGGAAGCAGGATCGTCGTGGCGAACACGAGCATCGCCACCGGCGACATGTCATGCGCGTAGAGTGCTTGCACGGCGCCCCATAGCGTGGTCTCCACGCGGGAGCCCTTGAGTTCCATGGCGACAATCGGGTACGCGTTCGAGATCATGAACAGGATCAGAGCGGTCACCACAAGCGGCAGCAGGCGGCGATAGGCGTGCGAACTGTTGCGATAGAGGGCGCCGCCGCAGCGTAGGCAAGTGGCACGTTCGCCCGGTTGCAGTGTCACGCGCATATGGAGTGCGTCGCAATGCTCGCACGCAACAAGCCGATGCATGTCCTGCGGTGGATCTGGCGGCGGAATGTGGTTCTGATGCATTGATGCAAGCAGTGCGTCGAGCGCACCGGGTTCATTCGAGATTCCCGCATTCTGCTACAAAATGACTTGAATGTCATCATGACAGTAAGTATCTTATAAGAGTTGCGGCGGGCACGTCTGCTGCAAAGCACCTCCTTGTCCCACCGTTTCCAGCTGCATGCAGGCTCTTTCTTTCCTCAGAACGCTGTCCATGAACGTTGTCTGCGAAGTCGAAATTAGCGATGGCCCGCCGCATGACATCCGTGCCGCGGCCAAACGGCTGGTTGTCGCGACAGCAGACGCTGCGCACTCGGTGCGAGCCGAGAACGGCACTGAGCTTGTTCGTGTCAAGGAGGGCCGGACGTGGCCTACGCCATGGTGCCGGCGTTGTAGCGGCGTATTGATATAATCATCCGATCACATAAGGTCCTAAAATTGAAGATGCCTGCCGCCCCTGATCCTAAAGACCATCGCCCTCGCGTTGCAGCCGAACGGCGTGCACGGATGCGCATGCGTCTCATTGAAAGTGCGATGATCGTCTTTGCGCAAAGAGGTATCGGAGTCAGCGTGATTCCGGAAGTCATCGCGGCAGCTGGCGTCTCGCAAGGCTCCTTCTACAACTACTTCCGCACTAACGACGATCTGCTGGTGGCTGTCAGCGAAGCGCTCAGTCGCGACATGGTGCAAATGATCGAGAGCGTGGTCGGCGATATCGAAGATCCGGCGTTGCGTGTTGCAACGGGTTTTCGCTTGTATCTGCACCTTGCGCGATCCTATCCTGTGGTGGCGCAGTTTCTATCCGGCACAGGCCTGACCTTGGTCGGCAAGAAGAGTGCCGTGTACGAGTACCTGCCCTCGGATGTCAAGGAAGGCCTGAAGACGGGCACGTTTGACGAGACGTCGGCCGATGTTGCATTGGACATGGTGGCAGGCGCGGGGGTAATCGCCGTTCACCGTATGGCCCAGGGAAAAACGACCAAGGATTATCCCGAGCGGATTGTCCGGGCGGTGTTGCGGTCGCTCGGCGTGTCCGCATCGAGTGCCACAAAGTTGACCTCCGCGCCTTTGCCAAAGCTGGTCGTTCCGCCGGAATCACTGCTCGAAAAGGCACAGGAGAGGCTCGCAGAAATGGCCGAGCCCTCCAACTTGCGAGCGTAGCCAACACTACGGTACTTCGCCGCTCGCTTCGGTGAGCAAGCCATCGAATAGCACTTCACTCGCATCCAGCGGCGACTTGGATATCGCATCAGCCACCGCTTCCTCCACGCCTAAGGCGCGCAATGCCACCGCAGCGGCGAGCTCCGAGAAATCTTCGCGACATTCGGTTTCAAGCATGTGGTGCATCGCGCTCATTGCCGCGCCGGCAACGATATTGAACCCCAGGGCGGTCGGCATGCGCTTGAAGCGCTTGCGTCGAATACCTTCCTCTATGTCCCTGCGGACAAACTCCAGCATATTGGGCGCCTGGTAGCCAGCCCAGCCCAGCCGACCCAGGATTGCAGCCACTCCCGGCTGGCGTATCGTAAGTATCGACGCCAGCCGTATTCCCCTGGCGATGTGCTCGGCCGGGTCGTCATGGCCGCGCACAACAGGGTCGGCGGCCCGCTCCCATTGTTCAGCAATCTTACCGACAAGCTCCCGCACGATCGCGTCAGACGACGGAAAGTACTTGTAGAACGTTCCACGTGACACCCGTGCGGCCGAAATGATGTCATCGATGGAGGGCGTTGCTGCGCTGTTCTCTATCATCAAGCGCATCGCACTGTTCAGCAACAGAGAGCGCATACGCTGCCGCCGCTTTGCCGCAACTCGCTGACGGTGGTCGCGAGTCTCCCACGGTTCCGTTTCAGCTGCCAATCTCTTCTGTATCGGGGTCATTGATCTGTTTTTTTCCTCATGGTCAATGAGTCGACATAGCCGCGCTTCCTGCGCCTTCAGTCCAGGCCCATCGCGTCACTCCGCATCCAGTGCTTGTCTGCGCGCGTCCACTTGCTTGTGGTCGCCATGCACCTTCTTCGTCTCATGTGGAATCCGGTACGGCATAGTCGTCCCGCTCCACGCATAAAATAAATTGTACGTCATCATGACATGTAAGTCAGTATGATGTATATTCCGGCCTATCGGGAAGGGCGAAAGCCCTAACAGGCCTGCCGTCGCAGACGCCAGCACGAGTCCTTGGGGCGGCTCGGCGGCGTGGATCGCTGATGACTCGCAGGCGAGCGACGGACCTTACTTGAGGGCAGAAATTGAACAGGAACTATCGAGCGGCAGCTCTTATCATCATCGCGGCACATCTGCTAGCCGCCTGTACACCGCACTCTGCGTCTGAGCACGCGGACGTAAGGCCGGTGCGGACAGTGGTCGCCGGACGTACCGCCGGGTCGGTCGGCGCGACCTACTCAGGCGAGATTCGCGCGCGTTACGAAAGTCAGCTTGGATTCCGCACAGCCGGCAAGATCGTCGCGCGCATGGTGGAAGTGGGCAGCCACGTCAAGCGCGGCCAGCCGTTGTTCCAGCTCGACCCCACCCAGGAGACGTTGCAGGTGGCTGCGGCGGGTGCGGAGGCCGATGCGGCGAGAGGCCGGGTAGCCCAGGCGCGGGTGGATGTTCGGCGTACCGAGCAATTGCTCGCGCAGAACTTCGCCTCGCAAGCCGAGCTGGACCAGCAGCGGCTGGCGCTCAACCAGGCGGAAGCCCAACTGCGTTCTGCCCAGGCGCACCAGCAGCTGAATGCCAACCTGCGCGGTTTTACGACGCTCCTGGCCGACCGCGATGGTGTGGTCAGTGCAATCAATGCGGAGGCCGGGCAGGTGGTCGCGGCCGGGCAGTCGATCGCGACCGTTGCGGCTGACGGCGAACGCGAGGTCTCGATCAGTATTCCGGAGTCGCGAGTAGACGAACTGCGCAAGGCGTCGACACTGACGATCACGGCCTGGGCGCATCCGGACAAGTCCTGGACCGGCAAGCTCCGGGAGCTTGCGCCGGATGCGGACAGCATCACGCGGACGTACTCGGCACGCATTTCCATTCAGGACGCGGATCCGGACCTCCTGCGGCTAGGGATGACAGCGTCTGTCATAGCACCGGACGTGGACGGCAACGGCGTTGTCCGCGTGCCGCTGACCGCCATTGTCGATCATGAACATGGCCGGCAGGTGTGGGTGGTTGACCCGAAGACGTCGCGGGTGATCGCGCGTGAAGTCAAGCTGGGCGCCGCGCAGAACGACAGCGTGATCGTGGTTGGGGGACTGGCGGGAGGAGAGACCGTCGTGAGTGCCGGCGTGCATATACTGCAGCCTGGCCAGCAGGTGAAGGTGGCCGAGGCGGTAGCTGTCGCCAAGGCGGGGGGTGTGAAGTGAAAGGCATCAACCTGTCCGAATGGGCACTGAAGCACCAGCAGATGATCGCGTTCCAGCTGTTGCTGTTGTCCGTGGCCGGCGTGCTGGCATATGGCAGCCTGGGCCAGAAGGAAGACCCGGAGTTCACGATCAAGACGATGGTCGTCCAGGCGTACTGGCCGGGGAGCTCCGCCCAGCAGATGGCCGATCAGGTCACCGACAAGATCGAGCGCAAGCTGCAAGAGGTGGCGGAGATCGACTATACGTCCACCTATGTGAAGCCGGGCGAAACGCAGGTCAAGGTGAACTTGCGCGAGGACGTACCACCGGGCGCAGTGCCGGACGTGTGGTACGAGGTCCGGAAGAAGATGGGCGACATCCGGCATACCCTGCCACAGGGCACGCAGGGACCATTCTTCAATGACGAGTTCGGGGACACCTTCGGTAACCTCTATGCCATCACTGGTGACGGCTTCGATTATGACGATCTGAGACGGATTGCGGATGCCGCGCGTAACGAGTTTCTTCGTGTCGGCGACGTCAACAAGGTCGATCTGGTGGGCAAGCAGGAACAGAAGATCTATGTGGAAGTCTCCACCGCCAAGCTCGCCTCGCTGGGGATCGACCCGGCACTGATTGCGTCGACGCTCCAACAAACCAATGTCGTGACATCGGGCGGGACGGTGCAAACCACCGCGGAACAGGTGCGGCTGGCTGTCAGTGGCGAGTTTGACTCGGTCGAAGGAATTCGCGCCATCGGCATCCGTGCCGGCCAGCGTACCTTCCGCCTTGGCGATATCGCCGACGTCCGTCGGGGCTTTGTGGAGCCTGCCACCTCGAGGATGCGCTTCAACGGCAACGAGGCGATTGGACTTGCGGTGAGCATGCGCAAGGGCGGCGACGTGATCCGGCTTGGAACAAAGCTGGACGAAACGGTGAAGCGCATCGAGTCCACCTTGCCGGTGGGTGTGCAGATCCACGCCGTAAGCGACCAGCCACGTATCGTCGAGCATTCCGTTTTTGAGTTCAAGAAGAGTCTGGCCGAGGCAGTGATCATTGTGCTCGTCGTGAGCTTCCTGTCGCTCGGCTTGCGCACGGGACTGGTCGTCGCGCTCAGCATCCCGCTCGTGCTGGCCATGACATTCCTGGCGATGTATGTGATGGGCATCGACTTGCAGCGCATCTCGCTGGGTGCGCTGATCATTGCGCTCGGACTATTGGTGGATGACGCCATTATTGCCGTCGAAATGATGGCACTGAAGCTCGAGCAGGGCTGGGACAAGTTCCGCGCCGCCACCTACGCGTACACGGCCACGGCTTTCCCGATGCTCACCGGCACGTTGATCACGGCTGCGGGCTTCCTTCCGGTCGGCTTTGCGAAGTCGGGCACTGGCGAATATGTGTACTCGCTGTTCCAGGTGGTGGGCATTTCGCTGTTGTTGTCGTGGATCGTGGCCGTCCTCTTTACGCCTTACATCGGCTTCAAGCTGTTGAGGGAGCATGCGCACGCATCGCATGACGAGGATGCCGTCTACCAGCGCGGCTTCTATGTCAAGTTCCGCCACTTCATTGACTTCTGCCTTAAGCAGCGCGCATGGGTACTCGGCATCACGCTCGCGGCATTTGTCGGCGCACTGGTGCTGTTCAAGGCGATACCCCAGCAGTTCTTCCCCGCGTCAGACCGGGCCGAACTCATTGTGGACCTGTGGATGCCGAAAGCCTCCACCTTTGAGGCGAGTCAGCGCGAGGTCCAGAAGCTGGAAGACCTGCTCAAAGGCGATCCGGACATTGCGGCGGTGACCAGCTTTGTTGGCAACGGTACGCCACGGTTCTACCTGCCGCTCGATGTGCAGACGCCCAATCTGAACCTGGGCGAGATGCTGGTGATGACGAAGGGCGGCGAGGCACGAGAGCGGGCGAAGGAGAAGCTCGAGAAGCTGTTCGACGGAGAATTCCCGAATGTGCGTGGGCGCGTCAATCGACTGGAAAACGGTCCGCCTGTCGGTTACCCGGTCCAGTTCCGCGTGTACGGGCAGGACAACGCCAAGATTCGTGCAATCGGGCAGCAGGTGGCGGACATCATGCGTGAAGAGCCCCACGTGCGCCAGGTCAACCAGGACTGGGGCGAACGCATCAAGCGCGTGCAGGTCGACGTCGACCAGGACAAGGCGCGTGCACTGGGCATCAGCTCAGGCCAGATCAAGGCGGCTCTTGAGGCTTCGCTGTCGGGCACGCCGATCACGCAGTACCGCGAGGAAGACCAGGGTATCGACGTGGTCTCGCGCCTTGTCGCAGCGGAACGCACGGACCTGAATAACTTGAAGGACGCCAAAATCTATGTGCGCGATGGCAAGTTTGTGCCGGTTTCGCAAGTGGCCCGGCTCACGCTTGACAGCGAGGACAGCGAGCTGTGGCGGCGTAACCGCGTGCCAACGTTGACCGTTCGTGCCGATATCGCCGGGGCGCAGGCACCCGACGTCACGCGTGCACTGCAACCGAAGATCGACGCACTGGAAAAGGCGCTACCGCTCGGCTATGGCATCGAGATCGGCGGCGCTTACGAATCGAGCGCAAAGGCCCAGCATTCCGTTTTCGCGGTGATGCCTGTGACGATCATCGCGGTGCTCGTGCTGCTGATGATTCAACTGCAAGACATGAAGAAGATGGCGATGGTCTTGCTGACCGCACCGCTCGGGCTGATCGGTGTCAGCGCGATCATGGCCGCATTCCAGATTCCATTTGGTTTTGTCGCCATGTTGGGTGTGATCGCCCTCGCTGGAATGATCATCCGCAACTCGGTGATCCTGGTCGTACAGATCGATCAAGACGTGGGCGCGGGCGTCGCACTGTGGACAGCCATCGTCGAAGCGGCGGTGCGGCGGCTGCGTCCGATCGTGCTGACTGCCTTGGCGGCAATTCTGGCGATGGTGCCGCTTACCCATTCCGTGTTCTGGGGCCCCATGGCGTGGGCAATCATGGGAGGCCTCGCCGTTGCCACGGTGCTGACGCTCGTCTTCCTTCCCGCTCTGTATGCGACCTGGTACCGGGCCAAGCGCCCGGAGACCGTCTGATCGCAAGTATGACGATGAGAGTTATTTCGATGAAAAGACTGAGTATGGCCCTGCGGGCCGGGCAAGTGGCGTTGGGCTGCATGCTTTTCCTGAACGCCGGAGCGTCGGGCGCTATCGATCTCGTGGGGGCCTACCAGCAGGCATTGGCGCATGATCCGACAAGCCTGGCTGCAGGTGATGCACTCACTGCGGGGCGGGAGATGGCTGTGCAGGGCGACGCATTGCTGCGTCCTCGCGTAAGCCTGCAAGCGGCACTGGACCGGATCAACAATCGTTCGTCCGGCAACCCGCCGGCCGAGGCTGCGCCGTTGGTATCCGCCGATAGTTCAGGCACTGCGCGGCAGGCCGGCGTGATGCTCATTCAGCCGCTGTACGACAGGACCGCGGTCGCCACGAGGAAGCAGTTGCACGAGCAATCGAACCTGGCGCAAACGCAGTTCGACCAGTCCCGCCAGGACCTGGCCTTGCGGGTGTCCGAGGCATACTTCGGCGTGGTATTGGGTGAGGAAACGCTGCGTGTAGTGCTGGCCGAGAAGGCGGCCTTGCGACAGCAACGTGACCGCGCGAAGGCGCGCTTCGACATCGGCCAGGGCAAGATCACCGATCTTCATGAAGCCCAGGCGCGCCTGGATGGCGTAGAGAGTCGCGAAGTCACGGCGCGGTCTGCGCTAGAGCAGCGACGCACGCGCTTCCTGGAAACGGTCGGCATGCCCCCCGATCAGCTCAGCGGGCTGGCGCCCAATTTCGCGCCGCGACCGCCGGAACCAGACAATCTCATGGCGTGGCAGGCAAGGGGTGAAGATCAGAGTTACCTCGTCAAGACCAAGCAGTCTGCGCTCGACATTGCCGGCGCGGAAATCGACAAGTACCGCGTCAGCAGTCGCCCGACCGTCGCGCTCGTGGCACGTTATGGCGCACAAGGGCAAACCGGCAACCTGGCTCCCTGGGTTGCGGCCAGCAACACCCGAACCGCGACGATCGGCTTGCAGCTCAACATGCCGCTGTACGCGGGCGGCGGACTGGATTCGCGCGAGCGGGAATCCGTCGCGAGGAAGAGCCAGGCAGAGCAGGAGGTTGCCGCCGCCCGGCGAGACGTGCGCTTGAATGTGCAGGACGGATTTCTCTCGGTGAAAACGGGCGTGTCGCGCGTCGCCGCGCTCGAGCAGTCGTTGACTTCGGCGCGTAGCGCGCTCGCGGCGACGACGCTTGGCCGGGACGTTGGCACCCGTACGGAGCCCGACGTACTGGACGCGCAGCAGCGCGTGTTCGCCGCTGAGCTTGACCTGGTTCAGGCACGCCTGGACTACCTCCTTGGCCGTCTGCGGCTTGCCGCCGCGGCGGGGGAACTGAGCGAGGACACCTTGCGCTCGTTGAATGCCTGGCTCGCAGCCTGATCGCGAAATCCTATGCTAGGAGATCTGCAGCACTATTGGAGCGGCGCCTTTCTCGCCGCCAACGCGTTCATCGGGCTGAACATGGTGGGCGCACTGCTGCTCGGCATGCTGGTTGGCTACGAGCGCTCGTACAACGGCCGCGCCGCCGGCATGCGCACCTACGGCCTCGTGTGCATGGCGTCCACGGCGCTGACGGTGTTCGTCGGCCACGCGCTGCTCTGGTACGGCGGCGCCACAGCGCACATCCAGGCAGACCCGACCCATACTATCCAGGGCGTGGTCACCGGCGTCGGTTTCCTCTGCGCCGGGGTCATCATGAAGGACGGCATGCGCATCCGCGGCCTCACCACCGCGGCATCCATCTGGGCCGCCTCGGCCATAGGTGTGTTGCTCGGCGTTGGTTTCTATGCCGCCGCGTTGCTGCTCGCCGTGCTATGCGTAAGCTCGATGTCTCTGTTGCACCGACTTGAGTCCAGGCTTCCGGGGCGCACGACGCTGGATGTGTCTCTGACTTTCCAGCCCGGCGAAGCGCCGGATATCGATCTGCTGATCGACGGGGCAAAGTCCCGCGGCTATCGCGTGCTGCACGACAGCCTGACCATCACGTTTGCCGACAACCAGGCCGTGTGGCGAGTCAGCCTGGTCGCGCCGGACAAGGCGCGCGCGCTATCGCCGGCCGGACTGGCGGCCGAAATGGCTGCAACCCAGGGTGTCTCCCGGTTCAGCATCGTGCCGGTGCGCAGTTGATTCGGGTACCTGGGCCGACGTTCCGGTCAATGGCTTGGCCATTCAATACTTGCCGGAGTCGGAGCGTATTCGCTCTGGTGCCGTCCGCTCGGCAGCGACTTCCCTGGGAGCCATCGTCGGTGGCGGCGTCATGCTCGTGGTGCAGGCTCGGGCCGGCTGGGAGTGGCCGTTCCGAATCCTGGCCGGTGGCTTGTTGTCGGGCGTCTGCCTGTTGCTCTTGCTCTGCCTCATCGCCGGCCGCGCGCCCCGCAACCTCATCCCGGCATCGACCCGCATAGGGTTCAAGCAATGGATCACCTATTTTTCGTTTGCTGAACATCCCGCATGGATTCCCCTGTCGCTGTTGTACTTCCCGTTTATAGGGACTACCTGGGTCTACCTGAAGCCGCTCCTGCTCGACCAAGGGATGAAGGCCGAGAACGTTGCCTGGGTAGCGGGCGTTGCGGGCGGCCTTGTCGGTGCCGTCGCCAGCATGATGAACGGTATGGGGTACGCGCAGCACTGCCTGCCGGCGCGTTGCTCAATCTGGCGGCCGTAGTGGCGTTGGCGGCTGCGGTCGCCGGCCACGCTCCGCACTCGGTGTTGATTGCCACCACCCTAGCGATTGCCATGGCGATGGGGGCCGCCGCGGGCCTGTTGTTCGGCCTGATGATGTACCACACCCGCCCCGGCATGACTGCCCTGGACTATGGCATTCAGTCCAGTCTGCTCGCCTTGACGCGGATGGTGATGCCCATGCTGGCGGGCTTGCTTCTGGACCTGCTTGGCTACCTGGGAATGCTGGCTGGGATTATCGCCGGTCTGCTGGGGGTACTGATGCTCACCCTGCAATACCTCAGGGCCGCGCCGCCTGGCTGGCCAAATGTCGGGTCGCTCGGATAGCTCGTTGTTTCCAACTCCATTGGCATCTCGACGTCAGCATAGGACTAGGCATGAAACATACCGATCAACAGAACATAGAACGAACTGGCGCCCCGGATGCGCGCTGCAAATCGCCAGTGCTTGCACCCCCAAGCTCGTCTGGCCGGCTTCCGCGGCATCCTGCATGCCGACGCGTAGGCGGGCTTCAACGCCACTCTTACGGATGGCAGCTACAACGCTCGGCCCGAGAGCCCGTTTGATAATTCAAGGATCGGCAATTCTGCGTATCAGCAGTCCGCCCATTGCGATATAGACCATGGCCTCGGACACATCGGGACGCCGCTCGTAGTCCCTGACCAGGCGACGCCAGCGAACCATCCAACCGAAGGTACGTTCCACCACCCAACGCCGGGGTAGCACCGCGAAGCCAACCTGATCCTCGTGACGGCGCACCACCTGCACGACGAAGTCGAGCGCCGCGGCCTTATTCATCAACGTGCGACGATCGTATGCGCCATCTGCAAACAGATGCTTCAGTCCCGGCTAGCGCTTCTTTAGGGCCTCCAGGACCGCCAGCGCCCCGGTACTTTCGGCGATGTCTGCAGGCGTCAAGCTCGCCATCAGCAACCGGCCGTTCGCATCCACGGCAATATGCCGCTTGCGCCCGACGATCTTCTTTCCCGCGCCGTCCAGCGTCGCCCAGCAGCTTGCTGCTACGCTGTCGATCGAGCGCTGCAGTTGCAGCTGCTATCGGCTTCCAGGGGCAAGGAGAAGCTGTCGGAAAAGCCAGCTGCACAGGTGCCTGACAGCCCGTTGCGCGCGACCTACTGGAAGCTCACGCGGCAGGGCGATGCGCCGGTCAGCGTGGCGGAGCGCCAGCGCGAACCGCACGTGATCCTCGCCACGAGCGAAGCGCGGCTGTCAGGCAATGGCGGCTGTAACAGCCTGATGGGCGGCTATGAAGCCGATGGCGACCAGCTTCGCTTCAAAGGCCTGGCGGGTACCATGATGGCCTGCGCGCAGGGCATGGCCCAGGAAACGCTGTTCCTGCAGGCTCTGGAAACGGTACGGCGCGCCCGCCTTGCGGGCCGCCAGCTCGACCTGCTCGGCGCCGACAATGCCGTGGTGGCGCGCTTCGAGGCTGTGGCGCTGCGCTAGTAGAGGCAGTGCACCCGCCCTTCCTCGCCGCGAGCGCCTCGGCGTTGCCCGCCATCATGAAGCCTACGACACGCTGCGTGACATTGGTCCGTCGTTCGTCGTCCGTCGTGCTGTCGGCTTCAACGCCCCTTGCTGCGCCAAGGCGCTCCGCCACCGTGTCCAGTACAGTACCATTCCCTTGCCTCCGATTCCAATTTGATAAAGCCGGCGGGTGCCTAGATTTACGTCACCTTAACGAGGGGCTGGGAACTCAGTTTCGTCGCCGGCTGGTCGATACTCACTTGTATGCCAGCTAGTTTCGCTCGGCTTCTTGCCCTAACGCCGAGACCGACGCGCAACCTCACTTATCATTGACGTAGATCACGATATCAATCGCGTATCCACGCTCGAATGCGGGGCCCTTTAATCCTGCTTGGATGCCAACGAGGGGCTGGCGCGTTGGAGCGGATCGAGTAGAACGCATGCGCGGGCATGCTGCACCCATTGCGGGAAATGGGGACGTGGGGAAGTGGGGGAAGGGGAATAGGGG
>NZ_LZZU01000088.1:0-18702 GCF_014170355.1 Cupriavidus sp. UME77
GGCTTGGGGGTTGGGGCGCTCATCGGGGCGGCTCCTCGTCCAGGTGCTGCCACAGCTCGCGCGGATCGAACGACAGCATCGCGGCCAGCACGATTACCAGCGCGGCGAACGACCACAGCGCCACGCCCGGCAGCACCTGCGCCATGGTCGAGAGCTTGACCAGCGTGACCAGCACGCCAATCATGAAGACTTCGATCATGCCCCACGGCCGGGTTTGCTGGATGCCGCGCACGATGCGCTCGAAGCCCGGCGGCATCCGGTGGCGCGCCATCGGCACCAGCAGGTAAAGCATCATCAGCATTTCGGACAAGGGAAACAGGATGGTGGTGGCGAACACCAGCACGGCCACCAGCGTCATGTTGTCCGCGTAGAGCGCCTGCACCGCGCCCCATAGCGTGGTTTCGGTGCGCACGCCCTTGAGATCCATCTCGACGATGGGATAGGCGTTGGACACCAGGAACAGGATCAGCGCGGCAATGACCAACGGCAGCAGCCGCGCATAGGCCCGTGAGCTATCGCGGTAGAGCTGGCCGCCGCAGCGCAGGCACAGCGCGCGCTCGCCCGGCTCCAGCTCGGTGCGCTGGTAGACCGCATCGCAGTACTCGCAGGCCACCATCCGGGCCAGCTCGGCCTGGGTGGGCGGTGGTGCCAATGGCTGCGGTTCGGGACGGCTGGTTTCGCTCATGCCTTGCCGGAACCCGCCACGTCCTCGGCGGTGGTGACGGGCTTGCCTTGCGCCAGCGCGGGCGGCGGGTCAGCCAGGTGCTGCGAGCCGATGGTCCAGTCGCGCAGCAGCGCGTAGGCCACCGCCAGCAGCGTCGGGCCGATAAAGACGCCGAGAAAGCCGAAGGCCAGCGCGCCGCCGAACACGCCCAGCATCACCCAGATCAGCGGCATGTCGGTGCCCTTGCTGATGAGGAGCGGCTTGATGACGTTGTCGGCCATGCTGACCACGCCCACGCCCCACACCACCATGAAGATGGCCCAGCCGAGCGAGCCGGTGTGGTAAAGCCAGAGCGCGGCGGGAATCCATACCAGCGGCGGGCCGACCGGGATCACGGACAGGAAGAAGGTGATGAAGCCGAGGATGGCGGCGCCGGGCACGCCGGCGATCCAGAAGCCGATGCCGGCCAGCAGGGCCTGCACGAAGGCCGTGCCCAGCACGCCGTAGACCACGCCCTTGACGGTGTTGCCGGCCAGCGCCAGCAGGTGGTCGGCGCGCTCGCCGGCAATGCGGCGCATGCCCGCGCGCAGCCACGCCACCGCGAACTCGCCGCCGGTATAGAAGAAGAACGCCAGCACGATCGACAGCGCCAGCTGGCCCAGCCCGGCGCCGATCGACAGCCCGGCGCCCAGCAACACATGGCCCACGGGCGCGATCAGCTTGCGCAGGTTGGCAACCATCTCCGAGTCGGCATGGATCACCTTGTCCCAGGAGCTTTGCAGGTAGTCGCCCACATAAGGCAGGCCGGTCAGCCACCCGGGCAGCGCGGGCGCGCCGTGATCGAAGAACTGGTCGACCAGGCCGGACAGTTCGTCGATGTGCGCGGAGACGCTGGCGCCGGCATAGACAAAGGGGCCGAGCACGATGACCGCGGCCAGCAGCACGCAGATCAGGGCCGCCAGGCTGCGCCGGTTGCCCAGCCAGCGCGACAGCACCGTATAGGGGTACCACGAGCTGAAGGCGAGGATGGCGCCCCACAACAGTGCGGTGGTAAAGGGCGCGAGCACCAGCAACGAGCCGCCGATCAGCACGATCAGCGCAAAGATGGCGGCGAGTTTTTCAATCAGTTGGCCGGAATTCATCGGGTGCTTCTCCTGGACTGCCGGTGTGACGTGAACGGCAACAATATATAGGAAAACCCGTAGCCCGCCGGAGGCGGGCGGCATCGAGGGGGCTGCAATGTTGCATTGCGGGACGCCGGACGCGCTATGTGCTACGCAGGCCTTCACCAAACGTCTCACGATGCCATACCTCGGTGACATCTTCCAGCAGCGTGAGAAAGCGGTCCAGCGCGGGCAGGCCGTGGTCGCGCCGCACGGTGGCATAAAGGTCGGCGGCCAGCCCCGGCTCGTCCAGCGTGAGGAAGGTGACGTCCTCACGCGGCGCGCCCGACAGCGAGCGCGGCAGCGCGCTGACCCCAACGCCGGCGCCCACCAGGCTGAGCACCGTCTGCGGATCCACTGACTCGTGCAGTACGCGCGGGTGGAAGCCATTGCGCACGCAGGCAGCCAGCAAGCTGCGGATCACTGGGCTTTGGGTATTAAGCAGCACAAATGGTTCCGCCGCCAGCGCCTTTAGCCGGATCCGGCCGCTGGCCGCCAGCGGATGGCTTGCCGGCACCGCGGCCATCAGCGGCTGCGGATAGACGCGGATCGACCGCAGTTCCTCCCGCCCGGTAGCGCTGGACGCAAAGCCCACGTCGATCTGGCCACGCGCCAGCGCCTCGCCCTGCTGGTCGGGGAGCATCTCGTGCAGGGTCCACTCCACCGCCGGGTTGCGCTCCTGGAACAGCCGCATGGTATGGGGCAGGGGGCCGTACATCACGGAATTGATGATGCCGATGCGCAGGTAGCCTTCCAGCCCGTCGGCCACGCGCAGCACCATTTTCCGGGTCGAGTCCAGGTCGGCCACGATGCCGCGCGCCCGCGTCAGCAGCGCCTCGCCCGCCCGGGTCAGGCGCGCGCCCAGGCGGCCGCGCTCGAACAGGATGACCCCAAGGGACGCCTCCAGCGACTTGATCTGCTGGCTCAGCGGCGGCTGGGAAATATGCAGGCGCTCGGCGGCACGGCTGAAGTTGCCCTCCTCGGCGACGGCGATGAAATAGCGGAGCTGGCGGATATCCATATGAATGTCGTATGGAAAGGATTCTCAAATCATATTTCACATATGGATTTGGCGCAGCTAGTCTTTGCTTCAACACGGCCCGCCAGCCCCCAAAGACAGCAATCAGCAGCGCCAAGCAGCGCCAAGTAGTGACAAACGGCGGAGCAAGGAGAAAAAACCATGACCCCCATCAAAGTCAACGGCGCCCTGCGCGCCGTGCAAGCTCCCGGCGACACCCCCTTGCTGTGGGTGCTGCGCGACGAACTCAATCTCACCGGCACCAAGTACGGCTGCGGCATGGGCCTGTGCGGCGCCTGCACGGTGCATGTGGATGGCGCCCCGGTGCGGGCCTGCCAGACGCCGGTCTCCACCGTGGCCGGCAAGCGGGTCACCACCATCGAGGGGTTGGGCCAGCCCGACACGCTGCACGCGGTGCAGAAAGCCTGGCAAGCGGAAGACGTGCCGCAATGCGGCTACTGCCAGTCCGGCCAGCTGATGTCGGCCGCCGCGCTGCTGGCCAGCAAGCGCAACCCCACCGATAGCGATATCGATGCCGCCATGGCCGGCAACATCTGCCGCTGCGGCACCTACGACCGCATCCGCCGCGCGATCCATCGCGCCGCCGCCGAACTGCGTGGAGGCAAGCCAGCATGACGCGCGAGCTCAACCTGATCGATGCCACCCCGGCCAATGGCGGGCGCCGCCGCTTCCTGCAAGCCGGCGCGGCGCTCGCTGGCGGCCTGCTGCTGGAAATCGGCAGCGGCGGCCAGTGCATCCGCAACGCTGCCGCCGCGCCCATCACCGACAGCGCGGCCGGCAACTTCGCCCCCAATGCCTGGGTGCGCGTCACCCCCGACAACCGCGTGCTGCTGGTGGTCCACAAATACGACAGCGGCACCGGCGTGAAGAATGCGCTGGGCCTGATGCTGGCCGAAGAGCTTGATGCCGACTGGGCCACCGTGCAGGTGATCCAGCCCGACGATCCGCTTGCCAAGGCCTACCTGCATCCGCTGTGGGGCATGCACGCCACCGGCGGCAGCACCAGCGTGCCGCTGGAGTGGAACACGCTGCGCCGCGCGGGTGCCACCGCGCGCGCCATGCTGGTGGCGCAAGCGGCGCGGCGCTGGGCGGTCGAGCCGGCGGCTTGCAAGACAGCCGCTGGCGCCGTGATCCACGTGCCCAGCGGACAGCGCCTCACCTACGGCGAGCTGGCCGAAGGCGCGGCACGCTTGCCGGTGCCGGCCGAGGTCACGCTCAAGCGGCCACACGAGTTCGTGCTGATCGGCAAGGAGCGCAGCAGCTACCGCGTGGCCGACAAGCTCACCGGCCGCGCGCGCTACGCCATCGACATCAAGCTGCCGGACATGCTGAGCGCGATTGTGGTGCACGCGCCGGTGGTCAACGCGCGGGTGGTGTCGTTCAACGCCGCCGAGGTCAAGGCGTTGGCCGGCGTACGCGATGTGTTCGCCACCGAAATCCCGGAAACGATCGCGCATTTCCGCCCCGACGCGCTGGCCGCGCGCCCCATCAACGGCGCCAGCCAGCCCGGCGTGGCCATCGTGGCCGATCACTTCTGGGCCGCGCAGCGCGCGCGCCAGGTGCTCAAGGTAGTGTGGGGCGACAGCGCCATGCAGGACTTCAGCGCCGAGGCTGCTATCCGCGCCATGGCCGCGCGCGTGGACGAGCCAGGCAAGAAGTCCAAGGTCAAGGGCGATGCCGACGCCGCCTTCCAGGGCGCCGCCAAGGTGGTGGAAGCGGTCTACACCATGCCCTACAAGGCGCATGCGCAGATGGAGCCGCTCAGCATCGTGGCGTGGGTGCGGCCGGACGCGGTGGAGTACTGGGGTGGCGTGCAGGTGCCCTCGCGCTGCGCGCAGGCGGCCGAGACCATTGCCGGCATCCCGCGCGACAAGGTGAAGATCCATCTGACCGAAGCCGGTGGCAGCTTCGGCGCCCGCGAAGGGCTGCACATCATCCTGGAAGCGACCTACATCGCCAAGCGCATGGGCCGCCCCGTCAAGCTGCTCTACAGCCGTGAGGACGACATGCACGCGTTCTATTACCAGAGCGCCAGCGTGCACAAGGCACGCGCCGCGCTGGACGCGGCCGGCAATGTGCAGGCCTTCAGCCTGCGCGCCGTGGTGCCGTCGATCAAGGAGCCCGACGATCCCGGCTTCCTGGCCAAGGTGCCGGTCGACCCGAGCTGCACCGAGGGCATGCGCGACGATTTCTACTACCAGGTGCCCGCGCTCGACCTCGCCTGGGTGCGCCACGAGCCGGGCTTCCCGGTGTGGTGGTGGCGCGCGGTGAGCTACGTGCCGAATATCTTCGCCATCGAAAGCCTGATCGACGAAGCCGCGCATGCCAGCGCGCAGGACCCGGTGGCGTTGCGCAGAAAGCTGCTGCAAGGCAAGCCCGAGCATGTGGCGGTGCTCGACCGCGCCGCCGCGCTGGCGGGCTGGAAAGCCGGCGCGAAGCCGGGCAAGGGCGGCAATGGCCGAGGCCTGGGCGTGGCCACCTACGAAGGCTACAAGAGCTATATCGCCATCGTGGCCGATGTCAGCGTCGGGAACGGCGCCATCACCGTGCACAAGATCACCTGCGTGGTGGACTGCGGGCTTGCCGTCGATCCCAGCTCGGTGCGCCAGCAACTGGCTGGCGGCGTCTATTGGGGCGTGTCCACCGCGCTGATGAACGCGGTGCATATCGAGAACGGCGGCGTGAAGCAAAGCAACTTCCACGACTACCCGGTAGTGCGCATGAGCGACGCCCCGGCGCTGGAGATCGTGGTGATGCCGCCCTCCGGCAGGCAGCCCGGTGGCGTCGGCGAACTGTCCAACCCGCCGGTGGTGCCGGCGATCGGCAACGCCATCTTTGCGGCCACCGGCAAGCGCTTGCGCGCCACGCCATTTGCGCTGGCGTAGGCCAGCCATCCGGCCGGCACGCAAGCCCGTAACAACCCGAACCCGACGAAAGGACTCGCAATGACGACAGCGACAAAATGGAAATGCATGGTATGCGGCTTTGAATACGACGAAGCGCTCGGCATGCCTGAGCACGGCTTTCCCGCCGGCACGCGCTGGGAGGATATCCCGGACGAATGGCTTTGCCCGGACTGCGGCGTGAGCAAGGCCGAGTTCGAGATGGAAGTGCTGGCCTGAGCCATGACGAACGACGCCATCACCGCGAAATCGCAGCAAGCGCAGCAAGCGCTGCCGCTGGTCATCCTCGGTACCGGCCTGGCGGGCTACACGCTGGCGCGCGAGTTCCGCAAGCTCGACAGCGCGACGCCGCTGGTCATCGTCACGCGCGACGCCGGCGAGTCGTACTCCAAGCCGATGCTGTCCAATGCGCTGGCCGGCAACAAGTCACCCGCCACGCTGGCCATCGCCAGCGCGCAGCAGATGGCCGCGCAGCTCAACGCACGCGTGATGACGCATGCCGATGCATCGGCCATCGATACGGCCGCCGGCACCGTGCTGGTCGACGGGCAACCGCTGCGCTACGGACAACTGGTGCTGGCGCTGGGCGCGCAGGCGCGTGCGCCAGGCTTGCAAGGCGATGGCGCCGATGCGGTGCAGACCGTCAACGATCTTGCCGACTACACGCGCTTTCACGCCTCGCTGCAAGGCAAGAGGCGCGTGGCCATCCTCGGCGCGGGCCTGATCGGCTGCGAGTTCGCCAACGACCTGCACGCGGGTGGTTTCGACGTCGAGCTGGTTGATCCCGCCGCATGGCCACTCGGCCGGCTGTTGCCGGGCGAGGCGGGCGAGCTGATGGCCGGCGCGCTGCGCGGCCTCGGCGTGCGGCTGCACCTTGGCGAGATGCCGGTTGCGGTGCATCGCCGCGATGGCGCGCTCGCGGTGCAACTGGCCAGCGGCGTGGAGATCGCTGCCGACGTGGTGCTCTCCGCCACCGGGCTGCTGCCGCGCGTGGCGCTGGCGCAGGACGGCGGCATTGCCACTGCGCGCGGCATCGTGGTGGACCGCCTGCTGCGCACCAGCGCGCCGTCGGTCTACGCGCTGGGCGACTGCGCCGAGGTCGATGGCCTGGTGCTGCCATACGTGATGCCGCTGATGCAGGCTGCGCGCGCACTGGCCCGCACGTTGGCCGGCACGCCGACGCCGCTGAGCTACGCCGCCATGCCGGTGGTGGTGAAAACGCCTGTGCTGCCGGCCGTGGTATCGCCCGCGCTGGCCGGCGCGGGCAACTGGGAGATCGAGTCGCAGGCGGCGGCCGGGGAAGCCGGCGCGGGCCTGCGCGCGTTGTTCCGCGATACGCAAGGCGCCCTGACCGGATTCGCGCTGCTGGGCAAGGCCGTGGCGGAGAAGGGCGCGCTTGCCAGGCAGATCAGCGACTGGCTGCCGGTGCAAGCCGCACCGGCCTGAAACAAGAACACAACGCGCCGTACTCCTGCACGCACTGCACGCCTGCACAAAACCCCACACTCGACAATACGAGAGGAGACTTCCCAATGCTTGTCACTCAACAACCGGTCTTGCGGCGCTTCTGGTACGCGGTCATTCCCGAATCCAGGCTCGACCTTGGCCCGCAGCCGTTCACGCTGCTGGGCGAGGACATCGTGATCTGGCGCGGCGCCGATGGCACGCCCGCGGCCGTGCGCGACCGCTGCTGCCACCGCACCGCCAAGCTCTCCAAGGGCTATGTGGATGCGGACGGCCTGCTGTGCTGCGGCTATCACGGCTGGTCCTACGACTGCAGCGGCAAGTGCGTGCGCATTCCGCAGATGCCGCAGAACATGATCCCCGCTAACGCACGCGTGCCGAACTACCACTGCAAGCTGCGCTACGGCTACGTGTGGGTGGCGCTGGAAGACCCACTGACCGATATCCCGGACATCCCGGAAGGCAACGATCCTTCGCTGCGCCGCATCCCGCAGTTCTACGAGCGCTGGGCATGCAGCGGCCTGCGCTTCATGGAGAACTCGTTCGACAACGCGCATTTCAGCTTCGTGCACAAGAACACCTTCGGCAAGTTCGCCAGCCCGAAGCCGGCAGACATCGAGATCATCGAGAACGAGTGGGGGTTCGAATCGCGCCGCTCGGTGCCGATCATGAACCCGCCCGATAGCTGGCTGCTCACCGGCAGCAAGGAGCCGGAGACCATCCGCCACCTGCACGACAACTGGTACATGCCGTTTTCGCGCCGCTTCGGCTGCACCTATCCGAATGGCCTGGTGCACACCATCGTCAACTGCGCCACGCCCATCGACGACAAGAGCACGATGATGGTCCAGTGGCTATACCGCAACGACACGGAGCAGCAGGCGCCGGCCGAGGAACTGGTCAAGTTCGACCATGCGGTCACGCGCGAGGACAAGGAGATACTGGAAGCCACGGATTACGACGCGCCCATCGATACCACGCGGCGCATGGAGTTCCACATGCCGTCCGACAAGCCCGGGCTGGTGATGCGCAAGAAGCTGATGGCGCTGCTGCAGGCGCATGGCGAGAGGGAGGTGCACCTGTAATGCTTGCGTGATCTTGCCCCGGCGCCTGCTGGGCGCTAGTCAGGTTCCGGGGCCTTTTTTTTTGCGCGCCCGTATTCCCAGAGATGTCGCGTCATCGCACGTAACGGCACAAGAGGAGACAACCCCCATGAACACCCAAGACCTGACCGGCGACAGGCCGGCCGCAGTTGACCAGGTGCCAGCCCCCGGGCCGCTGGTGATGCTGGGCTTCCAGCACGTGCTGGTGATGTATGTCGGCGCCATTGCGGTGCCGATGATCATCGCCAGCGCGCTCAAGCTGCCGAAGGAGGCGGTGGCGGTCCTGATCAATGCCGACCTCTTCACCTGTGGCATCGCCACCATCCTGCAGGCCGCGGGCTTCTGGCGCTTCGGCGTGCGCATGCCGGTGATGCAGGGCGTGGCCTTCAGCGCCATCCCGCCGATCCTTGTCATCGCCACCAATCCTGCGCTTGGCTTGCCGGCCGTCATCGGTGCGGTGATGGCGGGCGGCGTCATCACCATGCTGCTGGCGCCGGTATTCGGCAAGCTGCTGCGCTTCTTTCCGCCCATCGTTGGCGGGTCCATCGTGATGGTGGTGGGGCTGTCGCTGTTCCCGGTCGGCGTGAACTGGGTGGGCGGTGGGCGCGGCGCGCCGGATTTCGGCGCGCCGCATCACCTGGCGCTGGCGGGCTTCGTGTTCGCGCTGATCCTGGTCATCAACAAGTGGCTCAAGGGATTCTGGTCCAACGTCTCCGTGCTGCTGGCCCTGGCGGCCGGCATGCTGGTGGCGATCCCTTTCGGCATGGTGGACTTCCATGGCGTGGCCGAGGCGCCGATGGTCGACGTGATCCATCCCTTCTATTTCGGCTGGCCGGTGTTCGACGTGGTGGCCACGCTGACGATCGTGGTGGTGATGATCATCATCATGATCGAGTCGATGGGCTTGTTCCTGGCGATCGGCGATGTCGTGAACAAGCCGCTGAGCGCGGGCGAGATGACGGATGGCCTGCGGGCCAACGGGCTGGCCAGCGTGATCGGCGGGGCGCTCAATGGCTTTCCCTACACCATCTACAGCCAGAACATCGGCCTGCTGGTGGTGACGGGCGTCAAGAGCCGCTGGGTCGTGGTGGCGGCGGGCGTGATCCTGTGCGCGCTGGGCTTGTTCCCCAAGCTGGCCACGATCGTCGCTTCCATCCCGCTGCCGGCGCTGGGCGGGGCAGGGCTGTTCATGTTCGGGGTGGTGACCTCGGCGGGCGTGCGCACGCTGGCGCGGGTGGATTTCGAGGGCACGCGGCACAACGTGTATATCGTTGCCGCCACCCTGGCCATCTCGTTGCTGCCCACGTTCTCGGGCTCGCTGTTCAATCAACTGCCAGGCTGGCTGCAGCCCATCATGCACAGCAGCATCCTGCTGGCTTGCGTGATGTCGGTGGCATTGAACCTGTTGTTCAATGGCATGGCGCGTGCCGATGCGCACGCCATGCCGGCGGCGGGCGGGTTGCAGGCGAGCCGTTAGCGCCGGTGCGCGTCAGCCTGCGGGCTGCGCACCGGGTTCCGGTTTTGCCGGGGGGCCTTGTTCGAGCAGCGCGGCGATCAGGTCCGATTGCGTCACGATGCCCAGCAGCCGCCGCTGGGCATCCACCACCGGCACCTGATGCAGGCCGCCATTGGAAAATGCCCGCGCCAGCTCCACCATGGGTTGCTCCGCCCGGGCCGTAGCCATGCCGGTGTGCATCAGGTCCTTGGCAGTTCCCGCACGGACCTGCCCGTCGGCGCCGCTGCGCACGGCAAGAAGATCCGCCAGGCCAAGCATGCCAAGCAGCCGCCGCTGCGCATCCACCACCGGCAGCGCCTGGATCCCATGCTTGAACAACAGGGCGCGCGCCTCCAGGCCACTCTGCCCGGGCTGCACCGTCACCACGTCCCGCGACATGATGTCCACGCACCGCACATCGCCAAAGTGCCGGCGATACGCCCGTAGCTGCGCGGCCACCAGGATGTCTTCCAGATCGTCTTGCTCGATGTCCAGGAACTCGCCGCGCGCCTTGAGCACTTCGTCCAGATCGCTGCGGTTGAATCCCACGCGCTCGCTCGGCAGCGGATCGGCGGTGCGGTGCGGGTTGGCGTGTTCGGCGGGGCGGTGCGGATAGCGCCGGCGCATCAGGTTGTTGAACACCAGCGCCACCAGCAGCAGCAACATCGAGTTGACCGCGACCGGCATCACCACGAAGCCAAAGCCAAGCTGGGTCACGGCGTGGCCGCCGAACACGGCGGTGATCGCCACTGCGCCGCTGGGCGGGTGCACGCAGCGCAACTGGAACATGGCGACGATGGCCAGCGCCACCGCCACCGAGGCGGCCAGCCCGGGCTCGGGGATCCAGCGCGCGCAGGCCACGCCGATCAGCGCGGCCACCAGGTTGCCGCCGATGATTGACCAGGGCTGCGCCAGCGGGCTCGCCGGCACGGCGAACAGCAACACTGCGGAGGCGCCCATCGGGGCGATGAACCAGGGGTTGAAGCCACCCAGCAGGTGACGGCTGATCCATTCGGTGAGCAGCAGGCCGACCAGCGCGCCCAGGCAGCTCTTGAGGCGTTCGCGGCGCCCGGCGGCGATGGGGGTGGGGGCAAACGCGCGCAGCCACGCACGTGCCCGGCCTGGCGGGAAGTCGGCTAAGGAGGGGGCCTGGGATGGCGGCATGGGTCTTCTTTCTTTGGGTTGTGCGGGCGAATGCGCGCAATAGCGCACCTGGATCGCCTTGGCATCGTGCTCCGGAAATCCAGCGCGCAAATATATCATGACGTGATACATTTCGTTTTTCGCGAAGCGGGATCAGCCCGCGATCCGCATCCCGTCCTCCGTCTACTTTTCCGATCCTGGCCATGCACTTCGAAAAACGCGACTACGCCGTCGACCGCCGGCTGCTCCTGCTGGCAGCGCTGGCGCCCCTCATCGGGGCCATCAGCACGGCGGCTGCCGTGCTGCTGCTGAACCTGATCCGGTTCTTCACCAATCTCTTCTTCTATCAGTCCCTGTCGCTGGCGGATCGCTCGCCGGCGCAGCATGCGCTGGGGGCATGGGTCATCGTGGTGCCGGCGGTCGGCGGCCTGCTGGTGGGCCTGATGGCGCGTTACGGCAGCGACAAGATCCGTGGCCACGGCATCCCGGAAGCCATCGAGGCCGTGCTGTTCGGCAAGAGCAAGATGTCGCCCCGGGTGGCCGTGCTCAAGCCGCTGTCCTCCGGCATCGTGATCGGCAGCGGCGGGCCGTTTGGCGCGGAGGGGCCGATCATCATGACCGGCGGCTCGATCGCCTCGCTGCTCGCGCAGTACCTGCATCTCACCGCGGCCGAGCGCAAGACGCTGCTGGTGGCGGGCGCCTGCGCCGGCATGACGGCGATCTTCGGCACGCCGGTGGCGGCAGTGCTGCTGGCCGTGGAGCTGTTGCTGTTCGAGTTGCGTCCGCGCAGCCTGCTGCCGGTGGCGCTGGCTTGCGCCGTTGCCGGCTTCCTGCGCACGATGGTGTTCGAGCCTGGCCCCTTGTTTGCGCTGCACACCGCGCCGGCAAGCACCATGGCGCTGGGCTCGTGCGTGGTTGCCGGGCTGCTTTGCGGCGTGCTGGGCGCCGCGCTGACGCTGGCGCTCTATCGCACCGAGGACCAGTTCTCCAAGCTCAAGGTGCACTGGATGTGGTGGCCGGCAATCGGCGGGCTGCTGGTCGGCATTGGCGGGTACTTCGAGCCGCGCGCGCTGGGCGTGGGCTATGACGTGATCGCGGACCTGTTGCACAACCGCATGGCGATCGGCGTGGTGCTGGCGCTGCTGACGGTCAAGGCGATCATCTGGGTGGCAGCGCTGGGGTCCGGCACGTCGGGTGGCGTGCTGGCCCCGCTGCTGATGCTGGGCGCGGGCCTTGGCGTGGCGCTGGCGCCGTGGCTGCCCGGCGCCTCGCCGCAGTTGTGGGCGCTGGTGTGCATGGCGGGCGTGCTGGGCAGCGTGCTTGGCGCGCCGCTGACCGCCGTCGTCTTTGCTTTTGGCCTGACGCATGACAGCAATGCTCTGCTGCCGCTGCTGCTGACCGTGGCAGTGGCGCATGGCTTCACGGTGCTGACCATGAAGCGCTCGATCATGACCGAGAAGATCGCACGCCGTGGCCTGCATATCTATCGCGAGTATGGCGTGGATCCGCTCGAGCGCCAGCACGTGGCGGATTTGATGACGACGGCCGTGGTGAGCGTGGATGGCGAGCAGCCGGTCCATGTCTTGTGGGCCAGCCACTTTGGCGAGCACGCACCGCATCGCGCCTATCCGGTCGTGTGCGCAGCGCGCGTGGTCGGCATGCTGGAGCGCAACGCGCTGCGCGGGCGGGAGGCATCGATGGAGGCCGGCCGCGCGCTGATGGCGCCGCTGCAGCCGCACCAGATGCTGCTGCCGGCGCAGACCGCGCGCCTCGCCGCGGGCCGCATGGCGGAGCTCGGTGTCAGCCGGCTGCCGGTGGTGGCCGACCTGGATTCCATGCGGCTGGTGGGCGTGGTCTCGCTGCGCGACCTACTGCGCCCCAGCGGCCAGGTGCTGCACGAGGAAACCCGGCGGGAACGGCTGCGCGGCACTGCCGCGGCGTAAGCGCGCTAGCGTCGCCTAAAGCTTGTAGCTGGATAGCAGGATGCTGGTCTCCGTGGCGGCAATGCCGTCGATCAGCCGGATGCGGTCCAGCGTGCGGTCGAAGGCTTCCAGCGAATCCGCCCGCAGCTCGGCGATGATGTCCCAGCGCCCGTTGGTGGTGTGCATGGCCTGCACATTGGGCTCGCCGCGCAGTGCCTGCAGCACCGCTCGCGCCTTGTTGCCATCCACCGCGATGGTCATCCAGGCACGGATGCGGTGCGCCTCGGCTTCGGGCTTGAGCCGCACCGTGTAGCCCACGATCAGTCCTTCCTTTTCCAGCTTGTCGATGCGGTTCTGCACGGTGGCGCGCGAGACGCGCAGCGCCTTGGCCAGGGCGGTGGCCGGCATGCGTGCGTTGTCGCGCAGCAGGGCCAGCAACTGGCGGTCGGTGTCGTCCATGGTGGGTTCCTGTGGGGGGCGATGGGTGCTTTTGCCTGCACGACTGTCGCGGCTGGCGATTCGCCAATTCTAGCTGGCGTTTTGCCATACGGTGCAGGCAAATTGCGCAACTTGCTGGCTTTTAGTTAGCGCGGCCGTGCACCAGAATGCAGGCATTCCAAGGCATTGACTGACCCCCGTCACCCATCACCCAAAGGAGCCAGCGTGATCCATCAGCCCACCATCTTGCTTGTCGAGCCCACCCATTACGATGTGTCGTACAGCATCAACCCGTGGATGGACCCTGGCCTCTGGGCCAGCGACCCGCGCGGCATGCATCGCAAAGCGGTGGCATCGTTCGAATCCCTGCATGCGGCCCTGCAGGCGGCCGGCTTCACGGTGGAAACCGCGCCCGGCGCGCCCGGCCTGCCCGACATGGTGTTTCCCGCCAATGCCGCCGTGGTGCTGGACGGCCACGCCGTGCTGGCGCGCTTTCGCTATCCCCAGCGGGCCGGCGAGGAAGCGCCCTTTGCGCGGATCTTCGAGGGCCTGCGCGAACGCGGCTTGATCGACTCCGTCAGCCTGCTGCCCGAAGGCTGCTACCAGGAAGGCGCTGGCGACTGCATCTGGGATGCCGTGCGCGGCCATTTCTGGGCCGGCTTCGGCCCGCGCTCCTCGCGTGCCGCGGCCGATGCCATGGCGAGCCATTTCGGCCGCGAGGTTGTCGCGCTGGAGCTTGCCACGGCGCAGAGCTATCACCTCGACGTGTGCTTCTGTCCGCTGTCCGGCGGCGAGATTCTCTACTACCCGCCCGCCTTTACGCAGGACGCCCTGCGCATCTTGCGCGAGCGCGTGCCGGCCAGCCTGCGCATCGAAGCGAGCGAGGACGACCTGCGCCACTTCAGCGTCAATGCGGTCAACCTGCATGACCAGGTGGTGATGACGCGCACCACGCCGCACCTGCGCGCCGAACTGGGCCAGCGCGGCTACCAGTTGCGCGAGGTGGACCTGTCGCCGTACATGCTGTCCGGCGGCGGCGCCTACTGCATGACGCTGCGCCTGGACCGCACCAGTGGGCCGGCCCGGGCGAGCGCCGTGGCCGATGGCGCCGCGGTGGCGGCATGAGCGCCAAGGACGAGCAAAAACCAAGACCGAGCCAGCAAGGGAGAACACCATGAAGGAGATCGCCATGACCCGCTTTCTGGACGCCGCCGATGTGGCGGCGCTGGTGCGCGCCACGGGCGTCGCCAACGCCATCGCGCAGATGGCGCATCACATTCGCCAGGATTTTGTGCGCTGGGAAGCATTCGATAAATCCGCGCGGCTGGCGACGCATTCCGTCGACGGGGTGATCGAGCTGATGCCGGTGAGCGACGCCGTGCAATACGCGTTCAAGTACGTCAACGGCCATCCGCGCAACGCGCAGAACGCCATGCCGACGGTGATGGCGTTTGGCGTGCTGGCGGAAGTGGCGAGCGGCTTCCCGCTGCTGCTGTGCGACCTCACGCTGGCCACCGCGCTGCGCACCGCCGCCACGTCGGCACTCGCCGCGCAGGTAATGGCGCGCCCCGGCGCCGCCACGCTGGCACTGATCGGCAACGGCGCGCAGGCGGAGTTCCAGGCACTGGCCTTCCATGCCATGGTGGGCATCCGGGAGATCCGCGCCTACGACATCGATCCCGCCGCCACGGCGCGGCTCGCGCGCAACCTGCAAGGCGTGCCGGGGCTGAAGGTGGTGGCGGTGGACTCCGTGCGCGCAGCCGTGCAGGGCGCCGACATCATCAGCACCGTCACCGCCGACAAGACGCGGGCCACCATCCTTACGCCTGACCTGGTCGCGCCCGGCGTGCATATCAATGCGGTAGGCGGCGATTGCCCGGGCAAGACCGAACTGCATCCGCAGATCCTGCGCCAGGCGCGCATTGTGGTCGAGTACGCGCCGCAGACCCGCATCGAAGGCGAGATCCAGCAATTGCCGCCGGATACGCCGGTGACGGAGTTGTGGGAGATCTTGTCCGGCCGGGTGGCCGGACGCACCGAAACAGGGCAGGTGACGGTGTTCGACTCGGTGGGATTTGCGCTGGAGGATTACTCCGCGCTGCGCTGGCTCCATGCCGCGGCCCACGCGCAGCATCGCGGCAGCCACGTGGAGCTGGTGGCGACGCCGCCGGATCCCCGCAATCTCTACGGCTGGATGATGGACGCCGGGGTGCCGCAGCCCGTGCGCGAGCCGCTGGCGGCGCTGGCCTGAGGCGGCGGCTCATGCGACAACGCCGCAGTCGTGCGGGTCACGAGACTGCGGCGTTGCGGTGTGTGGTCTATAGCGAGTGCCACGCCCACGGGTAACGGGCAAGGCAAGCCGGGCGGCCGGGTGACGGCCGGGCAGATAGCTGCCGGTGAAACGTCCTGGACAGGGTCTTGGCGATATGCCGGCCGATCAGCCGGCTGCGCCCCGTGTCATCATCAGTTGCGCGCGCAGGAAGCCTTTGACTTCTTCCAGCGAGGGCGTTTTGAGGAACACCATGATGCCCCATTGCTGTAGCGCATCGGCCACGCCGTCATAGGCCTGGCGGTTGGTGATCACGGCGAAGATGACGTTCTGGCGCGCAAAGAAGTTCTGCAGCTTCTCGATGGTGGCCGACTCGGCGTCAGTGAGTTCTTCCACGTAGTACAGCACCACTCGCGGATGCGAGCTGACCGAAGTAATGATGGTATCCACCACGTCCTCCACCACCACGCTTTTCAGGGGCAAGCCCCATTTGCCCAATTGTGCGTGGATGCGTTGGGCTTCCTGGTGGTTCGGGTGAAACACCACCAGGTCGAGTTCATGCACTGACGGAAGTTCCTGCCCCACGCGCGTGGCCAGCAGGCGATGCACGGTCTCCTTATGTATGCGCCGGTGGCCTCCGTTGGTCTTCCAGGCCCCGAGTTCGCCACGTTCCACCATTTTCTGCACTGTCCCCAATGACACGTTGAGCAGTTTCGCGGCGGTACGCGTGCTGTAGTAAGGCTTTTCAGCCAGTTCTGAATCCAGTTTCATCCGTTCACCCGTTAACTAAATACACCGCACTGCGAGAGAAACAGCAGTGACAGCGCGAGCCTTCCGCGCTGGTTTGGGCTTGGCAATGCAAGGCAACGCTAGCCATGAAGACGGTTGCATGCTGGCACCATTAGGCCTCTTGCGTAACCTGCCCTCGCGTCCGGGGCGGCGGGAGCGAAGGTGCTCCCATGGTCTTGCAACGGCATGATCTATGTCACTGGTGCCTGATTCTCCCAACGGAAGAATGCCAGCCTCGAATCATATGCGGTATCGAACATAAGCGACCAGACGGCATGCCAAATATTTCGAAATCGCACTGAACGCTCCCACTTCTGGGTTTAAACGCATATTGCCGCGTTTTGGCAGACACGGGCGAGCGGGAATTTATCGCAAACATTGCATACATCTGAAGCGCTTCTGCCGGGCGCGCCGAGCGTCGAAACGTATCGCGCACATGGCCGCGCGGCGCAGGAATGGCAAATATGGCGTGGGCAGCAATTTCGCCAGCGTCAGGGATTTCGCCCGCCAGCCACTGCCACCGTTTGCCGGGTCGATGCGACTGGCAGGTTGCCGAATTCACCTTCCCCGTCTGCAGCCATACCCGGCATCGGAAGGGATTGGTGCACGGGCGCCGGCGCGCTTTCCGGGCACACGGACTCGGGATCTGGCGCGGGCAGCGCCATGGACCTTTCCAGTTCGCGTGTCTTGAGCACGATGAAGTACTCGTAGATCGACTGCAGCATGGCGTAGGTGAGCCCGGCTCGTCCATCGAGAAAGCCGCGCTTGCCCAGGTACAGGATCGCGAACTTGACCAGGGGGCGCAACGGCAGGCGGAAGAACAGTTCCTTCTGGTGTGCGCGGCGCCGGTGGAAATCCGTCGCGAACAGGGCTTCGGCCAGGCTGAACGCGGCCTCGCTGCGCCGGTTCTCGATGATCTGCATCGCTTCCAGCCCGCTGTAATTGTTGTGGCGGGTGATCCAGTGGGTCACGCCTTTGCTGAACGGGTAGTGATCGAGGTAGCCCGTCAGTTCGCCGGCCGGGCCATCGGGAATCGACACCGGGTTTACCAGGCGCTCGTAGCGCATCCGCTCCGGCCGGAACAAACGCAGGTAGAAGGGAGATGTCTGTACATGGCGCAACCAGGTGCCGAGGAAAAAGTCGCGCCGTTGCACCCGGAACGCGACCTCGTCGCGCGCCGCGCGCACTGCGGCCCGGGCTTGCGCCACGAGCTCGGGCGTCATGCGCTCGTCGGCGTCGATGTAGAACACCCAGGGATGGCGGAAGCCGATGTGCTGCAGGCCCCAGTTCTGGTGGCTGGCCCAGTTGTCGAAGACGCGCTGCGTGACATGCGCGCCAAAGCGCTGCGCGATCGCCACCGTGGCGTCGGTGCTCATCGAGTCGTACACGTGAATGTCGTCCGACCAGGCCACGCTTTGCAGGCAGCCCGGCAGGTCCTGCTCCTCGTTGCGGGTCAGGATCAGCACGGAGATGCCCGGCGCTTGCATGGGCTGGCTAGGCTGGAGACTTGGCATGTCTGACTCTCGTGCTGATGGCGCGGGCCGGGATGCCCGCGTAGACGGTCCATGGCGTGCGCAGGCTTTTGCTCACCACCGCGCGCGGCGCGATCACCGCGCCCTCGGCCAGCGTCACACCGGGCGAGACAAAGGCTTCGGCGCAGATCCACACGTGCGCCGCAAGCACGATGGGATGGGCTACCAGCTGGAAGTTGGCGCTGTTGTAGTCGTGTGTGCCGGTGCACAGGTGCGCGCCCTGCGAGACCACGCAGAAATCGCCGATGTCGATTGGCGCCATGTTGTACAGCGTGACGCCATCGGCCACGCCGACATGGCTGCCCACGCGCAGGTTCCACGGCGCCCAGATCTTCACGCCCGGATAGATATGCACATGCGCGCCCAGTTGCGCCCCGAACAACCTCAACAGCGCCGCGCGCCACGCATGCAGCGGGCGCGGGCTTGGCCGGAACAGGCACAACCAGGCCCAGTGCCAGAGCTGGCGCTGAATCCGGTTGCCCAGCGAAAACGAAGCGCCGGTAGTCGGGTCGTTTCCTTGAAGGATCATCGTCGGTCCGCTCCTGCTGGTTGGCGGCTTCTCAATACGCGGCAAGGCCCGGCAGCCATGGAGGCGACCACGGTGCGGGCCAGCACCGCGGTCGCCGAACCCGGCCGAAGCCAGGCTTTGTCCCGCACCGGCCGCGCCAGGCACGGCAAGTTGCAAGGCGCGCGGGAAGGGGTGAAACCATAGTGGCGCGGCGTGCGCGCCGCTTCGGTGCGGCACCTCACACAAGGAAAAACGAAGCGGGAAGGAAAC
>NZ_LZZU01000089.1:0-8112 GCF_014170355.1 Cupriavidus sp. UME77
GGAGGGCGGGTAGCCTTCCCGTTGACAACGGGAAAGCGTCAGAACTTGTGGCGCAGGCCCACACCGAAGGTGTCGCCGTGCGACAGGTCGGTGATCTTGTCGTAGAAGTAAGCGGCGTAGACGTCGGTGCGCTTGGACAGGTTGTAGTCGTAAGCGACCGCCACCGTGTTGCGCTTGAAGTCCGCGACCGAGTTCTTGGTCTTGTCGTAGGCGTAGGACGCCAGGATATTGCCATTGCCGACCGGCACCGAAACGCCGACCTGGCCGTTGGTGTGCTTGATGTCGCCGTTGACGTTGTTGTTGATGTCCGACTTGATGTACTGGCCTTGCGCGAACAGCTTGACGATCTTGAAGTCGTAGCTCACGCCGCCCTGCACGGCATTTTGCTTGCTGAAGCCGACCAGCAGCGGGCTGGTCGACGCGGTCACGTCACCCGGCGTGCTGTCGAACTTGACTTGCTGGAAGGCCAGCGTGGCAGCGAACGGGCCGTTGAAGTACATCAGGTTGCCGCCCCACTTGTTCTGGCCTGTTGCGCCAGCTTTCTCGCCGAACGAGTAGATCACGTTGGCGGTCAGGCCGCCGAAGTTCGGCGTGGAGTACAGCAGCGAGTTGTTCCAGCCCGAATCGCCGATGATGCCCGGGTCGTTCACGCGGGCCGTGGAGGCGCCGAAATAGGTGTGGAACACCATCGGCGAGAACACGTAGGAGTCGATCAGCGGGTTGAACAGGATGGTCGACACGAAGTAAGGCGTGGTGTTGCGGCCCAGCTTGATGGTGCCCAGCTTGTCGTTCTGCAGGCCCACGAATGCATTGCGGCTGAACATCGAGTCGCCGTTGAAGCGGCCCGAGGAGCCACTGTCGGTGCGGAAGAAGCCGTTCAGGTCGAAGATGGCCTTGGTGCCGCCGCCCAGGTCTTCGGTGCCCTTGATGCCCCAGTACGAGGTCTGCATGCCGCCCGAATTGGCGACATAGGCGCGGTTGGCGGCGCCGACGTTCTTGACACCGCCGACGAACATGTCGGCCTGGCCGTACAGCGTGACGCTGGATTGCGCCATGGCCGCGCCGCTGAAAAGGGCTGCCGCCATCGCTGCCAGCTTGAGGGCCGGCTTGATCTGCTTATGCATTGTGGGTTTCTCCGTGGTTGATCCGTTGCGTTCTTTGTGTACTGGGTCCCTGACGGGTTCTATTAGCTTTCTTTGCTCTACGAGCTTGATTTGGTGCCAGGCAGGCGCCGGACCTGGGCTCGGTCCGGCCTCTGCCCGTTACAGCAGCATGGGTAAGTCAGTGGTAAACCGGTGGTAAATCGGTGGTGCGGCAGGGGTAACGCAGGGCTAACGAACCAGCTGCTTTTTTGGCTCAGCCGGATACTAAGTCGTTCAGGCGGAATTGCGCAATGCGGTGGATCTGGTTGATGCAAGTTTGCAACTCTGCGGCCGGTTCGTTGTTCACGCGCCTTGCGAACTCGCCGATGATGCCGGCGCGGTCGTAGCCGCGCACCGCCAGGATGAAGGGGAAGCCGAATTTCTCGTTGTACTGGCGGTTGAGCGACTGCAGTTGTTCGAATTGCGCCGCGGAGCACTGGTCCAGGCCGGCGCCGCTTTGCTCGCGGGTGGATTCGGCGGTCAGCTCGCCGCGCACGGCGGCCTTGCCGGCCAGCTCCGGGTGGGCGCGCACCAGCTTGATCTGGGCGGCATCGCCCGCGCCGTCCACGATGGCGCGCATGGCGTCGGCCAGCGCGGCAGCATGGGCGAAGGGGCGCTGCGCGGCGGCGGCTTGCGCCACCCACGCGGAGTGTTCATAGATCCCGCCGAGCGCCTGGATGAAGTCGGCGGCCGGCAGGGCGTTGAGTTGGTCGAGGGTGTAGGTCTGGCTCATGGTTCGGCTTATCGTTCGGCTTAGGCGTGGTTCTGTGCGGAGTAGGGATGGGTTTCGGCCCAGTGGCGCGCGATATCCACGCGCCGGCAGATCCAGACCTTGTCGTGTCCCTGCACGTAGTCGAGAAAGCGCTGCAGCCCGCGCATGCGGCCCGGGCGGCCCAGCAGGCGGCAGTGCATGCCGACCGACAGCATCTTGGGGCGGTCCAGCCCCTGCGGATCGCCCTCGGCGTAGAGCACGTCGAAGGCGTCCTTGAGGTACTGGAAGAACTGCTCGCCGGTGTTGAAGCCTTGCGGCGTGGCAAAGCGCATGTCGTTGGAGTCGAGCGTATAGGGCACCACCAGGTGAGGCTTCTTCTCGCCGCCGGTGACTTCCACCTCGGTCCAGAAGGGCAGGTCGTCGCCGTAGTAGTCCGAGTCGTACAGCAGCCCGCCGTGCTCCACCACCAGGCGGCGCGTGTTGGGGCTGTCGCGGCCGGTGTACCAGCCGAGTGGCAGCGATCCGGTCAGCTCCTTGATGATCTGCATGCCGATGCGCATGTGCTCGCGCTCGGTGGCTTCGTCCATGCCCTGGTAGTGGATCCAGCGCCAGCCGTGGCAGGCGATCTCATGGCCGAGCGCGACGAACGCGCGGGTCAGCTCCGGATGGCGCTGCAATGCCATTGACACGCCAAAGATCGTCAGCGGCAGCCCGCGCTGCTCGAACTCGCGCAGGATGCGCCAGACGCCGGCGCGCGAGCCGTACTCGTACACGCCCTCCATGCTCATGTGGCGGTCGGGGTAAGCCGCCGCGCCGATGATCTCGGAGAGGAACTGTTCGGAGCCGGCATCGCCGTGCAGCACGTTGTTTTCGCCGCCCTCTTCGTAGTTGAGGACGAACTGCAGCGCAATGCGCGCGCCGCCCGGCCAGCGGGCGTGCGGCGGCTGGCTGCCGTAACCGATCAGATCGCGTGGATAGTTGTGGCTTGTCATCAGGGTCATGGTTCTTCAGGAAACTGTGCCGGCCGCCGCCGGCTGGACTTATTCCGTGCCGTGCGAGTTGGCCGCGGCGTTGCGCATGGCTTCTTCACGCGACTGGATGCCGTTGAAGAAGACATTGAGCACGACTGCCACGATGGTGCCCAGCACGATGCCGCTGTGGGTGAACGGGTCGGTCCACTTGGGCAGGTACTGGAAGAAGGTCGGCGCCAGCGTCGGGATCATGCCAAAGCCGATCGAGATGGCGACGATGAACAGGTTGAAGCGGTTGCGGTTGAAATCGCACGAGCCCAGGATGCGGATGCCGGTGGCGGCCACCATGCCGAACATCACGATGCCGGCGCCGCCGAGCACGAACTGCGGCACCGAGGCCACGATGTGCGCCATCTTCGGGAACAGGCCCAGGCCGATCAGGATGATGCCGCCGGCCACCGCCACATAGCGCGAGCGCACGCCGGTCACCGTCACCAGGCCCACGTTCTGCGAGAACGAGGTGTAGGGGAAGGTGTTGAACACGCCGCCAATCACGGTGCCAAGGCCATCCGCACGCAGGCCGCGGGTCAGGTCCTCGTTGGACAGGCGCTTGCCGGTGATGTCGGCCAGCGCGAGGAACATGCCGGTGGATTCCACCAGCGTGATCAGCATCACCACGCACATCGACAGGATGGCCGGAAGGTCGAAGGTCGGGATGCCGAAGTGCAGCGGCGTGATCAGCGCGATCGCGCTGGCGTCGCTCAGGCCTTCGAAGGAGACTTTGCCCAGCGCCATCGCCACCAGGGTGCCGATCACGATGCCAAGCAGCACCGCGCAGTTGGAGATCAGGCCGCGGCCATACTTGCTCAGCAACAGGATCGCCACCAGCACCAGCGCCGCGATGCCCAGGTTGCCCAGGTCGCCATAGGCGAGGTTTGGCACATCCTTGACCACGCCGTCGATCACGGCACGGGTGGTGGGCTGGCCGCCGGCCGCCCAGTTGATGCCCACCCGCATCAGCGACACCCCGATCAGCGTGATCACCGTGCCGGTGACGACTGGTGGGAACAGCCCCAGCATGCGTCCCATCAGCGGCGCCACCAGGATGCCGAACACCCCCGCGGCAATCACCGCGCCGTAGATGCCCAGCAGGCCCACGTTGGGGTCGGAGCCGATGGCGATCATCGGCGCCACCGAGGCAAAGGTCACCCCCATCATGACCGGCATGCGGATGCCGAACTTCCAGAAGCCGAACGCCTGGATCAGCGTGGCCAGGCCCGCCGCGAACAAGTCGGCATTGATCAGGAAGGCGAGCTGATCCTTGGGCAGCTTGAGCGCGCCGCCGATGATCAGCGGCACCGCGACGGTACCGGCATACATCACCAGCACGTGCTGCAGGCCGAGCGCAAGCAGCCGGCCCGAAGGCAGCCGCTCGTTGGTTTGGTCCGTTGTGACCGTGGTGCTAGCGCTAGTCATGGATGTGTCTCCTCTCCTTTGGATTTGATGGGAACGCTGCCGGGCGGGGTGGCTCTCGGTATGTGACTCCGGCTTCGCGCATCGTCGGGGACGCGTTTCTCATGAGCAGGAATCGGGCCTTGGCCGCAGGTTGGCAGCGGGAACAACCTGCTAGGTGGAGTGACCCAGCACGCTGCGAAGATCGAAATTGCCCGGTTCATCGGGCTGCACGCGGTCGGCGCAAGCGCCGAGATGGTGCGCCATGCGGCTCTGGGCCAGGGCGGCATCGCCCTGTTCCAGTGCGTCGAGGATCTCTTCGTGTTCGTCGAATGAGCAGGCGTTATTGCCCGGCGCCTCGACGCTGGCGATCATCAGCGTGGTGCGCGACACCAGCCGGCGCATCATGGTGACCAGCAGCGCGTTGCCCGAAAGCTCGGCCAGCGCGGTATGGAACTCGGCCGACAGGCGGATCCACTTGGGCCGCTCATTGGTGAGGAAGGCCTGGCGCTCGGCCTGAACCATCTTGCGCAGCGGCGCGATCACGCGCTTGACGTCGCGCATGCCGGCGAGCTTCTCCAGCACTGCGCGCTCCAGCATCTGGCGCAGCTCGAACATGTCGTGCGCCTCGTCGGTGGAGGGGCTGGCGATGAAGGCGCCGCGGTTAGGCTCCAGGTCCACCATGCCGTCGGCGGCCAGGTGCGCCAGCACCTTGCGCACCGTGTGGCGCGCGGTGGCATAGATTTCGCACAGCGAGTGCTCGGTCAGCTTGGTGCGCGGGGGCAGACGGTGCTCCATGATCGCGTCATAGATCTCGTGATACATGCGCTCCTCGACGGAACCCTTGCGCGCGGGCTTGATTTCGGTCGGGGCGGCGGTGTCATCGGCACCGGCGATCAGCTTGAGACTCTTGGACATCTTGGCACCAGCGTATCGGTGAGGAGGGGAGCAGCGCGCCGTGTAAGCGGGGTGAAGCAAGGTGGCGCGCCCCAAAAATTGTTGACAATTATTTGGTTGGCACGGCAATATTGTCAACAAAACCGAGCTAGGTTTTCGACAAGTCAGGGTAATTCCTGAGTTGCCATCCGGAGTGGTGCGAAGCATTGTCGCCATGCACCAGTCCAGCGCCGGGATGCGTTAGAAATACGTACCGAGCGGGCACCATTCCCACAAATGGTGCTAGTGAAGGCAGCGGCGCCTCTCACAACCCAAAGCCCTAAGGAAGAACAGGATGGGACGCTTGACCACACATGTACTCGACACCGCAGCCGGCACGCCCGGCGCCGGCATGTCGATTACCCTGCATAAAATTGTCGACAATCGTAAGGAGACGCTGAAGACAGTCGTCACCAACCACGATGGCCGTTGCGACCAGCCCCTGCTGGATGGCGACACCATGGCGGTCGGGGTGTACGAACTCGAATTCGGCGCCGGCGATTATTTCCGCACCCAGGGCACCAAGCTGCCCGAGCCGGCTTTCCTCGACGTGGTGACGCTGCGTTTCGGCATTGCCGACACCAGCGCGCATTACCACGTGCCGCTGCTGGTCTCCCCCTGGTCGTACTCGACCTACCGTGGCAGCTAAGCGCGGCAACGGGCAATAAAGGAGACAAGACATGGAAGGCTATATCCTCGACTGGGCCAATCTGCTGCTGCGCTGGGTGCACGTCATCACGGCGATCGCGTGGATCGGTTCCTCGTTCTATTTCGTCTGGCTGGACAACAGCCTGACCCGTCCCGACGACCCCGACCTGCAGGACAAGGGCGTGGGCGGCGAACTGTGGGCCGTGCACGGCGGCGGGTTCTACAACCCGCAGAAATACCTGAGCGCGCCCAAGACGCTGCCGGAGAACCTGCACTGGTTCTACTGGGAGTCGTATTCCACCTGGATGACCGGCTTCGGCCTGCTGGTGGTGCTGTACCTGTTCAACGCCAGCACGTTCCTGATCGACAAGAACGTGATGGACATGTCGCCGGGCGCGGCGATCGGGTTTGCGCTGTCGTATCTTGGCGTGGGCTGGGTGGTGTACGACTGCATCTGCCGCGTGTTCGGCAAGAGCGACCGCACCGTCGGCATCCTGGTGGCGATCTACGTGGCGCTGGCCGCGTTCGTGGCCTGCCACGTGTTCTCCGGCCGCGCGGCATTCCTGCTGACCGGCGCGATGATCGCGACCATCATGAGCGCCAACGTGCTGGTGTGGATCATCCCGGGGCAGCGCAAGGTGGTTGCCGCGCTGCGCGCGGGCGACCCGGTGGATCCGGTGCATGGCAAGAACGCCAAGCAGCGCAGCGTGCACAACACGTACTTCACGCTGCCGGTGCTGTTCGCCATGCTGTCGAACCACTACAGCATGACCTACAGCTACAAGTACAACTGGGCCGTGCTGGTGCTGATCATGCTGGCCGGCGTGCTGATTCGCCAGTTCTTCATCCTCAAGCACAAGGGCAAGATCAACGTCGCATGGCCCGCCGCCGGCGTGGCCGTGCTGGCGGTGGTCGCGGTGATGATCGCGCCGGTGCCGCGTGAGGCGGTCGCCAGCAAGGACGGTGCGGCTCCCGCGAAGGTGAGCTTCACCCAGGTGCAGGAAGTCATCAATTCGCGCTGCATCCAGTGCCATGCCGCGGCGCCAAAGTTGATGCCGAGCGCCGCCAAGGGCATCAAGCTCGATACCGCCGACGAGATCAAGGCGCATGCGCAGATGATCTACCAGCAGGCGGTGCAGCAAAAGGCCATGCCGCTTGGCAACGTCACGCAGATCACGGATGACGAGCGTGCGTTGCTGGGCCAGTGGTTTGAGGCTGGCGCCAAGACGACCAACTGATTTGATGGGGATCGACGGGCCCGGCCGAGAGGCGGGTCTGTTATCGGGCATCGGTGATCGCTCTTGCTTGGTTGGTTGCTGTTTTTTTGGGCGGTGTTGGCTTTTGGACCCAAGAGCCATACGACATCTCCCTTGCGGGGTTGGTCGCTGTTTCTTTGATCGGTGTTGGCTTTTGGACCCAAGTGCCATACGACATCCCCCTGCGGGGGCTGCCGGTCACTTTTCTTTGACCGGCAAAGAAAACTAACGAAAAGAAAGCCGCCCTGCCGGGAGCAGAGCAATAAGGCTGTTTGGGCCTCGGTGGTTGCGTCGTACGGCCCGGAGTGTTGGCTGGCGAATCCTACCGGCCCCAAGGACATCATTTCTGCATGACCAATGGGTTACGTCGTGCAGCCCCTGACCTCGCTTGCGGTGATCATTCCCACATCTGCCGTTCGCGAGGCGAAGTGCTGCGCCGTTTCGGGTGTGGCTGGTTTCGTGGTTTTGTCTTGGAGGACGAGCGCGGTGATGTCCGAACGTGTGTGAGCGCGGCCCTCGCGGACGGGCCACGGTGCCCACCACGAAACCAGAGGGGGGTGAAGCAAGGTACCGCTCGCGCCGGTACGGCAGGGCATCAAATGGCCGGGCGCCCGCCGCCAGAGACAAAACCACGAAACCACCGAGGCAGGCAGGATCGTGGTGCTGCGCACCGCGAACGGCAGATGCCAGAACGCGCACCGAGCAAAGCGATCAGGGGCACCACCACGTGACCATAGGGTCATGCCGTAGCGATGACCTCCAAGCCGGTTGGGCACGCCAGCCAACACTCCGGGCCGTACGACGCAACCACCGCCCCACATAAGCCTTATTGCTCTGCCCCCGGCAGGGCGGCTTTCTTTTCGTTAGTTTTCTTTGCCGGTCAAAGAAAAGTGACCGGCAGCCCCCGCAGGGGGATGTCGTATGGTTTTTGCGTCCAAAAGCCATCGCCGCTCAAACAAACAGCGACCAACCCCGCAGAGCAACGTCGTATAGCC